>JAUVVA010000064.1 GCA_030604905.1 Verrucomicrobiota bacterium | reverse complement strand
GGCGTCTCGCGAGAGATCGAGCACCGGACGCCAGCCGAGGAAGATTTTATCTTTTTTCAGCTGCTCCAGGTGCTGTTCGACTTCGGCGACGGAAAGGCCGGCGACCTGCGCCATCTGCGCGGTCGTCAGCCGGCCACCTTCGAGGAGCAGCTTGAGAACAGGGTTCATAAGGGAGGGAGAATCCACCCGAGGCCCGGCCGCGAATCCATCCCAAAGTGAGAGCGGACCTCCGGCCTTCGCTGTGGAACAGGTCGGGGACCTGTCATTTGAAATGAAGCCGTAGCCTGGGTTTGGAGGGGCCTGGGCGTCCCGCCTGACGTGCTTGAACTCGAGGTGCGGCTCGAGAAAGAGGGGCAGGCCGTCCAGCGCCGCGAGGTGGCGGGCGAGCGGCTCGGGCGAGGCGGTGTTGGCCTCGTGCAACTCTCGGGCGGCGAAGACGCGGCCGATGACGAAATTGGCGCGGAGGGCGGCGAGCACCTGGGCCACGGTGGGCACGTCGTCGATCAGCGAAAGGTCGACCGTCTCGAGGCCGGGCCAGGAAGGGAAGCCGCGGTCGGCGATGACAAGGGTGTTGGTGTGGCGCACCCGGGCGAGCAAACCGAGGAGCGCGGGGTTGAGGAGTCCTTGGCGAAGCATGGCGCTCCGAGGCTGGGGTGCGACCCTGCGTGGAACAAGGCCCCGTGCCCTCGGGAAGTCCCGCCCCGTCGACCGAGTGGTTCCCGGTGAGGCTCCGGGAGTTTCCCCCCGCTCTCTCCGGAAAAGCCGGGAGCGCACGCCGTTTGTGCTCCGTGACTTCCACCCTGCATTGTGCTCGCCGGACGCGCCCCTCCTGGTCCCTCCAACCCCCGCCTCCGATGCTTCGCCCTCCGCTAGACCGATCACCCGGCGTCACGCCAGGCCACGGCCCCGCCTGGCTCTGGCCCGGCCTCGTGGTCTTGGCCGGCCTGCTCATGACCGCGGTGCTCGCGTGGTCGGCGTGGGATGGCAACGAGACCCGGGATCGTTCTCGCTTCAACGGCATGGTGCAGCGGGCCGATGCCGAGATCGAGGCGCGGCTTCAGCTCTACGTGGGCATGCTGCGGGCGGGCGCCGGTCTTTTCGCCGCCAGCCGGGACGTGAGCGCCGCCGAGTTTCGCGCCTTTGCGGAGCGGATCGACCTGCCGACCTACTACCCCGGAGCCCAGGGCATCGGCTACGCCAAGCGACTGCGGCCGGGGGAAACGGACGACTTTGAGCGTCGCGCGCGGGAGGAGGTTTTCCCCGGCTTCGCCCTCCGCCCGCCCGGGGAGAGGGAGGAGCGCTTCCCGATTTTCTACCTGGAGCCCCTGGACCGTCGCAACCAGCACGCGCTGGGCTTCGACATGTATAGCGACCCGGAACGACGGGCCGCGATGGCGCGGGCGAGGGACGAGGCCCGCCCCGCCGCCACCGGGCCGGTGATGCTGGTGCAAGAGATCGAGCCGGACAAACAAACCGGGTTCCTGATCTACGTCCCGGTCTACCGCGACGGAGGCATCCCCGCCAGCCTGGAGGAGCGGCGGGAGCAGATCCTGGGCTTCGTCTACAGCCCTTTTCGCGTCGGCGATCTTCTCGAGGGGATCTTGAGCCGCGAGCAAATGTCCCGTCTGCGGCTTTCGGTGCACGACGGGGCCGAGCCCGATCCCGAACGGCTCATCCATCGTTCGTCGCCGCCCGACGACGGCTCCCCGCGTTTTTCCCGCGCCAGCACGCTCGCGGTCGCGGACCGCGAGTGGCGCGCGGTCTACGAGACGCTGCCGGGTTTCGAGCGGGGACCGGGGGCGGCGCTCGCGCTCTGGATTCTGGTGGCCGGGCTGGCCTTGAGCGTGGCCCTGGGCGTGGTGGCCCACGCGTTCTCGCGCGCGGTCGCCCAAGCCAGCGCCCGGGGCGAGGAGCTGGCCCGGCACCGCGAGCAATTGCGGGTCACGCTCGCCAGCATCGGCGATGCGGTGGTGGCGACCGACGAGCGGGGGCGGGTGGCTTTTCTCAACCACGTGGCCGAGCAGCTGAGCGGCTGGTCGCAGGAGGAGGCGTTGGGGCGTCCCCTGGGCGACGTCGTGCCCTTGCTCAACGAGGATTCCGAACAAGCGGTGCCCAACCCCGTCGACACGGTGTTGCGCGACGGCGTCACCGTCGAGCTGGCCAACCACACCGTGTTGTTGCGTCGCGACGGCGGGCGGGTGCCGATCGAGGACAGCGCCGCGCCGATCCGGGCCAAGGACGGCCGGCTCACGGGCGTGGTGCTCGTGTTTCACGACGTCACCAGCCGGCGCCGCGCCGAGGACGAGCTGCGGGCGAGCGAGGAGCGTTGGCGCCTGGCGGTGGAGGCGACGCAGCTGGGCGCCTGGGATCTGGATCCGCGGAGCGGCGAGCTCCACTGGGACGCTCGTTGCCGGGAATTGCTGGGCGAGCCCCCGCCCGACACGCGCGACGTGGAGAACGTCTTCGCCGGGCTCCCCCATCCGGACGACCGCAGCCGGGTGCGCGAGGCGCTGCGGGCGGCGATGGAGCCGGGCGGCGCCGGGCGCTGCGAAGTGGAGTGCCGGGGCCAATCGAGTCCCGACGGCCGGGAGCGTTGGCTGAGGCTGAGCGGGCGCGCCTACCTGGAGCACGGCGCCGGGCACGAGTCCCCGCCGGCGCGGCGTTTCATCGGTGCCGTGCAGGACATCACCTCCGAGAAGCGGCGGGAGCATACCCTGCGGGCCTTGGTCGAGCTGGGCGGGGCCACGCAGCGACTGGCCGCGCCGGAGGAGGTGGCGGAGGCCGCCGCGAAGTTGCTCTGCCGGCAGCTCGGCGCCCAAACATGCAAGCTGGAGTTGGTCGTGCCCGAGGAGGCTCCGTGGCATGCCCGGGGGCCGGCGGGGGCCGGGGCGGATTTCGCGCGATTCGGGGAAGACTGCGCGCGCCACCTGGCGCGCGGGGACACCTTTGTGGTGAACGACGCCGAGACCGATCCGCGTCTCAAGGCGCTCGAGCGCCAGGCCTGGCGCGAAGCCGGCACGCGGGCCCTGCTCAGCACGCCTCTGCACCGGTCCGGGCGCTTGATCGCGGTGATGACGGCGCGCGATCGCTCGCCCCGAAGCTGGGGGCCGGACGAGGTGGCCTTGGTCGAAATGGTCGCGTCCCGTTCCTGGGAGTCGATGGAGCGAGCGCGGGCCATCCGAACCCTGCGCGAGAGCGAGGGGCGCTTCCGCTTCCTGGCCGAGGCGATGCCCCAGAAGGTCTGCACCACGAACCGGGAGGGCGGGGTCGATTATGTGAACCGACAGTGGCCGGAATTCACCGGCATCGAGCCGGAACGCATGCTGGGGCAGGGCTGGATCGACATCCTGCACCCGGAGGATCGGGAACGACATCTGGCCCAGTGGAGTCGCTGCTTGGAGACCGGCAGCCCGCTGCACATCGAGCACCGGCTGCGGCGCCGGGACGGCGAGTATCGGTGGCACCTCACCCACGCCCGGCCGATGCACGACGAGCGGGGCGGCGTCTCGATGTGGATCGCCACGAGCACGGACATCACCGAGATCGTGAAGGCGCGCGAGACCCTGGCCGAGCGCCGGATCGAGCTGGAGCGCCTGGTCGGGGAGCGCACCGCCTCGCTCCGGGAGGCGGTGGAGCAGATGGAGGAGTTTTCCTACAGCATCTCGCACGATCTGCGGTCGCCGCTTCGGGCGATGCAGGGCTACGCGCAGGCCCTGCTCGATGATTATGCGGAGAGGCTCGACGAGGTCGGGCGCGAGCACCTGCGGCGCATCGTCGCGGCGAGCACGCGGATGGACCGGCTGACGCAGGACGTGCTCACCTACAGCCGGGTGGCGCGGGCCGAGGCGCCGCCGAAGTTGATCTCCACCGAGCGCCTGGTGGCGGACTGCCTCCAGCAATACGTCGAGCCGCGCAAGACGGGGGCCGAGATCCAGGTGGAGCATCCGCTGGACGATGTCGTGGGCCACGAGCCGTTGTTGATGCAGGCGCTCTCCAATCTGGTGGGCAACGCGCTCAAGTTCGTGCCCCGGGGCGAGCGACCCCGGGTGCGCATCCGCACCGAGCGTCTGGAGGGCTGGACGCGCCTCTGGGTCGAGGATCGGGGCATCGGCATCGCGCCCGAGCACCAGCGCAAGATCTGGGGCATGTTCGAGCGGGTGAATCCAAAAAGTGGATACGAGGGGACCGGCATCGGCCTGGCCATCGTGCGGAAGGCGGTGGAGCGGATGGGCGGGCGCATCGGCCTGATCTCCGAAGGGCGCGGGGGCAGCCGTTTCTGGATCGAGCTGCCCGCGCCGTCGGGGGCGGAGGGCCGCCCCGAGGCGGTCGGCGCCGCCGCCGGGGCGCGGAGCGAAGGCTGAGCCAGGATCGTTCAATTGTCCGGGTCGCATCGCGGCGTCACCGCGCGATCCCGGGAAATTTGCTGCCGAACCACGCGGGGATTGGTCGGGCCGCGGTCATGGAAGACGGGCGCGGTTCCGCGCCGCTCCCCGCAAAACTCGGTAAGCCGCCCCGGTGGTCCCGAGATGAGACGACCATGGGAGATTGGGGCGTGGTCGCGGGGGATCTGCTTGAGCCTCCCACCCGGGCCGCCGGCAATGCACCTGAAGCGAAAACCTCAATACAGTCGCACCCATGAATACCCAATTCACCCCGGCCCCGCGCTCTCGCTCCCACTTGGAAAGCGTGCAAGTCCTTCGTTTTGTCGCGGCGTTCCTGGTCATGGGCGCGCATTCGAAGTTGGTGCTGGCCGATTCCGAGGTGCCAGCCGGCTGGGATGCGGCGATGATGGCGTTTGGCGTGGATGTGTTTTTCGTGATCAGCGGCTTTGTGATCGCGATGTCGGCGGAGCGGGCGGCGGGGGCCTGGACTTTCATGCGGGACCGCTGCTTGCGGGTCCTGCCTCTGTATCTGATCGTGTCCTCCCTTTTCGTGGCGAAACGGATCGCCTCAGGCGAGGGCGTGCCCGCGCCGGAACTGGTCAACAGCCTGTTCTTCGTGCCGGTATTGGACATCAGCACCTATTCCGGAACCTTTCATCCCTACGGATGGAGCATCGCGTATGAGATGTGGTTCTACTCGCTGGTGGCGCTGGCGATCGGGCTCTTTTCGAAGGCGCGGGCGGCGGTGATCTGCGCGGGTGTGTTGACCGCCGGAAGCGTGCTTGTGGGGCTGTTGTATCAGGCGACCTGGTTGTTGCCGCGCTTTCTTTTCAGCCCGCTGGTCGTGGAGTTTGCGGCCGGTTGCGCCCTGTATGTTTACCGCGAGCGGATCCGGCGTTTCGCGTGGGCGGCCTGCCTGGGCCTGCCGCTGTTTGGCTCCGGGCTTTGGTTCACGAGTTATCTTGGTTACCCGACGGAGGTGATCGGTCACCATTTCCTCGGCTTCGCGCGTGCGCTGATCTGGGGCGGCCTGGCGGTATGTGTGTTCGCGCTTTTTTACGCGGCGGAGACCAAGGTGCGTTGGCCGCGCTTTCTGGTGTGGTTGGGGACGGCGTCGTATTCCCTGTATCTGATTCAACCCTTCGTCGTGTTTGGGGTGGCTCGGCTCGATCTGCCCGTCCCGGTGAGGGTCGTGTCGTTCTTCGTGTTGTCGATAGTGGTGGGATCGGTGATGTATCAGTGGGTGGAGCGCCCTCTCTTGAGCTACCCCAAGGCGTGGCTGGCGCGGCGCCGCGGCGTGGGGCCCTTGGTGCCCTCGGCGGTGCCGGCTTGAGGCGGGGGGAGACGACCAATCCCGTCGCTGGGTGCGCGTCTACTCGCCGGGCGCGACCTCGAAGCTCGCCTTCGCCGCGCGAATCGAGGCGGCCACGGCGGGCGCGGGAGCGCGGTCGGTGACGACGGTGAGGCGAGGCTCGAAGGGGGTGGTGAGGGCCAGCGCCTTGCGCCCGAATTTGGAACCGTCGATGGCAAACACGGTCCGCTCGGCGGCCGCGATCATCCGGCGCTGGGTGGCGACGATGAGCGCGTTGTGGTTCCACACGCCGGCTTCGGTGACCCCGGCGCCACCGAGGATGGCCAGGTCGGCGTGGATTTGCCCAAGCGACTGTTCGCAGAGCGGGCCCACCAGCACGCCCAGACGACTGTCGATACCGCCGCCGGTGACAATGGTCTCGAGCGAGCCGAGGTCGGCGTAGAGCGCGGCGATGGGGAGCGAGTTGGTGATGACTTGCAGGCGCTTGGTCACGAGCAGGCGGGCCACCGCGTAGACGCTCGTGCCGCCGTCGAGGATGACGGTCATGCCCGGCTGCACGAGATCGGCGATACGGCGGGCGATGGCGTGCTTCTCGGCGGCCTGGCGCTGGTCGCGCGCGATGAAGTCATACTCGCGGGCGCGCTCATCGGTCTCGATCAGCGTGGCGCCGCCGTGGTGCCGGCGCAGCACTCCGCGGGCCTCGAGCGTGTCGAGCGCGCGCCGGATCGTGGAAAGGGAGGTCCCGCAGCGAGACGCGAGGGTGTGCAGGTCGGCGTATTTGTGCTCGCGGATGTAGCGTTCGATTAGGTCGAGGCGCTGCTTGGTCGTCATCGGGAAAGCACCTGATTGGCGGCGGCGGCGGCCGGAGGCAACGCGGGGTTTTTCGTTGCCGCGCGCTTTTTTGGCCGGAAGGTGCGCCAGATGCAAAGTCGTCCGCTCTTCGCCCTGATCGTGCGTTGGCTGGTGCTCGCCTTGGGGGTGACGCTGGCCGAGAAGCTTGTCGGCGGCGTGCGCTGCGACGACGGCTTCACGCTCTTCGTGGTCGTGGTGTTGCTGAGCTTCTTCAACGCGGTCCTGCGTCCGCTGCTCGTGCTCTTCACGCTGCCCTTCATCGTGCTCACGATGGGCATCGGGCTCATCGTGATCAACGCCCTGCTCTTCCTGCTCGTCGGCGCGATCGTGCCGGGCTTTGAGGTCACCGGTTTCTGGGCGGCGTTCTGGGCGGCCGTGATCGTGGGTCTGACCAACTTCGCCATGACCATCGTCATGAAACAGCCGCCCGGTCCCGGCGGTCGCGGCGGCCCCGGAGCGGGCGGCGGCTTCGGCGGCGGTGGCGGCACGGGGGGCGAGGGTCCCCGCAGCGCGCCGCGAGCCATCGGCCGTGACCGCGGCGGCGACGTGATCGACGTCTGAGTCCGGCGCCGCCGCTTGTCGCCGCGGGCGGGCGGTGGTTTCGCCCCTCCCTAAACGTTGGCCGAGCAGCGGCGAGGTCCTCGTCGCGAGGCTTTGGCGTTTCGCGTCCGGGACCGCCTTGCGGGCCGTCGCGCGGCCGGGCCTTGGCGGCCCGAGGCCGCGCCGGATTTCCCCCTTGCGGGCGAGGGTGGGGCGGGTGAGCGTCGGCCCTTTCGTTTTCGCGCGAAACCCCCTCTTTTCTACCATGGCTGATACCACTACGGAATACGACCTCATCGTCATCGGCGGCGGCCCGGCCGGCTACGCGGGCGCCATTCGCGCCGGCCAGCTCGGCAAGAAAGTCGCCTGCATTGAGATGGAGCGCGCGGGCGGCACCTGTCTCAACTGGGGTTGCATTCCCACCAAGGCCCTCCTCAAGAGCGCCGAGCTCTACGTGAAGATGAAGAAGGCCGAGGCCTACGGTCTCAGCGCCAAGGAGGTCTCCTTCGACTTCGGTCTCGTGATGGAGCGCTCGCGCGACGTCTCCAAGCAGATGGCCAAGGGCATCGAGTTCCTGTTCCGCAAGAACAAGGTCGACTACATCATCGGCCGCGCCCACGTGCCCGCGCCCGGCATGGTCGAGATCCAGGACGGCGAGAAGAAGGGCACCATCCTCAAGGCCAAGAACGTGCTCATCGCCACCGGCTGCAAGATGCGCCGCATCCCCGGCCTCGAGTATGACGGCGTGCGCGTGATGACCTCGCGCGAGGTGCTCGCCACCCGCACCCAGCCGAAGTCCATCGTGATCGTCGGCGCCGGCGCCATCGGCGTGGAGTTCGCCTACTTCTTCAACGCCCTCGGCACCAAGGTCACGCTCGTGGAGATGTTGCCCAACATCCTCCCGGTCGAGGACGAGGAGGTCTCCAAGGCCGTGCACCGCGCCTTCGACAAGCAGGGCATCAAGGTCCACGTGAACACGAAGTGCGAAAACTTCCGCGTGGGCAAAGACTCGGTGAAGCTCGACCTCGTGGAGGGCGAGAAGAAGACCGAGCTCGAGGCCGAGGTGCTGCTCTCCGCCATCGGTGTCGTCGCCAACATCGACGGCGTGCTCGGCCGCGGCGCCCAGGTCGAGCTCGACCGCGGCTACGTGAAGGTCAACGCCCGCTACGAGACCTCGATCAAGGGCATCTTCGCCGCCGGCGACATCATCGGCCCGCCCTGGCTCGCGCACATCGCCACCTTCGAGGCGGTCAACGCCGTCAACGGCATCTTCGGCCACGGCGAGCCGAAGCGCGTCAACAGCTTCCCGGGCTGCACCTATTGCCAGCCGCAGGTCGCCTCCACCGGCCTCACCGAGCGCGCCGCGAAGGAGAAGAAACTCGACTACAAGGTCGGCAAGTTCCCCTTCACCGCCTCCGGCAAGGCCGTGGCCTCGGCCGAGAGCGACGGCTTCGTGAAGGTGATCTCCGACGCCAAGACCGGCGAGATCTACGGCGCGCACATCGTCGGCAGCGAAGCCACCGAGCTCATTGCCGAGTATGGCCTCGCCATCGAGCTCGAGGCGACGATCGAGGACGTGCACCAGACGATCCACGCCCCCCCGACGCTCTCCGAGGCTCTCGCCGAGGCCGCCGCCGCGACCAGCAACGAAGCGATCCATATCTGATCCCGAGGTCCGGCAGTCCCCGTGCAGCTCGGATCACCGCGGCTGCACGGGCGAGCTGAGCCCGGCTAAGCCTGGTCTTGGTGGGTTTTGGCGGGTTGGGTTTTTCCGCTTGATGGCCCGTGGGCGCGTCCGCGTCTCGCGGGACGCGAGATCCTTGGGCGGGGACGCCCAAGGAGGCACCCGGCACGGGTGCGCTCCTCGGACCGCCTGGGGCGCACCTCCCGTCCTCATGCGCACGGCGCTTCGCTCCAGGCCCCGGCTCCGCTCAGGAGCCTCGTTTGAGCATGCGGTCGGCGAGGTGGAGCAGGAAGGCGGAGTCGCCGGGGAGGGAGCGGAGGGCGTCGGTGGCGCGGGCGGTTTCCTCCGCGGCGAGGTGGCGGGCGGTGTCGAGGCCGTGCAGGCTCACGTAGGTGGTCTTGCCGGCGCGCGCATCCTTGCCGGCGGTCTTGCCGAGCACGGCGGTATCGGCGGTGGCGTCGAGCACGTCGTCGACGATCTGGAAGGCGAGACCGAGGTGGCGGCCGGCGCGGCGCAGCATCTCGAGCGGCTCGGCGGCGAGGCCGCCGGCGAGACCGCCGCAGACGAGCGAGGCCTCGAGCATGGCGGCGGTTTTGTTGAGATGGATGAACTCCAGCTCGCCGGCGGAGGCGGGCGGGCGGCCGGCGGCGGAGGCGCCCTCGGCGAGGAGATCCTGCATCTGGCCGCCGACGAGGCGCGCGCCGGAGGCGGCGGCGGCGAGCTCGCGCACGAGGCGCAGGCCGAGCACGGGGCGCTCGGCGTAGCCTTCGGCGAGGATGAGATAGGCCTGGTTAAGGAGGGCGTCGCCGGCGAGCAGGGCGGTGGCCTCGTCGAAGGCGCGGTGGCAGGTGGGGCGCCCGCGCCGCAGGTCGTCGTCGTCCATGCAGGGCAGGTCGTCATGGATCAGTGAATACGTGTGGACGCATTCGAGCGCCGCGGCGACCGGGAGGGCGGACTCGACGCCGGCCTCGCCGGCGGCGAGCTCGGCGGCGGCGAGGGCGAGCACGGGGCGCAGGCGCTTGCCGCCGGCGCGCAGGCTGTAGCGCATGGCCTCGTGGATGCGCGCGGGGCCGGCGGGCGCCGGGGGCGGGAGCGCGGGCACGAGCGCGTCGAGCGTGCCTTCGACCCGGGCGGCCAAGGCGTTTAATTTGTTTGAGAAGTCCATCGACGCGCGGAGGATTTTGCGAAAAAAACGCTGCTGCAATGCCCCCGCTCGACCTTGTTTGCAAACGTCTCTTCTCCGACTCTTCGTGGATCTTGAAGTGTCTGGTCGGCGCGGTGCTCCTGGCGGTGCCCGGTCTGCATTTTTTCGCCTGCGGCTACCTCTACGAGGTGATGAACCGGGCGCGGAGGGGCGAGCCGGTGGAGCTGCCGGAGTGGGAGGATTGGCGCCGCATGTTCTTCAACGGCGTGGCCGCGTTCGTGATTTTCGCCTTGTTCGCGGTCGCGCCGCTGGCGATGGCCTGGATGCTCACGCGTCCGCTCAAGTGGCTGGGCGCCGGCTGGTTCAGCTACACGCCGATGATGCCGGTGCTCTTGCTCTGCTTCCCGCTCACGGCGGCGGCGCTCTACCTCTATCAGAAGCGCGAGGATTATCGGGACGCCTGCCGGCCCTGGGTGCTCTTGCGCATGCTGCGCGCCACCGGTCCCTCCTTGTTGCTGCCCACTCTCGCCCTGGTGGGCCTGCTCGTCACGGGGCTGCCCTTCATGACCTTCACGCTGTTCACGGCCTTTGCGCTTTTCGGCGCGACCTACGCCACGATCTTCCGTCAGACCGAGGCGGCGATTCGCGCGGCCCGGCGTCATTGAGCCGGGGCTCCTTCGGTCGTCCGGCGTCGGCTCCGCCCGGGCAAGAACTGCGCACGGGCAAGAAGTCGCCTTGCGCCCCCGCGGGCGGGCCTCAGGCTCCGCTTTCTTCTTTTCCCCATGGCCTCCTCCGATGATCGAGATCCCCCCGGTATTTTCGGCGCCGTTTTCGGCGCCATGCTGAGTCTGGTGCTCGGCGCTCTCATCGCCGTGATCTACCTCGCGGTCCAGCCGGTGGAGGTGCTCCGCACCGCTCCGGCGGACGAGGCGGCGCCCGGGGCGCGGCAGTTGGTGCTGGGCGCGGCGGGCTCCACCGCCGGGGTCGCCTGGGAGCGCAAGCGGGAGGCGCTCGACGGGGGCACGCTGTCGTTTACCGAGGCGGAGTTGAACGCCTGGTCCGACGCGACCTTCGAGAAGGCCACGCTGGAAGAGGACAAGAAGGGCTCGACGATGGTCATCCTCGCCGGCGCGCCCAATTTCCGCATCGACGGGCCGCAGTTGCAGGTCGGCCTGGTCAACACGCTGCACTTTTTCGGGACCGACGTCCCTCTGGTGCTCTACGGCCGCGGTGCTTTCGAGCGCGAGGGCGGCGCCTGGCGCTTCGCGGCGCGCGAGGCGTATCTGGGGGCCCTCCCGCTGCATCGCGTGCCGGCCTTGATGCCGATCGTCGCCTCGCGTTTTGGCGCCTCCCAAAAACCGGCCGAGGTGGAGAAGATCCTGGCCAACGCCACCGAGATCGCGCTGCGCGACGGGGCCTTGGTGATCACTATGCCGTGAGACCACGGTGGGCAGGCGGGAAAGATTTGAGCCGATGAGACCGGTGCGGGTCGGGCAGGGCGCCCGCGGGCGTCCGCGCGGCGCCTGGCGCGCGGGTTTCCGGGGCGCGGCCTTCTGGCTCTGCGCCGTCGGCACCGTGGTGTGCGCCGAGGCCGAGCCGCAGGCGAGAGCGCCTTCGGGGGGAGAGGCGCCGACGGTGCGCCTCGTCGCCTCGGGCAGCGGTCGCTTCGAGGTGATCGCGGAGCCGGGGGCGGACGGGGTGCGGCTGGCGGAGATCGGGGAGGCGGCCTGGCGTGCGTGGCGCGATCCGCTCGGCCTGCCCGCGAGGTTGCCGGGGGCCATCACGGTCCGTCTGGTGCCGGAGGCGCTTTGGGGCGTGGATGCCCGCGCGCACCGCACGACGAGCGACGCGGGCGGGGCGGTGACGGTGTGGATCCGGGCGGGCGGCGCGCCGGGCGTGGCCCGCGAACGGCTGTGGTTGGCGGCGCTGGCCGAGGGCGCGCTGCGGCGGCGGGCCAGCTTGGTGGGGCTGGACCCGGCGAGGGCGAGCGTGCCGGCCTGGTTGTGCGAGGCGGCGGCAGACGCGGCCCTGAGCGCGAAGCGGCCCGCGATGCTGGATGCGTGGCAGGCGGCGATGCGCGAAGGCGGATCGGCCGCGGGCTTGCGCGAGATTCTGCTCTGGGACGGGCGCGAGCCCGCCCCGCGGCTGGAGCGCGGAGCTTTCGGCGTGTGGATCTGGTTGCGCGAGGAAGGGGCGCGCAGCGGAGCGTGGACGCGGTTTGTCACCGCGCTCCAGGTGGGCGAATCCCCCGGCGCCGTATTGGCCCGTGAATACGGACGCCTGACGCCGAGGCCGGCGGAGGCGAGGGAGTGGGAGCTGGTCTGGCAGGTGAACGCCGCGCGGCTGGCGCGCGCGCGGGCGACGCCGCTGCTCGAGCCGACGGAGACGCGCCTGCGCCTCGAGCGCGCGGCGCGGGTGGTGGCCTGGGATGTGGAGCGCGAGGAGGAGCGCGTCTTGAGCGCCACCGGCGATTGGCCCGAGCGGCGGGAGGCCTGGCTGGTGGCCACGCGGACGGCGCGTTCGGGCCAGTTGGCCAGCGAGTTTGTGCGTCTGCATCCCTTTTACCGCAACGCGGCGGGCTCGCTCGGCCGCGCTTGGCTGGCGCTGGCCGAGGGGCGCGAGGGGGAGTGGCGACGCGCGAGCGCGGAGTTCGCGCAGGACATGGCGTCGGGCCGGGAGCTGGAGGAGATGAGCCGGCGGTTGCTCGACGAGGCGGAGCGGGCGGCGCGCTAGTGTCCTGTCACCGAAGTGACTTGGGTGAATGCGGTCAGAGAATGGCCGCAAAAAGGCGCAAGAGGCGCAAAAAAGCAGAGTTGCCGGAGCTTTGGGATGATTTTGCGACCCCTGCGCCTCTTTGCGGCCAATTGATTCTTAAAGAGACTTCGATGACGGGACACCAGGAGCGCTTCAGATCAAGCCATGCTCCGAACCCACGGGCGAGACGCCCGTGCCACGTCCTACCAGACTCGCGCCCAGAGGAGCTTGAGGTAGCGGCTTTCGAGGCAGTTTGAATACACGGGATGGTCGGCCCCGGCGCCGGTGCGGTCGAGAAACTGCAGGCGGCGGTTGAGCCGGTGCGCGGCCTTGATCACGTGCTCCTCGAAGTCCTCCCAGCTCAGCAGGCCGGAGCAGGAGCAGGTGACGAAGACGCCGCCGGGCTTCACCAGCGAGAGCGCCAGCTGGTTGAGGTCCTCGTATTTGCGCCGCCCCTCGGCGTTGCCCGCCGCCTCGCGGGTGAAGATGAGCTTGGGCGGATCGAGCACCACGACGTCCCACTTCTCGCCGTTTTGCGCCATCTGGCGCGCGTAGGCGAAGGCGTCCGTATGCACAAACTTGATACGCGCCTGGTTGAGGTTGGCGTTGCGTCGCGCCATGGCGACGGCGGCCTCGTCGAGGTCGACCGCGGTGACGTCCTCCGCGGCGCCGTTGAGCTTCGCGTTGAGCGAGAAGCCGGCGCTGTAGCAGCAGAGGTCGAGCACGCGCGCGCCCTTGGTGAACCTGGCCAGCATGCGGCGGTTCTCGCGTTGATCGCAGAAGAAGCCGGTCTTGTGGCCCTCGGCGAAGTCGACCTCGTAGCGCACGCCGTGCTCGCGGATCTTCACGCGGGCGGGCGCGGCGGCGTTGGTCTCGTTGAACCAGCTCGGCTTGATGCCTTCGAGCGAGCCGAGGTCGTGGTCGACGTGCACGCGGGCGAACTTCGTGCCGGCGAGCTCGTGGAGCAGGGGCAACCAGTCCGGCAGGCGGCGCGCCATGCCGAAGCTCGTCACCTCGCAGAGCAGGGTGTCGGCGTAGCGGTCGACGATGAGGCCGGAGAGCCCGTCGCCGTCGGAGTTGATCAGGCGGTAGGCGTCGGTCGTCTCGTCGAGGCGGAAGATCTCGCGGCGCAGCGCGACGGCGCGGCGGATCGCGGTCTCGAAGTAGGCCTCGCCGAGCAGCGCGTCGGCCCCGTGCGCGACCACGCGAAGCACCATCTTGGCGCGGGGATTGTAGAGGCCGATGCCGAGCGGTTGGCCGCCTTTGTCGTAGACGTTGACCAAATCCCCGGGACGGGCGTCCGGGGAAGCCTCGCCCAGGAGGCGCGGGAAGATCGCGGGCTGAAAGGTGAAGTATTTCAGCTGAACCCACGGCTTGGCGCGCTCGGCGGGCGGCACGGGCGGGGGCAGTTGGCGGCCCGCGCCGGGCGCGGGCGCGGGGGCGAAGGCGGTCTCGTCGTCCGCTTCCGAGCTGGCTGACAGAGGGGAAGACGGGCGGGGAGCGGACGGATCGCGGGTCATGGGCGGCGGCGGTGAGCGCGCCAAAATCATCAAAGCCCGGCGCGGCGCGACGTTTTTCCGCGCCCGGCCGACGCTCGTTCGCGGGAGGGGGCGGCCAAAGCGCCGGTTGACGCCACCGGGTGGCGTGGACTTAACACGAAGGAAAGGAATCCGCCCCCGCGCCCCTTCACCCCGCTCCCTCTCCCGTCAGGCCCCCATCCTCCGATGAAACGCCTCTTCCTCCTCTTGTTCGCCGCCGGGCTCGCCTTTGGTCTGGGACACATCGGGTGGAATGTCTGGCACACCACCCGCTATTTCGAGGAACACGGGCGCGAGGCGACCCTGGTGATCGGCGAGCGCTACAGCACGGCGCGCTGGAGCCAGCCAATCCCGTTTAAGCGCATCCATCTCTACACGGCCCGGCTGGAGCCGGACCACGAGGTCGTGATCGAGACGGATCAGGAACTGGCCCCGAACAGCACGATCCCGATCCGCTTCCTTTCGCGCGATGCCGCCGAGCAGATCGACCGCTTTTCGCTGCGTCCGGTGGCCAACACGGTGCGACTGCGAAGCGACGCGGACGGGGCGCCGGTGCGGGTGGAGGCCACCAACGCCTTCGACCGCCTGATCGGCCGCGCCATGGGACCGCCCGCGCCGGGAGTGCATGTCGCCTCGCGTCCCAACGTGCGCGAAGCGGCGCCCGCTCGCGACAAGCCGAGCGTGCCCTTCCTCATCACGCCGCCGGGGGCGGGCACCTGGTCCTTGCTTTGGCAAAACAGCCGCGCGCTCGAGTGGATCGCCTTTGGGTTTGGGGTGATGGCGGTGCAATCGCTGCTCGGTGCGGCCTGGGCCAGGCAGAAGGCGGCGATGAAAAAGAGCTCCCGCGACGCGGACTTCGTTCATCCCGCCGATCGTCGGATAGATGCCGCGCCGCCTCCCGAGGCCTCCAAGAAACTCAGCTACGTGCCCAAGCCGGACGAGGAGATCGTGCTTCCGGAGAGTGAGAAGCGAAAGATGGCGGAAGCGCGCTCCGCCGCGGCCCTGGCGATGCAAGACGAGCGGGCGAGTCGCGCCCCGGCTCCGGGAAATGTGGCCGCCGAGGCGGCGTCTTCGGGGCCTTCGCTCAGCCTGCGCGGCGCCCGCCCGCCCGCGGCCCCGGCTCCGGCTCCGGCGGCAAATTCCGGGCCCGAGCCGGTCTCGTCTCGCCCGCCGCCGATGCCGCCGCCGATGCCAAGCTCGGCTTCGGGCGAAGCGGCGGCGGTGGATGGGGCGCCCCCGGGGCGCGAGGCGGACCTGGAGGAGGCGTCCGCCGTTTCCGCGCCTACTTCCTCGCCCCTCGAACCGGGGGATCGGGGGGGGCGGGTCGAGGAGTTGCCCTCGCTGGCGGCCAACGAGACGGCGCCGCCCATGCCGATCGCGGGAGCGGAGCCGGCCCTTAAGCTCAGGCGCAAGCGTTCGCCGGGTGGCTCCGGCGAAAACGGCTCCGGCTAGCGCATTCCAATGAAGCTGTAGCCGGCTTCGAGAGGCATGTGGGGCCGCCCATTTTCCTGAATTACCGAGGTCCGGGGAGCGCACCCGTCCCGGGTGCCGCGCTGGGCGTCTCGCTCAGCGCCTTCCTGCGGGGTCTCGGCGGGACGCCGAAACCAGCCCACGAGACGCGGGGCTCCTCAGACCACGGGCGAGACGCCCGTGCCACGTCCAATCGCGTGCAGCGGTCGCCCCGGTGCCGGCGTGGCTGGCGGGGCGGGGCGCAAAAAAAGCGGAGCCGCCGCGAGGCGGGCTCCGCTTGGAAGGAGAGAGCGGACGGGAGGTCGGCGGCGCGGGGGCCGGCCGATCAACGCACGGTCACGGGGATCGTGATCTCGCCGGTGTTGCCAAAGCCCTTGAGGAAGAGGTGGCCGGAGCCGGGGCGGCCGCCGCGCACATCGACGGTCACGGTGGACTGACCGGCGGGGACGATGACCTCGGGCATGATGACGCTGTCCGGGATGTCGGTGGTCACGTCGAGCAACTGGCCGCCGGCGGGAGCCGGGGCGGGGATGGTGAAGGTGAGCGGCTGCGAGGAGCCTTCGGTGAGGGAGAGCGAGCCGGGGGAGACGTCGAGGACCGCGGGGTCGACGCGGAAGGTGCCGATGGGCGAGCTGCCGGCGGCGCCCTCAAGGGTGACGCGGTAGTTGCGGCCGGACTCCACGGCGGGCACGATGAAGCTGATGGCGTTGGCCGACTCGAAGGTGGTGCGCACGGGCTGGTCGTCGAACTTCACGACATCGGCGCTGCCGAAGCCTCGGCCGACGACGCTGATGCGGGCGCCGACGGGGCCGCGGTTGGTCTCCATCGACATCACGTAGCGACCGACCACGCGGGTGCGGGTGACGTCGGTGAAGGTCTGCCGACGGCTGAAGCCGCCGCCGTGCTCCACGGCGTAGTCGACGATGAAATAGTAGGCGAGCTCGTCGCGACCGGCGGGCAGCTGGAACTCATACTCGAAGCTGTTGCGGCCGACGATGCTGGGCTTCATCTCGTGGATCTGGCCGTCGACGACGATGCGGGCGCGGATGCTGTCCTCCAGAACCTTGGTCGTGCGGGGCGTGACGCGCAGGCCGAGGGTGTAGATGCGGGAGGGGTTCTCCGGCAGGGCCTTCGGGGTGAGATCGGTGAGTCGCAGGTCGCAGCCCGCGAGGAAAAGGAGCGCGGCGGCGCAAAACAGGCCGCGCAGAATTCGAGGAAGGGCGAAAACGGATTGGTGGTGCATCGCGTGGTGGGTATCGAGTAAGCCGACAGCGATAATGGCCAACTCTCCCGTGGCAAAGCAGGAAATAGACGCAGACGACACGACGCGCCTCGGCGGAGCCTTCGCGCACAGCCCGCTGGGGCTCTACGTGCACGTGCCTTTCTGCGCCAGCACCTGCGATTTCTGCGCTTTCTACCAGACGACCCCGACGCGCGCGGGAGTCTTGGATTATCTGGAAAACGTGCGCCGGGAACTGGCTTTGCCGCGTTGGCGGCGAGCGGCCGACACGGTTTTTTGGGGCGGGGGCACGCCGGGTTTGCTCGCGCCGGACGATTTGCGAGCCCTCGGGCGGAGCGTGCGCGAGGTCTGCGGGCCGGCGGGCCCGGCGGAGTGGTCGGTCGAGCTGGCGCCCGCCTCGGTGACGGAGGCGCGCCTGGCCGCGCTGCGGGAGATCGGCGTGACCCGCATTTCGATGGGCGTGCAGAGCTTCTCGCCCTCGCTGCTCGACGCGCTGGGTCGGCAGCATACCCGGGAGCAGGTCCTGCGCGCCTACGAGCGGGTGCGCGCGGCGGGTTTTCGCAGCGTGAACCTCGACCTGATGTTCGCGCTGCCGGGCCAGGACGAGGAGGCGATGGCGGAGGATCTGCGCATGGCGGTGTCGCTCGCGCCCGATCACCTCTCCACCTACTGCCTCACCTTCGAGGAGGACACGAAGCTCTGGGTGAAGCTTTCGCAGGGGAAGGTGAAGCTGGATCCCGAGCACGAGGCGCGTCTCTACCTGCGCGCCTGGGACGAGCTGGCGGCCGCCGGCTACGCGCAATACGAGGTGTCGAACTTCGCGCGGCCCGGGCACGTCTGCATCCATAATCTGAATACGTGGCGGATGCACGAGTGGATCGGCATCGGCCCCTCGGCTGCGGGGCAGCATGATGGCCGGCGCGGGGCCAATCCGGCCGACCTGGAAAAGTGGGGCGAGCAGGTGCGGCGCGGCGAGCGCATGACGGAGGACGCCGTGGCGCTGACTGGCGCGCTCGTCGCGGAGGATGCCCTGGTCTTCGGGCTGCGGCTCAACGAGGGCGTGGACCTCGCGGCGTTGCGGGCGCGTTTTGCGGGAGTGGTCGGCTGGGAGTCGGTCGACGAGGTGCTCGCGCGCCTGGCTGAGGCGGGCAAGCTGGAGCGCGAGGGGGCGCGGGTGCGCCTCACGCGCGAGGGCCGCCTGGTGGCCGACGCGGCCGGTGCGGAGTTGATGGGCCTCTTGGAGGATTGGGGCAGCTAGGGTGGGGCGGGCGCCGCCGAGAGCGGGCTTGTCGCCTGCGCGCCCGGACCCTGCGCGCCGAGCCGGTGCGAGTGCGGGGCGATGCCGCGGATCGCGGACGCGGGCGGGAGATGGCGGGGGAGTGTGGGGGGATTTGTCACCAGATTGGTGACAATCTCCGGGCCGCAGTTCGACCGAGTGTCACCAAATTGGTGACAGTTTATGGGGCGCCGCCCTCGATCGTGGAGGATCGGGGCAGCTAGGGTGGGGCGGGCGCCGCCGAGAGCGGGCTTGTCGCCTGCGCGCCCGGACCCTGCGCGCCGAGCCGGTGCGAGCGCGGGGCGATGCCGCGGATCGCGGACGCGGGCGGGAGATGTCGGGGGAGTGCGGGGGATTTGTCACCAGATTGGTGACAATCTCGGCCTTAGCGCCGATCCAAACGTCACCAAATTGGTGACAATCTCCGGGCCGCAGTTCGACCGAGTGTCACCAAATTGGTGACAGTTTATGGGGCGCCGCCCTCGATCTTGGAGAATCGGGACCGCTAGGGTGGGGCGGGCGCCGCTGAGAGCGGCTTGTCGCCTGCGCGCCCGGAGGCCTGCAAGCCGCGCCGGTGCGAGCGCGGGGCGGTGCTACGGATCGCGGACGCGGGCGGGAGATGGCGGGGGAGTGCGGGGATTTGTCACCAGATTGGTGACAATTTCAGGGCGCCGGTTTCGACCGAAGTGTCACCAAATTGGCGACAGTTTTTGGGGCGCCGCCCTCGATTGGTTTGTCACCAGATTGGTGACAATCTCCGCCGTCGCGCTGCTTGATGGGGAGCGCCGAGAGGCGCGGGCGGCGGGCCTGGCGGACGAGGAGGGATGACTTTTCTGTGGCTCCGCGCGCGCAGACGGCGCAGCGTGGACGGCTTATGGCCTCCCTTTACGAGAACCTGCGCGCCGAGATCATCGTCGCAATGAAAGCCAAGGACAGCGCTCGCGCCACCATCCTGCGCACCGCCGACGCCGCCATCCAACGCTCGGCGATGGACCAAAACAAACCCATCGACGACGCCCTGGCCACCGCCACCTTGCGCAAGGCGGTGAAAAACCTGCAGGACGCGATCGTGGAGTTCGAAAAAGGCGGGCGCGCCGACCTCGTCGCCGCCAACCGCGCCGAAATCGCCGTGCTCGAAAAGTTTCTCCCCGCCGGCATCGACGGCGCCAAGCTCGAGGCGATCATCGCCGAGGTCATCGCCGCCACCGGAGCCAGCTCGAAGAAGGAAATGGGCAAGGTCATCGGCGCCCTCAAACAACGCCCCGAAGCCGCCCTCATCGACTTCGGCGCCGCCAGCAAACTGGTGCAGGCCAAACTGCCCTGAAGGCAGCCGAGTGGGTTGTTCGTGATTGGTAGGTGGTCGGCGCCACCAAGCACCAAATCCCAACCACCACAAAGCACCCGCCCCCTTGGCCGTTATCCTAAGCATCTTGGTCAACTAACCCACGATTTGATTTGCCCCTCGCCTGCGGTGGGCGAAGCTTCCACGTTTTCACCTTTTTCCCCGTCCGCTCATGTCCACCGAACCCGCTCCCGCCGCCCCCAAGCCGCTCGTCGCCAACGAGGGCATCAAGACCGCCTCGCGTCACCTGCGCGGCAACCTCAAGGCGGAGTTCGCCGACACCTCCACCGCCACGGTCTCGGCCGATAGCGAGCAACTGATCAAGTTTCACGGCACCTACCAGCAGGACGACCGCGACCAGCGCATCGCCCTGAAAAAGGCCGGCAAGGACAAGGCCTACTCCTTCATGCTCCGCGTGCGCCTGCCCGGCGGCAAGGCCACCTCCCAGCAATGGCTCGTGCTCGACCAGCTCGCCACCGATCTGGCCTCGCCCTCGCTCCGCCTCACCACCCGCCAGACCTTCCAGTTCCACGGCGTGCTGAAGGGCAACATGAAGCCCCTCATCCAGGGCATGCACAAGGTGCTGCTCGACTCGATCGCGGCCTGCGGCGACGTGAACCGCAACGTCATGGCCCCGGTCAACCCCGAGCAGTCGCCCGTGCTCGAGCAGGTTTACCAGGACGCCAAGGGCTGGTCCGACTACTCGCTCCCCAAGACCCGCGCCTACCACGAGATCTGGCTCGACGAGGAACTCGTCGCGGGCGGCGAGCCCGAGGTCGAGACCATGTATGGCCCGACCTACCTGCCGCGTAAGTTCAAGACCGGCTTCGCCGTGCCGCCCTCCAACGACGTCGACGTCTACTCGCAGGACTTCGGCTACATCGCGATCATCGAGAACGGCCAGCTCCTCGGCTACAACGTCACCGTCGGCGGCGGCCTCGGCATGAGCCACGGCCACGAGGAAACCTTCCCGCGCCTCGCCGACACGCTCGGCTTCATCGCCCGCGAGCATGTCAACGCCATCGGCCACGCCGTGCTCACCACCCAGCGCGACCACGGCGACCGCACCAACCGCAAGCACGCCCGCCTCAAATACACCATCGCCGACAAGGGCGTGGAGTGGTTCAAGGCCGAGGTCGAGAAGCGCAGCGGCGTGACCTTCGCCCCCGCCCGCCCCGTCAGCTTCACCACGATCCAGGACCCGCACGGCTGGCACCAAAACGCCGACGGCAGCTGGTTCTACGGGCTGCACATCCTCTCCGGCCGCATCGTCGACCGCGCCGGCTGGCCGATGAAGACCGCGCTGCGCGAGATTGCCCAGATGCACCGCGGCGACTTCCGCCTCACGCCCACGCAAAACCTCACCAGCTCCGGCGTGGGCGAGAAGGAGAAGCCCGTCATCGAGGCCATCCTCGCCCGCTACGGCCTCGACAAGGAAAACGAGCGCTCCGGCCTGCGCCTCAACGCCCTCTCCTGCGTCGCGCTGCCCACCTGCGGCCTGGCCCT
>JAUVVA010000119.1 GCA_030604905.1 Verrucomicrobiota bacterium | reverse complement strand
CCGGTGCGAGTGCTCGGCGAACATGTAGATGTCGCGCAGCCAGCCCTCGGGGTTGATCGAGCCGTTGGAGAGCGGCCAGTCGGGGAAGGCCATGCCGGCGCCGATGCTGGTGGTGAAGGCGCCCATGGTGACCACGACGAAGACCCAGGCGGCGGACAGGCCGGCAAACCACGCCAGGCCGCGTTGGTAGGCCGGGCGGCCGGGAGCGCCGGGCGGCGGGAGGGAAGAGGCGGAGTAAGTGGTGGCGGACGTGGCCATGAGGAGTGCGGAGCGCGGAAAGAAGCGGGGACGCTAGAGGGCGCAACGCCTTTGACAAACGTTTCCCCGGTGCGGAATGGTGGGGCCATGAGTCTTGATCGGAATCCGGAGCCTGCGTCGTGGGAGGGGCGTCCCGCCCGTGGTTTGGCGGCGAGCGGGCGCGAGGCCCGCGCGAATCGGACATGGGCGGCGCGCCCGTGCCACGTGTTTGCGACGCTGCTCTGCGTGGTGGCGTTGCTGGGGGCCGGCTGTCGGCCGGGCGGCGCCGCTCGGGGCAACGCGGCGACCGAGGAGGCGATGCGTGGTTATCCGGTGACGGGCCGGGTGATAGCGATCCTGGCGGAGCGAGGCACCCTCTTGGTCGATCACGACGAGATCCCCGGCTACATGCCGCGGATGACGATGGAGTTTCACGTGGGCGCGGGCGATTTTGCCATCGCCAAAGAGGGCGCCGAGCTCCGCGCGCGGCTGATCGAGGCGGAGAACGGCACTTTCCGTCTTGAAAACATCTGGTGGCAGGACGCCGTGGCGGACAGCGCCGTGCGCCAGGCCGCGGATCGGCTGCGCGAGGACACGCGCCTGCGCGGACGCTCGGCCTACCGCGAGGTGGGGGAGAACCTTCCGGACTTTGCTCTCTACACCCATAACGGCGAGGTGGCGCAGGCGGCGCGTTGGCGCGGCAAGCAGATCCTGCTCAACTTCATCTACACCCGCTGTCCCATCCCCACGATGTGCCCGCTGGCGACCTCGAAGATGATGGAGGCGCAGGAAAAGGCGCGCGAGGCGGGCGTGGCGAACCTGGAACTCGTCTCGATCACCCTCGATCCCGAATACGACACCCCCGGCGTGCTCCGCGAATACGCCGAGGCGCGCGGCATCGACACGAGCAACTTCACCTTTCTCACCGGTCCCGAAGGCGCGATCCGCGATCTGTTAAAGCAGTTTGGCGTCTTGTCCGAGCTCGACGGGCCGCGCGGCAGCCCGCTGATCCGGCACACCTTGACCACGCTCTTGATCGACGAGACGGGCAAGATCGCCTGGCGGGCGGACGGCTCGCAGTGGTCGCCCGCGGAGTTCGTGGCGAAGATGAAGCGGTGAGGCGGATTTTCTAACCACGGATTTCACCAATGGGCACGGATGAGCAGAAGATGTCGCGGGCGGGGGTGCGTTGGGGGAGCGTGACGTGGATCACGGTCGCCGCGCTCGGCTTGTATCTGGGCTTTCGCGCGCTCCCGACCGGCACGAACCTGCATCACATGGATTTTCAGGTCTCGGGCGCGAACGCGCTGGAGATGTGCGATCCGGCCAACCCGCAGTTCATCCCGGTGGTGGCGGTGCGCTCCCCGGTGCGCATGGAGCTGCGTCCGCAGGGCGGCGCGCAGCCGCGGGCGGGCGAGGAGACGCGCTGGGTGCTCACCTTGGCGACCTCGGGCGGCAAGCCCATCGGGCCGGTGGACCTGGTGACGGTGCACACGCAAAAGCTGCATCTCATGCTGGTGGACCCCACGCTGCGCGACTACCAGCACCTGCACCCGGTGCCGGGGGAGCGGCCGGGCGAGTGGATCTTTTCGCACCGTCCGGAGCACGGCGGCGTGTATCGGGTGTTCGCGGACTTCACCCCGGCGGCGACGGGGCGAGGGCTGTATTCGTATGCGGACTACACGGCGGCCGGCGAGCCCGGCGGCGAGTGGCGCGCGCCGGCGCTGGGCGAGGAGGTGGAGCGCGAGGGTTACGTGCTGCGGCTGGAGTCCGAGCGCGGGGCGCTTCGGGCGGGAACGCCGGGCTCGCTGGTGTTCACCGTGCGCGCGAAGGATGGATCGGCGGTGCCGATGCAGCCGGTGATGGGGGCCTATGTGCACACGACGGCCTTTGACGAGACGCGGAGCGGCTTCGCGCACCTGCATCCGCGGGTGGAGCCGGGCGAGGTGGAGCCGCCGAAGAGCGGCCTGGGGCCGGTGCCGCCGCTCCGCGATGCGCTGCGCCCGAGCTTCGCCTTCGACGTGATGATCCCGCGGGGCGGGCGTTATCTGGTGTGGGCGCAGTTCAGCGTCGGCGGCAGGGAGTGGTTCCAGCCCTTCGAGGTCAGGGTGGAGGGCTGAGCGGAGAGGCGGCGAGCGCTCGCCCCGCTTCGGCGCCCGGCTTCTCGCTCCGGGCTAGCTGGCCGGGAGCTCGAGGCGGTGGGTGGCGGCGATCTTGTGCGTCCACTCGTCGGAGAGGCGGGCCCTGGCGGCGAATTCGGGCCAGCGGCGGACGGCGGTGCAGACCTCTTCAAGGATGGCGCCGGCGCGGCCGCGCTTGAGCAGGCCCGCGGCGGCGCAGGCTTCAAGATCCGCGCGGGTGAAGCCGTCGCGCTTGCCGTTGAGTGTCATCTGGTGCGTGGCGGTCCAGTCGCCGGCCGGGTTGTAGCTGTAGGTGACGTCGAAGGCGGGCGAGAGCGACCAGCGGCCGGCCTTGTCCATGAGGAAGGCGATGTTCTTCACGTGGTCGTCCTGGTTGCGTGCGACGACGTTGAAGACCATGCGGCGAAACTGCTCCTCGGCGTCGGCGGCGGGCAGGCCGAGCTGACGGATGGTGAGCAGGGCCTGCTCGTAGGAGTAGGCGCCGGCCTGGTTGAAATCGAAGTGGGCGAGGGCGCAGAGCGACTGCATGTGGAGCTTGGCGCCGCGGTCGCCGACACGGTCAAAGCGGCGCGTCATGAAGTGGCGCCGGCCGTTCTCCTCGAAGAGCCGGCACTCGCTCATGGTGATGCCGGCGGCACGGGCCATGAGATGGTAGGCAAACTCGATCGCGCCGTAGCCCTTGGGGTCGTCGAGCTCCTTGTCCTTGTTGCCCGCCACGCCGTCGAACTTGAGCAGCCAGTGTTCAAAACCCGCGTCGGCCGGCACCTGGCCGGAGCGGACCTCATTGGTCTCGCGATTCCAGGCGATGACGGCCTTGGCCCGGGCGCCGCCGGCCGAGGTGCCCACGCGCAGGATGTCGCGCAGGGCTTTTTCGCGGGCGGGGCCGGCGAAGCTGCCGCGCAGCTCGCCGCGGCGGGCGAGGACCTCGGAGGCGAGCTCGACGAGCGCGGATAGGTCGATCTCGGCGGCCGCGCGCTGGCGGGGGCCGAGGCCGGGGGCAAACTCGAGCGCGCCCATGCCGCGCGTGCCCGTGTAGCAAAGCCGCTCGACCACGCCGAAGCTCGAGGGCGTGCGGCCCTGGCGGGCGAGCCAGGCGTTGATGAGCGAGTTGCCGAATTTGTCGGGCAGGGAGTCGGCCAGCAGGCCCGGCAACCCGTGGAAGGTGTTTCGCGGCAGCGCGGGGAACTCATACACGCGCTCGCTCAGCGGCATGAGCAGCGGCGAGAGCTGGATGCCGCTGGCGATGAAGGCGGGATCGTATTGGAAGGCGGCGTGGTCGCGACCCTCGATCATAGAGAGCGCGCCGATGGTGCGGCCCCAGAGCTGGACTTTGGCGATCATGCGGGAGCGGGAGGGGAGCGAGCGGTGCGGGAGGGCGGGCGAGCGGTCGGGGAGTGGCGGCGAGCGGGCGCGGCGATGCGAGGCGCCGAGCTACTCGCCCCAAGTCCATTTACGCGGCTCTTCGAGCACCTCGCTGCGAGCGGCGGCTCCGCGGCGGCCGGTAGCGCGCTGGCGGCGACGGCCCTGCAGCTTGAGCTGGGCGATGGGGCTCGGCGTCGGCGGCGGGATGAGCGCCTCGATCCGATCCAGCAGACCCAGCGCGCGGCAGACCCGGAGGAAACCCGAAAGCTGCGTGGCCGCCTCGCCGCGCTCAAGGCGCTCCACGGTGCGCTTCGAGACCCCGGCGCGCTCGGCGAGTTCGGCCTGGGTATAGTTGAGATTGAGGCGCTCGGCGGCGAAGCGGCCCCCTAGCTCCTCCAAGACGGCGTCGTCGGTGAGTTGGGCAGATATTTTCATTATGCACCTAAGGTGGCGAAAAAAGCCTATTTTTCCACAAAAAACCTCTGATCTGACGAGTTAGGTTTATGCGCCATAAATGGCGATAAAATGCCTTTTTTGGCGTTTGAGCGTCATTTTCGGCGAGTAAACGGTATACTGTCTTTGGCGGCGGTTTTGTTGGGGAAGGAAGGCGATTGATCCGGCGCGCTTGGATGCGCTTGGGTCAAGGGCTATGGCCGACGAAGCGACGGTGGAGCTATTTACGCGGGAGCTGGGGGGGGCGGGCAAGGCGCCGCTCGTGCTGTTGCACGGGCTGTTGGGGTCTTCGCGCAACTGGCAGACGGCCGGGGCGGGCTTGGCCGAGGTGGCGGGCGGGCGGCACGTGTGGGCGCCGGATCTGCGCAACCACGGCAGGTCACCTTGGCACCCCGAGATGACTTACGAGGCGATGGTGGCGGACCTGTTGGCCTGGCTCGACGCGCGCGGCTTGGGCGCGGTCGATCTCATGGGACACAGCATGGGCGGCAAAGTGGCGATGCTGCTGGCCTGTCGGCATCCCGCGCGGGTGCGCCGCTTGGTGGTGGTGGATATCGCGCCCCGCGATTATTTGTCGCACGGGCATCGGGCGGAGTTTGCGGCGATGAACGAGCTGCGGCTCGAGACCCTGCAATCGCGCGGCGAGGCCGAGATGAAGATGGAGGGGCGTGTGCCCGACTGGGCGATGAGGAAGTTTCTCACGACCAACCTCGAACGCGGCGAGGACGCTGGCTGGCGCTGGGCGGTCAACCTGCCCGTGCTCACGGCGGCGTTGCCCGAGGTGGAGCGAAACCCTTTGGCGCCGGGCGAGGGCTTCGCCGGGCCGACGCTGTTTTTGCGCGGAGGGCGTTCGCGTTATGTGCGCGAGGAGGATCTGTCGGGGATCGCGGAGTTTTTCCCCGCCTCGCGGGTCGAGACGATCGCGGCGGCCGGCCATAATCCGCACATGGAGACGCGCGGCGAGTTTTGCGCGGCGGCGGGGGCGTTTCTGGGCGGCTGAAGCGGCCCCGCTCAACCGGGCAACAAGGCGACGAGCCGATCGTAGAGCGGGATGCCGAAGAGGATGTTGAACGGGAAGGTGACGGCGAGGGAGAGGGTGACGTAGACGCCGGCGTTGGCCTCGGGCAGGGCGATGCGGAGGGCGGCGGGCACGGCGATGTAGCTGGCGCTGGCGCAGAGCACGACGAGCAGGAGCGCGTCGCCGTGGGGGAGGCCGAGGAGCGCGGCGAGGCCGAGGCCGAGGAGGGAGTTGACCAGCGGGGAGATGAGCGCGAAGGCGAGGGCGGGGGCGCCGACCTCGCGCAGCTCGGTGAGGCGGCGCGCGGCGACGATGCCCATGTCGAGCAGGAAGAGCGCGAGCAGGCCGGGGAAGAGCACGTCGATGAAGGGCTTGATCGGGGCGGCGCGCACGGGCCCGCAGACGAAGCCGATCAGGAGGCTGCCGAGCAGGAGAAAGACGGAGCCGTTGAGCACGGCGTCGCGGCCGAGGTGGCGCCAGTCGACGGTGGGGCGCGGCCGATCGGGTGTGGGCGGCGCGAAGCGACGGGCGAGGGCGACGCCGACGATGATCGCGGGGGATTCCATCAAGGCCATGGCGGCGACCATGTGGCCGGAGTAGGGGACGCCGTTCTGGGAGAGAAAACTCGTCGCGGTGATAAACGTGACCGCGCTCACGGAGCCGTAGGTGGCGGCGAGGGCGGCGGCGTCGGTCGTGCCGAAGCGCTTGCGCAGGGCGAAGAAGGTCCAGAAGGGCACGATGGTGGCGGCGAGCATGGCCGCGAGCATCGTGGTGGCGACACCGCCACCGAGCCCGCTCTGGGCGAGCGAGACGCCTCCCTTGAAGCCGATGGCGAAAAGCAGAAAGAGCGAGAGCGCCTTCGCGGCCGGTGGCGGGATCTCGAGGTCGCTGCGTAGCAGCGTGGCGGCCAGCCCCAGGATGAAGAGCAAAACGGGTGGCGAGAGAAAGTTCGTGGCGAAGTCGGACAGCATGAAGCGCCCCGAGCGCAAAGCCTGGCGCGGTGAAATGCAAGCGACGTGGTGGGGCGGGCCGCGGCGGGGCGCGCGGGGCGGGGCCGAGCTTTGTCGCAAATAACCTCTTGGCGCGCCCCTCCGCCTGCGCGCATGGTGGCGGGATGCGCCTCGCTCTTCTCGCCGACATCCACGGGAATCTTCCCGCCTTGGAAGCCGCGCTGGCCGAGATCGAGAGCCTGCGGCCGGACCGGGTGATCGTGGCGGGCGACATCGTGGACGGCGGCCCTGATTCCGGCGCGTGTTGGCGGCGGGTGAAGGCGCTCGGCTGCGTGGTGATCCGCGGCAACCACGAGCGCTACGTCTTCGACTACGGCACGTCGCGGGCCGATCCCGCGTGGAGCTCGCCGCAGTTTGCCCCGCTGCGTTTCGCGCGGTCGGAGCTGAGCGAGGCCGAGGTGGCGGAGCTGGCGGCGCTGCCGCCGCATTGGAGCGATCCCGCCTGGCCGGAGTTGCTCGTGGTGCACGCCTCGCTGCGGGGGGACAACGACTCGATTTTCCCCTACACGCCCGATGCGCTGATCGAGCCGATGTTCGCGGGGCTGGATCCGGCGGTGAAGCTGATCGTGCGCGGGCACAACCATGCCTGCTCGACGCGAGAGTGGGGCGCGCGGCGCATCGTCACCACGGGCAGCGTGGGTCTGCCGCAGGATGGCAATCCGGCGGCGCAGTTTCTTTTGTTGGAGCGGGGCGGGGGCGGCGAGTGGGCGATCCGGCACCGTGCGGTGCGCTACGATGTCGGCGCGACCCTGCGGCGCTTTCGCGAGAGCGGCTACCTCGACAAGGCGGGCCCGCTCGGCCGCCTCTTCTACCGCGAGATGGAAACGGGCACGCACCAGATCGTGCCTTTCCTTCGTTTCTACGGTGCTTCCCGCTCGCGCGGCGCGCAGTGGACGCTGGAGGAGACGCTGCGGCGCTTTTACGATGTCTGAGCGCGTTGTGGGTGGCTCCGGCGGGGGGCTCATCTGCGGTTTCTCCGTGCGGATGACGCTCCCCTGACCACCAAAGCTCACCACAGATCACACCGAGAGCACAGATAGAAGGAGCAGAGGCCACGATCTCCCTCAAACCCCAACCTTAACCGCGGATTACACGGATAGCACGGATGGGGGAAGGAAACATCCACTCCGGGCGGTGCCGCCAAACGCTACCAGCATCCTCCGCATCTGTGACTATCGGTGAAATCTGTGGTTCATGACATCCGCGCCCATCCGCGTCATCCGCGGTTTTCTCCGCGGAGGGCAGACCCCGGTCCCTCAACCCCCAACCCTTAACCGCGGATTACACGGATTATGCGGATAGCAGGGATGGGAGAAGGAAGCGTCCACTCCGGGTGATGCCGCCAAACGCTGCCAGCATCCTCCGTATCTGTGGTTATCGGTGAAATCTGTGGTCTTCTGATTTCCCTCTTCCGTCTTTCTTGTCCTGTCCTCTTCCGGCTTCCGGGTTCAGGGCATCTGCGCGCATCCGCGTCATCCGCGGTTTTCTTTGCACGGGGCAGGAGCCCCATGCCTCCTTTGAGAAGCACGAGCGACGAGCCAACAAACCTCAGCCCTTAACCGCGGATTACGCGGATAGCAGGGATTGAAGAAGGAAGCGTCCGCTCCTGGCGGTGCCGCCAAACGCTGCCAGCATCCTCCGCATCTATGACTATCGGTGAAATCTGTGGTCTTCCGATCTTCCGTCTCCCGGCTTCAGGACATCCGCGCCCATCCGCGTCATCTGCGGTTTTCTTTGCACGGGGCAGGAGCCCCATGCCTCCGTGCCCTCCGTGTCCTCCGTGGTTCAAAAACAAAACCGATCCCCGCCGCGCGCCCCGCGCTGCTGACGACCTGAGACTTTCGACTCTTAGACCTTCGACCCGCCCTCCTCGTCTCCTCCTCCCTCCTCGTCTCCTCCGTGCCATCGACCACGGGGAGAAGGACTGCGCTCCATCTCAATCGCTGAAGGCTGGTCTGCTGCTCAGAAGGGGCGGCGGTCGGCGATCGCGGCCGCCCGGGCGGCGTCGAGGCGGGCTCGTTCGGCGGCGGTGTCGGAATCGTCGTTGAGGGTGAAGGCGACGACGGTGTCGCGCTCGTCGGGCAGCGGAAAAGTGCAGGCGGTGGGCGAGGCGAAGTTGAAGAAGATGTCGTCGGGCGCGTCGAAGCTTTGCACGCCGGGGTTCCAGAAGTCGGCGATGAGCACGGCGGCGTTGTTGGCGAGGAGCCGGCCGTCGCGCACGCGGCCGCGCAGCCCTTGGAGGCTGATGTTGCCGATGACGGGCTCGGTGAGGTGGGCGTAGAGGGTGTTTCCTTTTTGGGTGAAGCGGCCCCACTCGGGCTTGGGCTGGGGGGCGGGGCCGGCGCCGCGGATCGAGTCCTCGTTGAGCGCCAGCCACTCGCCGACCTCGCCGAGGATGCGACGGGCGGGGGCGGGCACGCGACCGCGGGCGTCGGGCGAGACGTTGAGGAGCAGGTTGCCGTCCTTCGACACGCAGTTGACGAGCGCGCGGATGATGGCGGCGGGCGATTTCCAGGCGTGGTCGGTGGCGGAGAAGCACCAGGAGTTGGTGAGCGTGAACCAGCCTTCCCAAGGCATGGGTTGGCCGGCGTCGTCGCGGAGCCCTTCGCGCGGGATGTTTTGCTCGGTCTGTTCGTAATCGCCGGCGTGGGCGGGGCGGGGAATTTTTTTGCGGGGCTCGTTGCCCCAGCGGTCGTTGAGGAGGAGCCAGGGCTGGAGGGCGCGAAGCTTTTTCTGGATCTCGGCCGCGCCCCACTTTTCGCCGACATAGTCCCAGTAGGAGAAATCCACTACAAGCGAGTCGATGCGGCCGTAGTTGGTGCAGAGCTCGATGAGCTGGCCGTGCAGGTAGGCGACGTAGCGCGACCAGTCGCACTTGGCGTCGCGCGCCGGGGACTCCGGGTGGTGACGCAGCGGGTGCTGCCGGTCGCCGGTGGCGGGGCAGTCGGGGTGGTGCCAGTCGACGAGCGAGTAGTAGAGGCCGACGGCGAGGCCTTCGGCGCGCACGGCGTCCACCCACTCGCGCACGAGGTCGCGGCGGGCGGGGGTGTTGGTCGCCTTGAACTCGGTGAGGGCGGAGTCGAAGAGGCAGAAGCCGTCGTGGTGCTTGGTCGTGAGCACGGCGTAGCGCGCGCCGGAGGCCTTCGCCAGGCGCGCCCATTCGACGGCCCAACCTGGCTCGGGGTTGAAGGCGTCGAAATACTTCCGGTAGTCCGCGTCGCTCAGCCGCTCGTTTGAGCGCACCCACTCGCCGCGGGCGGCGACGGAGTAGAGACCAAAGTGAAGCGACAGGCCGAAACGGTCGTGGCGCCAGCGGGCGAGCGATTCGGCGGGAGTGGACGGGAGGGACATGGGTGTGGAGCTGGTGACGCAACCGCCCGGGGCGAGCAGGCACAAGCGCCCCGTGGTTCGCACGTGAGAATCGCGTGCTATGGTGAGAACCCGCGGGTTTTTGTGCGGCCTCGTCGCTTGGGCAGACTGTCCGGGCAAACCCTTTCCCCATGCGCAAAGCCCCCCGTCCCTTTCTTTCCCGTGTGGCGGCCGTATCCGCGGCCCTTCTGCTTGGCTTCGCGGCCCCGGTGCTTTCGGCCCAGGTTCCCGCGGTGGCCGCCGATCGTGTTTTCCGCTTCACCGGCCACGAGGTCCAGGTGGACGAGGCGATTCGCGTGCGTCAGGGGGGATCCCTTTTGATGACCATTCGCTGGTTCGCCGGGAATGCGCGCGACGTGCAGCTCTCGCGGGTCTCGCCCACCCAGATCGGCGGAACGATTTCCGTGGCGCAGGAGGATTTCGTCATCACCACGACGCGAGTGGATGACCAGACTCTGCGGGTGACCATCGGCCGTTCGCGCGGCGCGCCGGGTGGCGTGGTGCAGGCGGTGCTCTACATCCCGGAAGCCCGGGTGGTCGGAGGCACCGTGGTGCATGCGCGGGGCAACTATGTGCTGCCCGAGGCACCGGGGCGGAAGGAGTATCCGAAGTCTCTGTCGATGACGCTTCGCCCGGTGGCGGGCGTGGCCCCTTTCACCGTGCGGATGCGGAGCGGCAATTTTATGGATCTGCGCGACTATCGCGCCGAGCAGCAGAGGAATCGCACCTTCCAGATCTTCGTGGTCGGGCGTCCCGACTCCGAGGTCGAGTTTGATCTGGTGATGGGCGTGGAGTGAATTGAGAGAAACCGCGGATGACGCGGATGGGCACGGATGTCCGAAGCCGGAAGCCGGAAGCCGGAAGGCGGAGGGCGGAGGGTTGAGGAGACGAGGAGCCGGAAGGCGGAGGGCGGAGGGTTGAGGAGACGAGGAGGGAGGGTCGAAGGTCTAAGAGTCGAAGGTCTCAGGTCGTCAGCAGCGCGGGGCGCGCGGTGGGGATCGGACACGGCGGGCACGGAGGCATGGGGCTCCTGCCCCGTGCAAAAAGACCGCAGATGACGCGGATGGGCGCGGAGGCGACGAAGGGTCGAGGAGACGAGTAGCCGAGGAGACGAGGAGGGATGGTCGAAGGTCTCAGGTCGTCAGCAGCGCGGGGCGCGCGGCGGGGATCGGTTTTGTTTTTGAACCACGGAGACACGGAGGGCAAGGAGGCATGGGGCTCCTGCCCCGTGCAAAAAGAACCGCAGATGACGCGGATGCGCGCAGATGTCCGGAACCCGGAAGACGGAAGAGGGAAGACCACAGATTGCACCAATAACCACAGATACGGAGGATGCTGGCAGCGTT
>JAUVVA010000011.1 GCA_030604905.1 Verrucomicrobiota bacterium | reverse complement strand
TGGTGAGGGCGCCGCCGGAGGGGGCGGTGAGCTGGAAGCGGATGCCGCGCACGCCGCGGCTGCCGGTGGCGGACTGGACGGCGGCGTTGTCGATGAGCGGGACGTGGACGATCTTGTCGCTCGAGTCACCATCGGCCCAGGTGACGGTTTGGGAGAGAGAGGTGTAGTCGCCGCCGGCGACGGCGGGGGTGATGGGGTTGGAGAAGGCGCCTCCGTATCCACCCAGCAAGGACGACGAGGTGGTGAAGACGGCGGAGACCGCGCCGGTGGAGCCCTGGACGCGACGAAGGACGACGGGCATGGTGCCGGCGTTTTCGAAGGCGGCGAAGCGCGGGCGCTCAAACTGGATGACGCCCTGGCCTCCGGCGGGGGCCTGGGCGTCGAGGATGTCGAGGCGGGCGCGGGAGAGCGCACCGAGCGTGGCGCCGCCCTTCGGCCGGGCGAGGAAGAGCTCGAGCGACTCGATGCCCTCGACGAGGTTGTTGGCGGCCGGGACGAAGTTGGTGAAGATGATGTCGGCGTTGATGGTGAAGCTGAAGGATTTCTCTCCGGATTCGCCGTGGGCCCAGGAGAGGGTGCCGGCGCCGTCGTTCACCTGGGGGCGGCTGCTCTGGTATTCGCGCCAGACGCCGCCGGTGCCGGTGTTGTAGTTCTCGCCGGCGAAGGAGAGGGACTCGATGGCGGTGGCGACGTAGTCGACGGAGACGGCGCCCTCGTTGCCTCCGCTGCGGCGGGCGGTGATGGTGACGGTCTTTGTCTGGGAGGCGGTGGTGCCGGTGAAGACGGGCTCGGTGGTGGTGAAGACCGGGGCGGTGAACTCGATGACGCCGGGGCCGGGAACGATGGTCGGAGTGGCGGGGATCGTTTCGATCCGGACGTTGTCGAGGCGGAAGGCGGGAGAGGCGGCGTCGGCGCGGGTGCGGAAGCGGAAAAAGACGCGGTTGAAGGCGGTGATCACATCGGCGTCATCAAAGGCCTCCTGCACGGCACCGTTGTTGAGTTGATAGCGGATGCGCACGCGCGAGGTATCGGTGCGCGTGACCTCGAGCGAAACGTCGATGGCGTCGGTGCCGGCATTGATCGAGGCGGTGCCATCGCGGAGGGCGGTGCCGGTGTTGGCGATTTGGAGGCCAACGCTTTTCCGGATGGTGCCGAGGGTGCCGGCGGCGCCGTAGGAAGTGCGGACCCAGTATTCGCGGTTGTTGGCGTTGGCCCAGGGGCTGTTGGTCGGGGTGTGGGCGAGGGAGAAGGCGGTGCTGGACACGTCGTTGCGCGGCGTGTCCGTGTGACGGAGGCGGAATGAAAGGCGGAGCCCTTCGCCGACACCCAGTTGGACTTCCTGGGGAAGCGGGAAGTAGAGATAACGCTCGGTGGCGACAGCGTCGATGTGGAGCTCGGCCACGTGGTGGGGGGCAAAGGGATCGAGCAGGGGGTCCTGGACGACAGTGAAGGTGGTGTTGGAGGGATTGGCGTCGGTCCGGCTCCAGGCAACGTCGAGCAAGTCGGGCCCATTGGTGACGCCGCCGTCGGTGAAGGGGTCGTGGACGAGGACGTTGGGCGAGAAGGTGGTGGCGGATGCGGTGCCGGAGGCGGGCGAGGTGCCGAGCGGGTTGGCGGCGACGACGCGGTAGTCGTAGGCGGTGGCCGCGTTGGCGCTGGCGTCGAAGAATTCGCGCAGGGTGCCGTCGAGGGTGGCGAGATCGCTCCAGGTGCCGGTGCCGGAGAGGCGGCGCTGGATTATGAACTGGTCGGCGTCGGTGGCCGGGTAGGTCCAGGCGAGCCGGACGACCGTGGCGCTCAGGGCGGTGGCGGTGAGGCTGTCCGGAGTGGCGCCGGGCGGGGCGAGCGGGACGGAGAGGAACAGCGCCTGGCCGGCGTTTTGGTAGGTGCCCGAGGCGGAGGTGGTGGTGACGACGGCGCGGACCTGGTAGTGGAGGGCGGTCTTGGGCGCGAGGGAGTCGGTGTAGTGAAGAGTGGATACGGGGGAGGACGTGAGGCGGGTGTAGGGGCCGAGGAGCGAGGCGGAGCGGTAGACGTGGTAGCCGAGGAGGCCGGTCTCGGCGGGGGAGGGCGCGGCCCAGGAAAGTTGTATCGAGTCGCTGGATACTCCGGGGGTGCGTGTCGGGGCGGCGGCGGACGCGGGGGCGGCGACGGGGTGGAGGCGGAGGGTGGGGTCGCCCATGAGGGCGATGTGGACCATGCGCGGATGGGAGGTGTAGTAGGTGAAGTAGCCGGTGGTCCAGTTGGGGTTCCAGTCGCTGGGGTTGTTGACGGTGCGGAGGTAGGCGTCGCCGATGGTCTCGCCGAGGGTCATGCCGTGCACGTGCCAGTCGGGGCGGTTGCCCCAGGTGTTGACGAGGGCGAGGGAGCCGGGGGTGCCGGCGAGGGGGGCGCGGAGGAAGTTGTCGGTCGGGCTGTCCCAGTCGCCGAAGTAGGAACCGAACATCATGTTGAAGACGGCGAGGCTGTCGCGGGTCTTGAAGTCGGCGGAGGTGCCGATGCCGGAAGCGCTGGTGTAGCCGCCCGCGCCCGCGCCGTAGGCCCAGAGGTATTTGTTGGTTTCGAGGGTATTGAGGAGGTTGGAGGTGGTTTGGATGTTGGCGGGGCCGAACATCGGGGCGAAACCGCGCCAGGCGACGGAGGCGGGGGCCTCGGAGCTGAGGAAGCCGAAGCCGTCGCGAATAAGGCCGCGGCGGGGAATGTCGGCGAAGGCGCCGAGGCGGTGGCGGAACTCATGGTTTTTGCGCAGGTAGTTGCGGAGGAGTTCGGTTTGGTTGGCGCCGGCGGAGAAGCCGGAGAGGTTGGCCATGTCGATGCGGCCGATGGCGATGTTGGCGTCGGAGGGGAGGTTGCTCTGGTCGAATTTGCCGTCGCCGGGGACGTTGTGGTTGCGGGCCTGGCTCGCGGTGGTGCGATCAACGGTCGCATCGGTCCAGGTGCCGGTGAGGTCGGCGTAGTAGGTGTCGGCGGGCCAGGCGCCCTGGTGGTCGGTGTGGCCGTCGGGCATGAGGTCGCCGGAGTAGGGCACGGGGATGCGGCCGAGGAGGATGGCGGCCTTCACGTTGGACGGGGCGGCGTTGTAGATCGCCTGGAGTTTGGCGCGGACGGAGGGCGGGGAGTCGGTGGGGGCGGCGGTTTCGAGCACGACGGTCCAGCCGTCGCCGGCGAGGTCGCGTTGGAAGCGGGTGATTTCGGAGGCGAGGGCGGCCTGTTGGGTGGAATCGACGAGGAGGATGACCGTGCCGCGCTGATCGAGGAGGGAGGCGTTGATGCCGGCGATGGTGTAGCCGCGGGCGTGGGCGGTGGTCACGGATGCGTCGTATTGGCGGTAAACGCGGTATTCGTAGCGGACGCCCGGGGTGACGTTGGTGTCGGTGAAGGATGTGGCGTTGGGGGCGGGGTCGTTGCCGAGGTAGACCCAGGTGTTGGAACCGGCGACGCGGCGGTGGACGTAGAAGAGTTCCACCGGGTGCGGGCTGGTCTCCCAATGCAAGGTAATCTGCGCGGGCGAGGCCTGGGTGGTGGCGTGGACTTGGACGGCGCGGGTGCGTCCGTCCTGGGCAGGGGCGTCGAGCGGGGCGAGGAGGGCCAGCGCGATGGCGAAGAGGAGCAGGGCGAAGCGGAGGCTCGGGTGCATGGCGGGGCTAACGAATTGGGCGCTGGGAGAGCCGGGTTCTTGTCTGACGTGTTTGGGGGTGAAGCCGGGCAGGAGCCCGGCGGTCCCAGGAAATCAGGGCGTGACGCGGAGGCGGCCGCGCGCTGCGCGAAATGACGAATGACCGCTGACCGGGAGAGGAGCGGTCATGGGACGTTGACGCGAAGGCGGAGGAAGCGGCGGGGGTTGGTGGACGTCGGCGGCGGATCGACCACGATCACGATCTGGCCGACGCTGCCGGGGTTGGTGGCGATGACCTGCCAGGAATCTCCCGCGAGGGTCGAGCTGGCCAACACCTCGTAAACCAGGTCGGCACGAGCGCGAGTGAAGGCGAGCGTGAGGTGGCCTTCCACCAGCGCCGGAGCGGGAAGCGAGATGCTGCCGGGAACGAGGGGGTCGCCGCCGAGGGCGTATTCGAGGAGGTTGGGAATGCCGTCGCCGTCGGGGTCGGCGGTGAAGGCGGCGGGGCCCACGGGGTCGGTGGTGCCGAAGTAGTCGGCCCACCATTGATCGCGAACGCTCAAGGCGGGGGGAGCCTCGTCGTCGAGGATGCGGATGGCGCGGGTGCTCGTGGTGCCGCCGTGGAGGTTGGCGAAGCTGGTGGCGACGCGGATCTCGTCGAACTGGTCGGCGTTGCTGTGGCCGGCGATGTCGAGACGGTTAACCCCGGTCATGGTGGACTGCATGTCCACTTCGGCGCTGGCGAGTGCGTTGGCGGGTGAGGAGCCGGAGACGTCGGGGTTCAGCCAAGCGCGGATCTTGCGGTTGGGGTAGTCGAATTCCATGACGACGAAGAAGGTCGTCGGCCAAGGGTTGGATCCGAGCAGCGGTTGAACGGGGTTGAGGTTGGGCACGGTTGCAGTGGCCCCGCTGGCTTCGAGAACCCAATGATTGGTGTTGTTTTGGTAGATCACTCGTCCCCAAGCACCGCTGCCGGGGTTGTCGCGAATGATCAGCTGCGTGCCCCAGTTGGTGCTGTTGCGATAGAGGAGGCTGGAGACCCAGACGCTGCCGGAGGTATATTTCTGGGAGAAGGCGCGGTAGGCTTGGCCGCCGTTTCCGGCGTTGGTCAAGCGGGCGGCACGGGTGCCAGGTGTGCCGATGGTGCCGTTCTTGGTGAAGGAGAGGCTCGGTTCGGCCAAGACGGGGCTGGCGTTGACCCCGATCCACGCGTCGCCCCAGCCCCAGCCGGTGCTTTGTCCGGCGAGTTCGGAGTTGAGCGGCCCGCTGAACGACTCGCCGATGAGGGCGGCGGGGGCAAAGGCGGTGATCGTGGCGGTGTCGGTGGGGTTGATGATCGCGTCGTTGTTCACCGTGACGGTGAAGTTCGCGCTGCTCTGGCCGTTGGGGATCGTGACCGAGGCGGGCACGCCGAGGCGGGCGTCGTTGGAGCTGAGGAACAGGATTTGGCTGCCGCTGGTGCCGCTGCGGGAAACGCTGGCGGTGAAGCTGCCCGCGGTTTCCGCGATGGAGGCGGGCATCGTGATCGTGTAGGTGCCGGCGGCTTGGGTGGCCCCGGAGGCGGTGGCCCAGGGGCCGGTGCCAATCTCGTTCACGCCGCGGAGGCGGTAGTGGTAGGTGGTGGCGGCGGCGAGACCGGTGTCGGTGTAGGAGGAGGCGCCGGCGGGCAGGGCGGAGGCGAGGGCGAGCCAGGGGCCGCCGGGGCCGGTGGCGCTGCGCTCAAGGCGCAGGCTGTCGGTGTTGGCCGCGGTGGTCCAGGTGAGGCGCAGGTCGCTGGCGGAGAGGGCGGTGACGGCGAGCCCGGCGGGGGCGGCCGGAGGCTTGGGCGTGGTGATGGCGGCGACCACCCAGGCGCTGGCACCGACCGTATTCACCGAGCGAATACGGTAGTAATGGTCGTCGCCCTCCGGGGCGGAAAAGTCGATGTGGGCGACGGAGTCGGGGGCCAGCTGGGCGAGGGGGGACCAGGAGGAGCCGTCGGGCGAGCGTTGGAGCTCGTAGAATTCCTCGTCCACGGCGACATCGGTCCAGCCGAGGGCGATGGTGGTGGCGTCGGTGCGGAGAGCGACGAAGTCGGCCGGGGCGAAGGGCACGGCGGGCGGGCCGACGAGGGAGAGCGTGATGGGACCGTTGGAGGCGACGTTGAAGCCGGCGCCCTGCACGGTGATGTGGTAGGTGGTGCCGGCGACGGCGTTGAACTCGACGCGCCTGGTGCCGTTGCGAGCGCGATTTGGGCCTTCGCCGTTGACCCAATCGCCGGGGTCGGGGGTGGTGACGACGGGCGAGAGGCCGCCGAGGGAGGCGCCGGTGTAGATGCCGAGCACGCTCCAGATCTGGCTGCCGAGCGTGTCCACGGTGACCGGGCCGGATACGGGGGCGGTCCAGCGCCACCAGACGGAGCGCACGCTGGCGTCGGTGACGGCGGGCGGGTTGAAGTAGGCGTCAATCTTGCCCTCGCCGGGCTCGACGGTGGTCATGAGGTTGTGGCCGTGGGCGGTCCAGCGGGAGCCCTGCATGACGGTGGCGTTGGCGAAGTTGTCGTTGGGGGCGGGGCGGGTGAGGATGAAGGAGAGGTTGCCGGGGAAAGCGGCATCGACGCCGAAATGGTAGGTGGTGCCGGCGACGGCGTTGAAGCGGATGGCCGACCAGGTGAGGTCGCCGGTGTTGGGGCCGGCGCCGCCCTGGTTGGAGGCGATGGTGGTGAGGGCGTCGACGGCGGTGCCGGTGTAAACGCCGAGGCCGGTGCGGCGGGCGTTGTAGTCGTCATACATGTTGCCGGCGGTGGAGACGATGAAGGCGCCGGACTCCGGGGCGGTCCAGCGCCACCAGAGGGTGCGGCCGTTGGTCAGGCCGCCGTGGTTGGGCTCGCCGGTCTCCTTGGTGGCACCGAAAGTGGAGACGATGGTGCGGTAGTCGTCTCCTTGGATGATGGTGGCGTTGGCGAAGGCGTCGTTGGCCGGCGGGTTGAGGGGCTGGAGGCGGAAGTGGACCTCGCCCTGGTGGGTGTTTTGGTTGCGCTCGGTGTCGTTGGTGCCGAGGGCGTGGGCATTGACCATGAAATGGTAGGTCGTGCCGGCGCTCGCCTGGAACTCGATGCGGCTGTTGCGTTGGAAGGACCAGTTGCTGCCGCTGTAGGTGGCGATGCGGGAGTTGGTGGCGATGGCGTTGAGGGAGCCCAGGGTGGAGCCGGTGTAGACGGCGAGCACGGTGTCGAGGCCGAGGATGTTGGGGTTGCCGAACTGGGCGGAGATGTTGGCGTCCTCGTAAACGGGGAGGCGGCTGCCGATGGTGTCCACGGCGTAGAGGCCGCTTGCCGGGGCGGTCCAGCGGAACCAGAGGGAGCGGTTGCCGGCGGTGGCGGGGGTGAAGTTGTGGCTGGGCTCGCCGGTCTCCCTGACCGCGCCGTAGTTGTAGGTGACGAGGCTGGCGCCGCCGGGAGGCAGGACAGTGGCGCCGGAAAAGACGATGTTGGAGGGGACCCTGTGGAAGTTGAAGATAAGACGGCCGAGGCCGCTGCCGTAGTTGTCGGTGACGATGTAATAGACCTCGCCCTCCTGCGCGGTGAATTTCAGGTCGGGAAAGTTTTGGTTGGCGAACTGGACGTTGCTCGCGATCCGGGTGAGGGCACCGAGGCTGGGCGCGGCGGGGTTGTCGGCGCGGTAGACGGTGGTGCCGACGGAGCCTTCGGAGAGGGAGGTGGCGACGGCGTAGTCGCCGCCCTGACCGGGCCCGGGGGCGAAGCGCCACCAGAGGGTTTGGAAGGGGGCGTAGTCGCTGTGGTGGGGCTCGCCGGGCTCGGCGGAGGCGCCATAGTTTTGTGTGCGGAAATTGAATACAGGGGATCCGTCGAGGACGATGGCGTCGGCGAAGCGGTCGTTGGGCGGGGCGAACTCTGCGCGGGGGCGGAGGTCGAGGCGGAAGGGGCCGACGCCGCCGGTGATGCCGTTGGCGGTGAGGCCCGTGACCTGGAAGTGGTAGGTGGTGCCGGCGACGGCGTTGAAGCGGGCGAAGGCGTCGCGCCCGATGCCGTTCATCTGGTCGACGGTGACGGAGGTGAGGGCGTTGACGGCGGAGCCGGTGTAGACTTGGAGGACGATTATCCAGCGATCCTGGGCCTTGTTGAGACGTTCGCCGTAGAGGGCGTAGGGGCCGGAGGCGGGGGCGGTCCAGCGATACCAGACCGAGGGGCCGGTGTTGCCGGGCTCGCCGGTTTCGCGGGTGCCGCCGACGTTGGAGCCGGTGGCGGTGATGCGCGTGCCTTGGAGGACGGTGGCGGCGGCGAAGTTGTCGTTGGGCGGCGTGGGCACCATCTGCAGGCGCAGGGGGACGTTGCTCAGGGGGAAGTCCCAGGCGTCGACGGCGATGCGGTAGGTGGTGCCCTGGACGGCGTCGAAGGTGACCTGGGCGAAGCGGTTGCCGGCGCCGTCGCGGGCGACGAGCGTGAGGGCGTTGACGGCGTTGCCGGTGTAGACGGCGATGATGCCGCGGAAGAAGGAGCCGGAGAGGTCGACGGTGGTGCGGCCGGTCTGGGGCGCGGTCCAGACGGACCAGACGGTCTCGCCCTGGCCGTTGGTGCCGAAGTGGACGGGCTCGCCGACTTCGCGCGAGCCGAAGAAGGTGTTGATCTGGCGGGTGACGTCGGTGCCGGAGAGAATGAAGGCGTTGTTGAAATCGTCGTTGGGGGGAGGGGTGCCGAGGAGGATGGAGAGGGAGCCGCTGGCGCCGTTTTTGCCGTCGACGGCCACGTAGTAGGTGGTGCCGGCGATGGCCTGGAACTCGACGCGGCTGAAGGTGGCGGGGACGCTCGGGGAGAGGGGGACGGCGTTGTCGTTGGAGGCGACGGGGACGAGGTTGGCGAAGCTGGGATTGGTGGCGGGGCCGGAGTAGACGGCGGCGACGGTGTCGAAGGAGCTGCCCTTGGTGGAGAAGGCGACGGGGCCGGTGAGGTTGGCGGTCCACCGATACCAGACGGAGGCCTGGGCGGGCTGGCCCGCGTGGGCGGGCTCGCCGGGTTCGGAGAGGGCGTTGCGGTTGGTGCCGGTGATGCCGACGTTGGTGGAGAGGGTGGTGGCGTTGGCGAGGGTGCTGTTGGCGGGGGCGCCGGTGATGCCGAGCATGAGGAGACCTTGGGCTCCGGCCTGGCCGGCGACGGCGATGTGGTAGGTGACGCCGGCGGTGGCGGTGAAGGTGGCGCTGTCGGTGCCGCTGGCGATCGCGTTGAGGGAGCCGAGTTCGGAGCCGGTGAAGACGCCGAGGACGGTGGGGATGGTGTTGTAGGTGATTGTGGAGGTGAGCCCGTTCATGTTCACGATCGTCTCGCCGAGGAGGCGTTCGACGGAGGTGAGGCCGCTGGCCTGGGGGGTGAAGCGGAACCAGACGGTGTTGGACGCGGCCTGGCCGTGGATGGCGGGCTCGCCGGGCTGGGAGGTGGCGTCACGGAGCAGGACGCGGAGCACGGCGAAATCGCCGTGGATGACGCGGGCGTCGGCGAAGTCGTCGTTGAAGGGGCGGGCGGTGGTGGTGCTGAGGGCGCCGTGGAGGTTGAGGCGGCCGCCGGTGCCGACGCGGCCGTTGGCGAGGGAGGGGATCTTGTCGACGCCGCGATAGAGGCGGTGGACGAGCTGGCTCCAGGAGTCGGAGGGGAACTGGGCGCGGAGAAGGGCGAGGGCGCCGGCGACGTGCGGCGTGGCCATGGAGGTGCCGCTCATGGTCACGTAGCTGGTGTTGGACTCAAAACCGGTGGAGAGAATGTTGCTTCCGGGGGCGCCAAGGTCGACGGAGCCCTGGCCGAAGCAGGAGAACTCGGAGAGGGCGTCGGTGCGGGTGGTGGAGGCGACCGCGATGATGTTTTCCACCGGGAGGGAGGCCGGGTAGACGGGTGTGGTGTCGTTGTTGGAGGCGGAATTGCCGGCGGCGACGACGAAGATGACACCCTGGTCGCGGGCGTAGCGGATGGAGTCGAGGAGGGCTTGGGAGAAGCCGCCGCCGCCCCACGAGTTGCTGAGGATGTGGGCGCCGTGCTCGACGCCGTAGTCGATGCAGGTGATGGCGTCGGAGACGGCGCCGCCGCCGGAGGCGGAGAGGAACTTGAGGCCCATGAGACGGACGTTCCAGGCGACGCCGGTGACGCCGACGCCGTTGTTGCCGCGGGCGCCGATGGTGCCGGCGCAGTGGGTGCCGTGGCCCTGGTCATCGTCGGGGTTGCCGTTCATGGCGATGGCGTTGATGCCGTGGAGGTCGTCGATGAAGCCGTTGCCGTCGGAGTCGGCGCCGTTGGCGGTCTCTCCGGGGTTGACCCAAAGGTTGGCGACGAGGTCCTCGTGGGTGAGGCGGATGCCGGTGTCGATGACGCCGACGACGACGTTGGGGGCGGAGTTGCGGATGGCCCAGCCCTCGGGCGCGTCGATGTCGGCGTCGGGCGTGCCGGAGTTTTGACCGGTGTTGTGCAAGCCCCAGAGCGAGCCATCGAGGTATCGAGGGTCGTTGGGCGTGGCACTGCTGCGGACGATGTAGTCGGGCTCGGCGTAGCGGAGCGCAGCGGCTCCGGCGAGGGCGTCCAGGAGGGCGGGGAGCGCGTCGAGGTCGGCGGGATCGGCGAGTTGCACGCGGTGGAGGCCGCGACGGCCGATGGGGCGGCCGAGGGTGGCGCCGTGATCGCCAAGTAGGGTGTGGAGCGTGTCGAGGTCGGCGTCGGGCGAGAGGTGGACGAGGATGTGGTCGGCGACGAGCTCGGTGCGGTGGAGAAGGCTTTCGGCGCCGTCGGGAGCGCGATTGATGAGGTCCTCGACGCGGATGCGGTAGGGAAGGTCGGAGGGTTGGAGGAGCGTGACGCGGAGGTAGGTGCCGTCGGGGAGGGAGTCGGTGCGGGCGCTGCGAAGAACGGTGGCGTCGATCCAGTGCGGGAGCGGAATGGAGTCGTCGTCGGGGGTGGTCTGAGCGGGGGAAAGCTTGGCGCGGCGGAGCGCGGCCTGGGTGGGGGCGGCGTGAGCAGGGGCCTCGATCGAGGAGGAGGATTCGGCCGTGGTGGCGAACGCGATTGGCCCGCGTGGAGCGTCCGTGCGGACGAAGGCGATGAACGCGGCCAAGGCGGCGACGAGCGCCAGGGCGACGAATGCGGAGCTGCGGCGAAGGGTGGGGCGCATGAGTGGGGGTGGCCTGAGCGGGCGAGGCGCGGTCTCGCGGAGGCGGACGGGGTGGGGGACCCGAGGGGCTGGTTCCGCGCGACCACTGAAGTGGGAACCCTATGAAGCGGCCCTTGCGGGGGTGATCTCAACAGGGGGGGCTCGGTTATCGTAACCACACGCGACTGGTTGATCCGGGCACGGCAAAGCGGGCCCACCTGGTCCGTGAGCCGAGCCGAGTGCCCTTGGTTTCGGGAGTGCGCGCCGCTCCGGTGCGGGTCGGCTCCCGTCGACCCAGGGGGCAAAACGACGGGACCTCGCGCGACGGTCGGCCAGGGCACGCCTTGGCCCGGCCGCGCCATGTTTGCCTTCGTAGTTCGACGTGTTCCCCGGCCTCGCGGTGAATCAGCGGGTGAGCCCGAGGCTAGCTAAACCGGCTCCTAGTCCAGCCGCGGTTCCCAGCCTTTGAAGACAAGGCCGGCGGCGCCGCCAGCTCGGCGTCGTCGCTCTCCGTCGATGAGCCTTGGCCCGCGAAGATCCTCAGCGGATGGATTCGAGGGCGCCGCTGAGGTGGGCGTGGTGGATCTCGGAGGTGAACTGGCGCTCGTGCTGGCCGTGGGCGCGACGGGCGGAGGCGGCGTCGTCGGGGTGGAGGCCGAGCAGGATCTCCTCGGCGCTCACCACGAGGTCGGCGCGGCCGATCTGGTTGTTTCGAATGCGGAGGGTGCGGGCCAGGTCGCCGCGGGCGGCGCGGCGGAGCGGCGCCTCGGCGGCGGCGGTGAACTGCTCGACGCCGGCGGCGGGTGAGAAGAGGATGTGCAGGTTGTTCTCGACGACGCGCAGCGTGTCGGGGCCCATGTTGAGGAAGAAGCCGTCGGGGTAGCCCTCGAAGACCGGGGCGAAGGGCGCGATGGCCGGGCTGGGTTTCACGCCGGTGATGACGGGGAGCCAGCCGCTCTTGTCGGCGAAGAGCTGGTTGTAGGGCGCGCTGGTGATGAAGCGCATGAAGTCGAGCGCGAGCTCGGGGTGGGCGGAGGTGCGGGTGATGCCGAAGGGGCCGTAGCTGCGCACGCTGGCCTCGGAGTGGCGGCCGAGGACGAAGCGGCCGTATTCCGGGTGCTGGGGAGAGGGGGCGGGCAGGTCGAAGACGCCGATGCGGAAAGAGCTGCCCTGGATGAGGGTGGTGGCGTCCCAGCTGCCGGTGGCGATGAAGAGGGCGCGGCCCTGTTGGAAGAGGAAGGTGGCGTCCTCGCGGGCGAGGTGGAGGAAGCCGGGCTGCATGCGCCGGCCGATGTCGCTGGCCAGGGTGAGACCGGCCTGGATGGGCTCGCTGCGCAGGCTCCAATCCTCGCGCAGGAGTCCGAGGGCGAGGAGATCCGGGCCGATCGTCATCTGCCGGCTGGTGCTGAGCTCGAGGGCGAAGCGTTGGGTGGTGCTGCGGAAGAGGCGCTCGATGAGGATGGGGGCGTTGTATTTGGAGCCGGCGATGGGCACGATGGCGCGGCCGGTGCGGCGGGCGTGCTCCTCGACGCGGTCGGAGAGGGCGAGCAACTCGTCGAGACTGCGGGGCAGTTCGGTGGAGCCGGTGACCTGGCGGAGGAGGCCGAGGTTCGCATACATGCGGACGGTGGCCATGAAGAGGGGCGCGCCGTAGTAATCTTGAAGGGCGTCGTCGAAGCCGCCGATCATGCCGTCGACGTAGGTGTCGCGCCAGGGCATGCCCTCGAGCGGGGTGCCGCGGTTGTAGGGGTTGGGCAGAAGCACCTCGTCGGTGATGGCGCGGAAGTAGCGGGCGGAGCGTTCGGAGTCGATGCCCTTGCCGATCTGGATGAGGTCGGGGGCGGTGCCGCCGACGAGCTGGGTGGTCACCCAGTTGGGGTAGACGCGTTCGGGGATGCGGAGCTGCTCGATGCGCACGCCGGGGTGGAGGCGCTCATATTCGCGGGCGACGGCGTCGATGGCGGTGGAGGCGCCGTCCTCGAGCTGCCAGTGCGCGATGCGGATCACGCGGATGGAGGGATCGCGTTGGTCGACGGCGCGGCGCGCGACCTTGAGGAGGGAGACGCTGAAGGTGCCGAGGAGCAGGGCGACTCCGATGATGGCGAGGATCTTTTCGCGGTTGATCATGAGGAGGCCTCCATTTCGGCGAGGCGTTGGCGGATGAAGTAGACGCGGGAGTCGCGGATCGTGGTGGCGAGGAACTCGCGGTAGTAGCGGGCGGCCTTCGCGGGATCGCCGAGTTCGCGGGCGAGTTCGCCGGCCTGCACGAGGAGGCCGAGGCGGGTGATCTCGCGGATGGGCGAGCTGCCGGCGAGGAGGACCTCGAGGTGGCGGAGCGTGGCGGCGGGATCGAAGAGGCGGCGCTCGTGCACGGAGGCGAGCAGCCAGTTCAAGTCGCGGAGGGCGTCGGGGTGGTCGAGCGCGGCCGAGACGGCGAGGTAGCTTTCAAAGAGGGAGGCGAACTCCTCCGGCGGCATGGGACGGAAGAGGGTGACGATGCCGTGGCGGACGAGGGCGCGCTGGCCGAGGGGATGCTCCGGGTGCGCCTCGTAGACGGCGAGGTAGCGGCGGGCGGCCTCGGTCCAATCGGTCGACTGGCGGTGGACGTGGGGGATGCGGGCGTGGAGGAGGGCCGCGCGCACGACCACGTCGGGATCGGTGGCGCCCGAGGCGAGGTCGGCGAGGATTTGCTCGGCCTGGTTGATGTTGGACTCGGTCTTGGGCTGGGCGCCGAGGAGAGAGAGGGCGCGGCCGAGGCGATCCAGATCGGGCGCGTCGGCTCGGGCGGGGAAGATGGCGCGGGCCTCCGAGAAACGCAGGCCGGCCATCAGGCGCCAGGCCTCGTCGGGCGAGCCGGGCTCGCGGGCGGACGCGCCGGGGGGCGTGGCCAGGGTGGTGAAGAGGAGCAGGGCCGCGAGGCGGCACGGGATGGGATGAGGCATGGCGACGGGGACGGAGCGTCGAAGGAGAGCGGGATCAGGGGATGATGGCGTGGAGTTCGCGGCCCTCGCGAGAGAGATCGAGCTCGCGCACGATTTTGCGGCCATCGGCGGCGGTGAAGGTCACGCGGTGGCGGCCGAGGAAGGCGCGGAGCTCGACGGCGCCGTCGGCGTCGGTGGTGGCGGAGGCCCGCGTCCACCAATCGCGATAAACGAGGTCGCGGTAAGCGGCGAGATTGGGCTTGGGCGTCCAGTCGGCGCGGAACATGGCTCCGGCCTCGCCCATCCAGTGGGCGCGCGCCCAGAAGCCCCACATGATGAAGGCCTCGGTGGCGGGGTGGGCGAACCAGGCGGTGAGGAAGTCGCGGGTGTAGTCGGCCTGGAGCTGCTCGTTGGGGAAGTTGGTGTCGAACTCGGAGATCATGAGCGGCAGGCCGGAGGCTTCGTGAAGCTCGTCGGCGATGCGCCAGATGTCCTCGGGCGCGGTGAAGCGCTCCGACCAGAAATGGCCTTGGAGGCCGATGACGTCGAGCGGGGCGCCGTGCTCGCGCAGTTCGCGGTAGAAGGCCATGAGGTTGGCGCGGCGGGTGGGGCTGCCGCCGTTGCCGACCATGTCGAATTCGTTCATCACCAGGCGGGTGCCGGGGAGGGCGGCGCGGGCCTCCTTGAACCATTCGGCGACGCGGGCGGTGCCGAGCAGTTCGATGAGGTTGCGGTGGCTCATGGGCTCGTTGAGCACGTCCCACCAGCGGGTGCGGTCGGCGGTGGCGTGGCCGATGTCGCGGATATGGGCGAGGACGGCGGCGTGGACCGTGTCGGGATCGGCTTCGTGGTCGCGCAGCCAGGGCGGGCTGAAGCGCCAGCTGCCCCAGACGAGGGTGTGGCCCTTGATGTCGAGCTGGTGGCGGGCGGCCCAGTCGAGACTGGCCAGGGTCCACTCCTGGCTGAAGTTTTCCGGGCGCTCGTTGGACCCGTTCCACTGCGGCCACTTGAGGTCGTTCTCGGTGACGATGGTGTTGAAGTTGCGCAGGATCTCCTCGCGGTAGCGGGCGTTGTCGGCGAGCCAGAGCTCGGTGGTCATGTCGGACCCGGGCGGGAACACGCGGGGGGCGTCGACGAGTCGGGAGGAGACGACGGCGGTGCCGAAGGGATAGGCGTGGCGTAGTTGCTCAACTGATACAGTGACGCCGGGCAGGGGGCGGCCAAGCCGGTCCGTGGCCACGAGGCGAAGCGGAGCCTTACGGTGTTGGTCGATCTTGGCGGCGGCTTTGGCGCGCCAGGGGGCGTCGGGTTCCTGGCCGCGGTAGCTCAGGCCCGCGGCGGTGAGGGCCTGCGGGTCGGCGTCCCGCCCATGGGACTCGAAGGTCACCTCGGAGAGCCGGACCGGACGCCCGAAAAAGGAGAGGGTGGGGACGAGGAGGAGGCCGCCGGCCTCGTGGGGGGCGCGCGAGCGGAAGGCGAAGCGGATGGTTTCGCGCTCGGAGCCGACGATCACGATCTGGCGGTGCTCGGCGTTTGGATTGTAGTTGTGGCGCGATCCGGCGGGCAGGGCGCTGAGGATCACGCCGGCCTGGCCCTCGGCGCCGGCGTCCTCGGCGGCGCTGACCGCCTCGACTTGCAGGCGGACGGAGATGACGTCGCCGGCCGCGATGGCGAAGGGCGCGGGGAAGACGGGCGAGCCGCCGACTTTCGGGCGCACCAACGCCGAATCGGCGCTCGCCTCGGCCTCGGGGGGCGGCGCGGAGAGCGTGCCGTCATCCGCTCGCCACTGGGCGGCGGAGAGGGTGCAGGCCGCGGCCAGGGAGACAAAACTCAGGCGGACAAGACGGCGGACGGAGGGGAGAAACGAGCTTACCGGGCGGGGAGAGGGGGCCATGTTGGGAGATTCGCCCCGGGGGTCGGGGGTCGAAAGCCGAACAGGATGTTATCGTCGCGCGGGCATGTTTTGGCGGGGGCGGCGGAAAAGGGGCGTGAGCGCGCCGGGCTTGAAACGTGGCGGTGCGGCCGCGAGCCTCGCGCCTTTCTCCCCTATCTTCGCATCCCCATGATCCATCCGACGGCCATCATTGAACCCGGCGCGCAGCTTGGCGCCGATTGCGAGATCATGGCGCACGCCGTGATCGGTCGCCACGCGGTGCTCGGCGACCGGGTGGTGGTGCATCCCGGCGCCGTGGTGGGCGGGGACCCGCAGTTCCTGAAATTCGACCGGCGCACGCCGAGCTTTGTGAAAGTCGGGGAGGGGGCGGTGATCCGCGAGAACGCGACGGTCAACCGCTCGATCTACGAGGGGCAGACGACGGAGATCGGCGCGCGCGCCTTTCTCATGTCGAACGCCCATGTCGGGCACGATTGCGTGGTGCAGGCGGACGCGGTGTTGGCGAACAACGTGATGCTCGCGGGGCACGTGAGCGTGGGCGCGGGCTGTTTCGTGGGAGGCGGGGCGGGGGTGCACCAATTCGTGCGCATCGGCGAGGGCGTTATGGTGGGCGGGCTCGCCCGGATAACCCGCGATCTGGCTCCCTTCACCATCGTGGCCGAGCGCGACGAGGTGAGCGGGCTCAATCTGGTCGGGTTGAAGCGCCGCGGGTTGCCGCGTGAGACGATCCGGGAGCTGAAAGAGGCTTACCGCGCGGTCTATTTCCGGGCGGGCGACATCCGTCGTCTCGCGGCGGAGGCGCTGGCCGCGGGCCTCGGCGCGAGCGCGGAGGCGCGGCGCTTCCTGGAGTTTTTCGCCGAGGGCAAGCGGGGGTTTGCACGGCCGGTCCAGCCCCGTGCCGGCGACGCGACGGGAACGGAAGGCCCGGGCGAGAGCTCATGAGCGAGCGCGTCCCGAGGCTGGCCATCACGTGCGGCGACCCGGCGGGGGTGGGGCCCGAGGTCATCGCCGCCTGGTTGGCGGCCGCCACCGACGAGGAGGCGGCCGGGGTGGAGATCCATGGGCCGGCGCGGTGGATGTCGACCTTGCCCAAGGCCGGCCTTTTCGCCGCCCGGGCCGCGGGGCCGGCCGATTTCGTGGCGGAGCCGGGGCGCCCGAGCGAGGCCGGGGCGCGGGTGGCCGACGCGGCCCTGCGTGCGGCCGCGGCCGCGGCGCGCGAGGGGCGGGTGGACGCGGTGGTGACGGGGCCGGTGGCCAAGAGCTGGATGGCGCGGGTGGGGTGGACGCAGCCCGGACAGACGGAGTTTTTCGCCGCCGAGTGGGGCGGCGAGCCGGTCATGGCTTTTGCCGGCGGGCGTCTGCGGGTGGCGCTGGCCACCTGGCACATCCCCTTCGCGGCGGTGCCGGCGGCCTTGAACGAGCCGGTGATCGCCCGGGCCGTGGCCGCGGCCGCAGAGCTCTGCGCGGCGGATCCGGGCCCGGGGGAGGCGCGCATCGCGGTGTGCGGGCTCAATCCCCACGCGGGCGAGCAGGGACTGCTCGGCACGGAGGAGCGCGACCTGATCGATCCGATTTTGGACCGGCTGAGGGCGCGGTTTCCCGGCCTCTCGCGCGCGCTGCCGGGCGACACCGTATTTGGTCGGCAACTACGCGGGGACTTCGACGCGGTGGTGGCGCTCTACCATGACCAGGGGCTGGCTCCGTTGAAGACGCTCGAGTTTGACGAGGCGGTGAACATCACCCTCGGGCTGCCCTGGCTGCGCACCAGCCCGGACCATGGCACGGGCTTCGACATCGCCGGTCGCGGCGTCGCCTCGGCGAGCAGCTTTGGGCAGGCCGTGCGCCTGGCCCGGGACCTGGCGCGGCGCCGAGGCCGCTTGCGCGCGGCCGGCTGAGGGGCATCCTTTTCCTTTTCGCATCCATGCAAACCGTTTCGTCGCCGTCCGCTCCGTCCGCCGCTTCCCCTGCTTCCGCCGCATCCGGCGCGGGTGAGGTGGCGGCGCCTCGTCTCGGCGACGAGCGTCTGGTGCGCCTCACCGAGGCGGCGGGGCGCAAGGTGGGCGCGCTGATGGAGCGCGAGAAGCAGGGCGAATACCTGCGGGTGGCGATCGCGGGCGGCGGTTGCAACGGGTTGAGCTACAAGCTCCGCTTCGCGGCCGAGCCGAAGCGCGGCGACATCCTGGTCGAAACGGGCGGCGTGCGGGTGCTGGTGGATCCGAAGACCGCGCTCTACCTCAAGGGCACCCACATCGACTACTCCTCGGCGCTGATCGCGGGCGGGTTCAAGTTTAGCAACCCGAACGCGAAGGCGTCCTGCTCCTGCGGGGAAAGCTTCTCGGTGTGAGGCGCGTCGAGGCGGCCGAGGCGGCCGCGCGCCCGGGCGCCGGGCCGGGCCCGGCTCAGAGGTAGACGGCTCCTCCGAGCAGGCGAGGGCCGTCGTGGATCGCGAGGATCTGGCCGGAGGCGAGGCCGCGCTGGGGCTGGGCAAAGGTGACGCGCGCGCGGTCGGGGCCGGTCAGCTCGAAGCGCATGGCCACGCGCGGATCGCGGTAGCGCACCCGGCCGCTCAGTTCGAGCGGGCCGTCGGCGGGCACGGGCGGCGCGGGCGTGTTCCAGCGCAGGCCGTGCACCTCGATCTCGCGGGTGAAGAGGCCGGGGGCGGCGGCGCCGTCGAAGGCGACCAGGAGGGCGCGGTCGGCGGCGCGTTTGCCGACCACGACGTAGGCCTTGCCGTCGGTGTTGCTCGGGATGCCGATGCCCTTGCGCTGGCCGAGGGTGAAAAAGTGGAGGCCGCGGTGCTCGCCGAGCACGCGGCCGTCGTCCGCGCGCACGATGGGGCCGGGGGCGTCGGGCACGTAGGCGCGGAGGAAGTCGGCCATCTTCACCTGCCCGATGAAGCAGATGCCCTGGCTGTCCTTCTTCTCGGCGGTGGCGAGGCCGGCGCGGCGGGCGAGCTCGCGCAGTTGCGGCTTGAGGAGGTGGCCGATGGGGAAGCGGGCGTCGCGCAGCTGCTCCTGGGAGAGCAGGGCGAGGAAGTAGGACTGGTCCTTGTTGGGGTCGGCGCCCTCGGTGAGCGCGAAGGAGCCGGGGTGGCCGGGCAGCTCCTCGCGGCGCGCGTAGTGGCCGGTGGCGACGGCGGCGAAGCCGTGGTCGAGGGCCCAGCGGCGGAGCACGCCAAACTTGATCTCGCGGTTGCACATCACGTCGGGGTTGGGCGTCAGGCCGCGGGTGTATCCATCGAGCAGATACGAAACGACGCGCTCGCGGTAGTCGTCCATGAGGTTGACGACGCGGAAGGGGATGCCGAGCTGGTCGGCGACGCGGCGGGCGTCGGCGATGTCCTGCTCCCAGGGGCAGTCGCCGAGGATGTTGTCCTCGTTGATCCAGTTCTTCATGTAGGCCGCCTCGACGGGCAGGCCGGCGTCGCGCAGGAGGAGCGCGGCGACGGAGCTGTCGACGCCGCCGGAGAGGGCGACGAGGGTCTTGGCGGGCGGCTGGGCGGGCGAGGTCACGCGACATGCGGTGCGCGCGGGGCGGGGCTTGTCAACCGGCGGGCGCGCCGGCGGCGGGGGCGGCGCGCAAGGCGTAGGCTTCGCCCCCCGGGGCGGGGCGCGGGCACGCCCAGCCGTCGGGGCCGCTTTGCCCTATACTGGCGGGGCAAATGAAAACCCCCGCCCAGCCCGGCTCCTCCCTTTATGATTCGGACGTGTTCCGCATGGCCTGCCGCCAGTTTGACCTCGCGGCCGACCTGATGGGGCTCGACCCCGACGTGCGCGAGCGCACCAAGCTGCCCAAGCGCTGCCTCACCGTCACGGTGCCGGTGAAGCACGACGACGGGCGGGTGCGGGTCTACGAGGGCTACCGCGTGCAGCATCACCTCTCGCTGGGGCCGACCAAGGGCGGCATCCGTTTCCATCCGGGCGTGACGATCGGCGAGGTGGCGGCGCTGGCGATGTGGATGAGCTGGAAGTGCGCGATCGCCGGGCTGCCCTACGGCGGCGCCAAGGGCGGGGTGTCGGTCGATCCTGGGGCGCTGTCGCGGCGCGAACTGGAGGGACTCTCGCGCCGCTACATGCAGGAGATCATCCCCTTCGTGGGGCCCAACATCGACGTGCCCGCGCCGGACATGGGCACGAACGAGCAGGTGATGGCCTGGATGATGGACACCTACTCGAACCAGGTGGGCAACTCGGTGCCGGCGGTGGTGACGGGCAAGCCGCTCTCGGTGGGCGGCTCGGAGGGGCGGCGCGAGGCGACGGGGCGCGGGGTGGCGTATCTGGTGAAGCGTCAGCTCGAGGCGATGGGCATCGATCCGCGCGACGCCACGGTGGCGATCCAGGGTTTCGGCAACGTGGGTTCGGAGGCGGCGCTGGCCTTGCGCGAGTATGGGGCGCGCATCGTGGCGATCAGCGACGTGTCGGGCGGCTTCCACAATCCGCGCGGGCTCGATCTCGACTCGGCGCTCGCGCACGTGGCCGCGCATCGCGGCCTGGCGGGTTGGCGCGGGGGCGACGCGGTGAGCAACGAGGCCTTGTTGGAGTTGCCCTGCACGGTGCTGGTGCCGGCGGCGTTGGAGCGGGTGATCACGCCGGCCAACGCGGGCAAGCTGCGCTGCCGGGTGCTGGCGGAGGCGGCGAACGGCCCGACGACCAACGACGCCGACCGCATCCTGGAGGAGCGGGGCGACATCGAGATCATCCCCGACATCCTCTGCAACTCGGGCGGCGTGGTGGTTTCCTACTTCGAGTGGGTGCAGGATTTGCAGAGCCTGTTTTGGGCGCGTGCCGAGGTGTTGGAGAAGCTCTGCTCGATCCTGGATCGGGCGCGCGAGGCGGTGGAGGGGCAGCGGCGGCGTCTCGGCTGCTCGCGGCGCCTGGCGGCGCTCACGCTCGGGATCGGGCGCGTGGCGGAGGCGAAGGCCTCGCGCGGCTTGTTCCCGTAAAAGAGGGAGACGGCAACGGACGCCGCGGATGCCGCGGATGGCCGTAGCTCTGAGCGCCGGCCGCCGGGGGCCTAGGCTTCCGGCGGGGGCGGGGGAAGGTCGCGGGCGCGTTTGAGGTGGGCGCCGCGTTTGAGGGGCTTGGGGGTGTCGGCATCCTCGTCGCGGGCGCGCAGGCGCTTCAGTTCGTCGAATTGTTTCGGGGACATGAGGCGGCGCGGCACGCGTTTGGCGGCCTCGTCGATCAGGCGGTCCCACATTTCCGAGGTGATCGGCTCGATCGGTTCCCACGGCTGGTGGTGGCCTTGCTTGCGCTTCCAGGTGACGGTGCCGCCGTGGAAGACGGCGCAGACCTGATATTTTCCCTGTTCGGGGTCGTCGCGGACCCACCAGCCAAATTCCATTGCCATGATGGCGGCGGATAAAGGCCGGGGCTGTGGCGGCGGGCGAGCGCAAAGGGGCTTGCCGGCGCGGGCGGTGCGAGGCGGCATCGGGGATCATGCCTTCGCGTCTTGGACAGGTTCTCCTGCTTTGGCTGGTTTTGCTCGTCGGCGGGGCGCCGCGCCTGGCGGCGGATTTCGCGGCCGACCTGGCACGCTTTGGCGTGGAGTCGGCGGGCGGCGTGGCGGCGCACGAAGCGTTGCGGGGGTTGCGGGCGATGGGGGTGATCTCGGCGGGCGGACGGGAGGCGAGTTTCATCCTGCACGCGGAGCGGCCCGCCCGGCTGCGCATCGAGACGGTGGGGGAGCGGGGCTCGCTGGTGCGGGCGAGCGACGGGGTGCACGCGCCCTGGAAGTTGGAGGATCCCTTGCAGGGGCCGCGCCGGCTGGGGCGGGGGGAGGAGCGGGACTTTTTGTTGGATGCGGAGTTCGACTCGCCGCTCTTCGAGCACGCGCGGCGCGGCATCAGCCTGGACTATGCGGGCCGGGTGGTGCTCGAGGGGCGGGCCTATCAGCGTCTGCTCGCGGTGCTGCGCCACACGGAGCTGGTGACCTTGTTCATCGACGAGGAGAGCGGCTTGCTCACGCGGCGCGAGCAGCGGAAGCGGGTGGGCGGGCGCGAGGTGTTGTTGGTGACCTTGTTCGAGGATTTTCGGCCGGTGGCGGGGGTCTTGTTGCCGCACCGGATCCGGACTCTGGCGGGCGAGCAGGTCCTCACGGATGCGCGGATCGAGACCTTGGATCCCAACCCGCCCCTGCCGGAGAATTTTTTCGCGCCGCCGGTTCCTGCTTGGCCACGCTTGTAGCGATCCGCGGGGGGAAGCGCCACCTAGGGTGCTGCCCCGACGGCGCTTCCGGAAGTTTTTTGCGTTTCCTTCGCATCTCCGGGCTGGAGTGGAGGGGGATGGGCGGCAGAGGATCGCGGCCCCATGAAACTTATTCGATTCCTTGGCTCGCTCGCTCTGAGCGGCTTCCTGGCCTTCACCGCGCTGGCCGCGGAATTCGAGGGCACCCTCAAGTGGTCTCTCGGCGCGGAGATCACCGACCCGGAGATGAAGGCGCAGATGGAGGAGGCCCGCAAACAGATGGCCGATCCCGCGAAGCTCGCGCAGATGAACGCGATGATGGAGAGTCCGCAGATGCAGGCGGCGATGGAGCAGAATCCGCAGATGCGCGCCGCCTTGGAGATGCAGATCAAGCTGGCGGAGGACGCCGTGGCCGGCCGGGGCGGCGAGGATATGATCAGCGCGATGATGCCGCGCTCCGTCACCGTGCGCACCAAGGCCGGCAAGAGCCACATGAGCACCGAGGGCGGACCGATGCCGATGGAGGTGATCTCGATCCCCGAGCCCGCCGCCGCCTTCTGGATCGACCGCCAGGCACGGACCTTTTCCCGGATCCCGATCGAGGACGCCGAGGCCCAGGCGGCCCAGGTGGACGCCAAGGTGACCAAGGGGTCGGGCACGACCAAGATCCTCGGCTACACCTGCCGCGAATTTCATGTGGAGATCCGCCAAGACGACGTGACCGTGCGCGGGGTCTTGTGGGCGACGACCGAGATCCCCGGTCTCGACTCCAAGGCGCTGGCCAAGGCGCGCTTCGGTGGGCAGGACGCGGGCTACCTCAAGCAGGTCGACGGCGTGCCCCTGAAGATGGAGATGACGATGCCGCAGATGCGCATCACGATGCAGGCCACCGAGGTAAACCAAGGCCCGGTGCCCGACAGCTTGTTTGTGGTGCCGGAGGGGTTCGCGGAGCGGCCCTTCGCGTTCGGTCCGCCGCAAGCCGCCGCCGCGGGACGGTGATTTTCCCGAGGGTTGCGCCCAAGAGGCGCGTAGCATACAGGTCGGACCACACTAGGTCCGGCCTTTTTTCTTCAACCACATCCAGCCCTCCCATGAAAACCCTCCGTTCCGTCGTCACCCTGGTTTTTGCCGTCGTGTTTGCCAGCTCCGTTGCCTTTGCCGGAGGTGGTGCCGGTGGCAAAGTGAAGTCCACCAAGCCGGCCAAGCCCGCCGCGGCGGCCTGTTGCGGATGCGAGGTGCGCCCGGATGGCAAGGTGTGCGGTGTCGACGCGGATTGCTGCTGCACCGGGGCCAAGGCCAAGGGCCGCGCGGCCGAGGCGGGCAAGAAGGCCAAGGCGAGCGGCGGCGCTTGCGGCGAGGCGAGCGGCTGCGGCGACGCGGCGGCCTGCGGTGAGGCGGGCAAGGCTGCTAAAGGCAAGAAGAAGGGCGCCAAGGCTGAAAAGGCCGGCGCCTGCGAGTCGGCCTGCGACTCTTCCTGCTGAGCCGAAGGCCCGCAGCCGGGCCGGCGTCGTGAGCGGCCAGTGTCGGCCCGAGCGCGGTCCGGGGAGCGCCCGCGTCTCGCGGGCTGGTTTCGGCGTCTCGCCGAAACCCCGCAGGGAGACGCCGGGCGGGACGCCCGGCGCAGCACCCGAGACGGGTGCGCTCCCCGGACCTCGGCATGCCCGAATGCTCCGGAATCAGGGGAGCTCGGGGGCGCCGGCGGAGCTCTCCTCGAGCAGCGGCGTGCCGACGTAGGCCGGGGCGTCGGGGCCGAGCTCGTGCTCGGGCGACGCGGCGGGAAGGAGCCAGTAGACGCGGTCGCCCCAGAAGGCTCCCCGGCGCGCGCCCTTGTCGACGCCCGGACGAGCGACGGCGGAGTAGTGGAGCCAGCGAAAGCCCGCGTTCCAATCGCGCGTGCCCCCGGAGTTCACGATCTTGAAGGCGCCGCGCTCGTCGGGGCTGGCGATGCCGTCGCCGTTGAGGTCGACCCAGATCTCGTCGTCGTAGCCGACGATGGTGATGGCGTGGGTGTAGGGCGCGGAGGGATCGATCCGGGTGCAGATGCTTTCGCCGGCGTGGCGGGCGGCGGTCTCGCCGGGCGGGGTGGCGATGGTGCTGCGGTTCCACGCCTCGATGGCGGTCGAGCCGGTGAGCAGGTGGCCCTTGAGGAGCAGGCGCTTGAGCTCGGCGAGATACAGTTCGGCGTTGCTCGATTCCACGACGCCGAAGCGCGCGATGCGGTTGACCAAGGCCTTTTCGCGCAGCGCGGGATCCTCGGGGTTTCGCAAAGGATCGAGTTTGGAGGAACCCGGCAGGCGGTAGGGCAGGTGATCGAGCGTGACCGCGCCGTGCTCGGCGAGGGCGAGGTAGGCGCGGGAGAGGCTGACGCCGAGGTTTGCGCCGCCGTTGGTGAGGTTGAAGGTCCAGGAGGGGGAGAAGCGGTTGGCGTCGGAGAGCCGCGATTGATCCCAGCCGCGGAGCAAACCGGTGGCGTGGGTAAGTTGATAGTAGGTGCTGACCACCGCGGTGCAGGACTCGAGCTCGCCTTGGTCGAAGAGGGGCGGGAAGGCGGGCAGGGCGCTGTTGTCGACGGCCGGGGGTAAGGACAGGCCGCGCGAGGCGGAGGGAAGTGGGGGCGCATCGAGCCCGGCCTCGTGGAGTCGCTGGAGGGCGAGGGCGTTGAGACCCGGAGCGGCGGAGAGGCTCGATTCGAGCGTGAGCGCGCGGAGCGCAGCAGGGGCGGCGCCGAGAGTGAGAAACGCGAGCGCGAGGCCGAGCAGGGCGCGGGGACCGAGGCCCGCGGACGAGGGTTTGGGGGATAGGACGCTCGGTATCGCACCTGCCATGCACCTAGGATTTTCTCCGATGCGGCATCGTCAAGACCCCCGGCTCCCCTAGGAAAAAGCAGGCAGGAAAGAGACGCAGGCGGCGGGCGCCCGGGCGGCCCGCCGGTGGCGCCTGGGGCCCCGTGCGCGAGCATTGCCAGCGAGCGGGCGGAGGCTCAGCGTGCCGCGCGCATGACTCTCACACTCGTCGTCCTCGCCGCCGGCATGGGCTCCCGCTACGGCGGCCTCAAGCAGATCGACCCCATGGGGCCGGCGGGCGAGACGGTGCTCGACTACACGGTTCACGACGCGGTTCGCGCGGGCTTCGGGCGGGTCTTGTTCGTCATCCGGCGGGACTTCGAGGAGGCCTTCCGGTCCTCGGTTGGCGCGCGCTTCGCGGGCAAGCTCGAGGTGGACTACGCGTTCCAACAACTGGACATGCTGCCGGAGGGATTTGCGGTGCCGGCGGGGCGCGAAAAGCCTTGGGGCACCGGGCATGCCGTGTGGTGCGCGAGGGAGGCGATCGACGGGCCGTTCGCGGTGGTCAACGCGGATGATTTCTACGGCGCGGGGTCCTTGCGCGCGCTGGCGGAGTTCCTGCGCGGCGAGGAGGGTGCCGGGCAAGGCGGCGGGGTGCCGCCGACCTACGCGATGGTCGGCTTTCCGCTGGGCAACACGCTCTCGGAGAACGGTGCGGTGTCGCGCGGGGTGTGCACGGTGGGGCCGGACGCGTTTCTCACCGACATCCAGGAGCACACCGGCATCCTCGCGAGCGAGGTGGGGCCGGGGCGGCGCTACGATCCGGCGACGCCGGTGTCGATGAACTGCTGGGGCTTTGGCGGGCGCGTGTTTCTGGCGCAGCTCGACGCGGCGTGGCGGGCCTTCGTGGCGGCGCGCGGCGCGGAGCCCAAGGCGGAGTTCTACCTGCCGGCGGCGGTGGATGCGTTGGTCAAGGCGGGCGCGGCGCGGGTGCGGGTGCTGCCGACCGGCGATCACTGGTTCGGCGTGACCTACCGCGAGGACAAGGCGCGGGTGCAGGCGGCCCTGGCCGAGCTGGTCGCGCGCGGAGTCTATCCCTCGCCGCTCTGAGGACGTTCCCATGGCCGCGCCGACTTTTTCCCGCGCCGAAGCGGATGTGTATGTGCCCTCGGGCGGAGACGCGGCCGAGGCCCTCGCGCGCGTGACGCACCTGTGCGTGGCGGCGCACCAGGACGACATCGAGATCCTCGCCTACGACGGGATCTGCGACTGCCTGGACGAGCCGGCGCGGCGCGCTTTTGGCGGGGTGGTGGTCACGGACGGGGCGGGCTCGCCGCGGACCGGCGCGTATTCAGATTTTAGTGACGAGCGGATGCGCGCCCTGCGACGCGAGGAGCAGCGCGCGGCGGCGCGCCTCGGCGGCTACGCGATCCAGATCCAGCTCGCGCATCCGAGCGCGGACGTGAAGCGGTCCGGGCACCCGGGGGTGGCGGCGGATCTCGCGGCGATCTTCGGCGCCTGTTCGCCGGAGCTCGTGTATCTGCACCAGCCGGCGGACAAACACGACACGCACGTGGCGGTGTTTCTGCGTTGCCTGGAGGCGCTGCGCGCCCTGCCGGCGGAAAAAAGGCCCCGGCGCGTGCTCGGCGCGGAGGTGTGGCGCGACCTCGATTGGCTGGTCGACGCGGACAAGGTGGCGCTGGACAGCGGACGGCGTCCGGAGCTGGCGGGCGAGTTGCTCAAGGTCTTCGATTCCCAAGTGGCGGGCGGCAAGCGCTACGACCTCGCGGCTCTGGGGCGGCGTCTGGCGCATGCGACCTTCCACACCTCGCACGCGACGGACCGCCTGCGCGGCATCACCTGGGCGATGGATCTCACGCCCTTGGTCGCGGAGCCGACGCGCGACGTGGAGGATTTCGTGCTCGGGCACATCGAGCGCCTGCGGGCGGATGTGGCGGCGAGATTGGCGCGCTTCCGGTGAGCGGACCGGCGCGACGCGTGCCGCGTGGGTTGAGGTTTGCAGCGGGCGCGTGATCTGGTGTGCATGGGGCATGATTTATCGGGGTGCGCACAGATGGCTGGGCTTGGTCGCGGGGTTTTGGTTCGGGTTGATCGGACCCTCGGCGCGGGCTGCGGAGCTGGTCTGGGTGGAGCTCTTGACCAACGGAATCCCGGCGGAGATGGCGCCCTTCTACGAGCGGACGCTCGGGTGGAGCAGCGAGCGCACGGGGCCGGGCGCGCGCGACGCGGTGGTGTTGTCGCGCAACGGCCGACCGGTGGCGGCGGTGACTTATCGGGCGGGGGAGCGGATGGAGGGGCTGCGCGGGCGCTGGCTGCCGTTTTTCGCGCACGAGGGGGCGGCGGAGCTCGGCCGCGAGGCGGCGGGGCGCCCGGGCGGCGGCTTGGTCGAGGCCTCGCACGGGGGCGCGGGACCGGCGAGCGGCGCGCGTTTGTGGGCCGATGCGGAGGGGGCGGTCTTTGGTCTGGTTTCCCGAAGAGAGGGCGGGGTGGAGCCGGCGCGAGGTTTTTGGCCGGTGTTGCTGGCGCGGGAGCCGGCGATGGCGGCAAGGTTTTATCACGAACTGCTCGGGCTGGAGGTGCGGGACGAGACGCGCACGCCGATGTTTGCCTTCGATTTTGTGTTGCGGGCGCAGGGACGTGACCTCGCGGGGGTGCAGCCGACGGGGGTGTCGGGCGGGGCGGGTTGGATGGTCCTGATCGGGGTCGCCGACATCGACGCGGTGACGCGGGCGGCGCGTCGGGCGGGCGGGCGGGTGTTGCGCGAGCCGACGATCGATCTGATCGGCGGACGGGTGGCGATCATCGCCGATCCGGTGGGGGCGGTTTTCGGGCTTTACGAGAGTTTGCCGCTCGGGGCTCCGGTGCGGAGTGGAGCGGTGGCCGCCGAGACTTTTGAGGTGGAGGTGATCCGATGAAATCGACGAAGAAGCGACCAACGGCAGGGAGAAACTCCGCGCGGCGCGCGCGCCGCGTGGCGATCGCGATGTGCGCGGGTCTGTTAGGCGCGGGCGTCTCGGGCTGCGCGAGCGGCGGGGCTTCGCCGGGCGCGGCGTCGGGCGCGAGCGCCGGCGTGGGCGGAGGCCCGGCGTCGGCGGGACGCGGGTTCTATGCCGAGTGGTATGATGCGTCGGCGGTGGTCTTGCCTCCGCCGCCGTCCGCAGCGGCGCCGGCTGGGCGAGGGCCCTGAGCAAGTCCTCGCGTGCGCACCGTGGCGGCGCATCTTCCCCCGGGGAAGCCGTCGCAGTGGGTGAATTCCCCGATGCCGATCCCGGGGCGTTTTCGCGCCGTCCACCCCTTGCGCGTTTCGGCCGCGCGAATCCCCTTATGGGAACCCCCAACCCCGGAGGAAATCCCCATGAAGGCTTCCACGCTTGTTGTTTGTTTCACCCCGACGCTTCTGGCCTCCTTCGCCTTGGCCAACAGTGGCGGCACGACGGTTCCGCTGCGGCTCGATGTGTTTGAGGAGGCGCCCTTGCAGGTCGTCGGAGGGGCTCCGGGTTTTGCGGTTCAGCCGCCAAGGTTGACCGTGACCTCGCCCGGTTTGGAGGCGCGTGGCGCCGCGGCCGCGGCCGAGCGGGGTGCACCGTCCGCGGGAGGGGCGCGGGCCGAGGCGGCGCCCGGGGAGGGCGAGACGCAAGAACGGCCCGAGGTCAGCCAGACGGAGTCGGTCATCCAGTATGTCTTTTACTGCTTCGGGCCCGTGTTCGGGAACGACGGGCGTTCGGTGGATCCCAATTTCATCCCGCCGCCGACCGCGCACGATGGTTCGGACAATCGGCCGACGATCACGCCCGTGGTCTACACGCGGGTCGAGGAAGCCTCCGCGGATATGCCCGTGACGACTTGGGTCGGGGAGGACGGGAGCCGCATCACCTATCAGCCCCGCAGTCATCGGACGGAGCAGGCGCCGACGGCCAATCTCGCCGCCGCGCTGGTGCCACAGGAGGAGCGTCCGGACTTGGAGCAGATCCTCGAGGAGAATCGTCGCGAGTTCACGAATGAATCGTGGGCCCGGGCTTTTGAACGTTACCCGGAGTTGCAGCGCGAGAACAGCCCCGAGCGCGCGGCCTTCGAGCCCTACCTCGCGCGGAGGCGCGCGGAGGCGCGTGGGGCGGAGTTGAGCGACAATCCGATGTGGCGCGAGATGGTGGCCTCCGAGTTTATGGAGTCCTGGCGCTGGCGGCAGGCCGAGGCCGATTCCTGGGATCGGGTGCGGGCGCGGATGCCGTTCTTGAACGACGGGCAGCACCCCAACACGAGGCGTTTCCTCGAATTCACCGCGGGGCTGCGTCGAAACTCCGAGGACGCGCGGATCTTTCAGCAACCCACCTGGCCGGAGCGCGCGCTTGAGCTGCACAATCAGCGGATGGGCCCCTTGCAGGCGCAGTAGCGTGGCGGCGGAGGGGCGTCCGTTTCCCGTTTCAGGTCGGGACGTCTGCACGCCTGCGCCACGCCAAGCCGCCGCAAAGGAGAGTTGCCCCGGCGCGCCTAACACGGCGGCATGTCGGGGCCATGTTTACCGGCATCATCGAGGAGACGGGGAGAGTGGAGCGCTTCGAGCGCGGCGGCGACGCGTGGAAGCTGCGCGTCTCGGCGCGCGCGGCCTTGGCCGACGTGGCGCTGGGCGACAGCATCGCGGTCAACGGTTGTTGCCTCACGGTGGTGAAGTTTGACGAGGGCGGGCTCGAGTTTGACCTGCTCGAGGAGACGTGCCGCTTGACGAGCATCTCGGCGGTCGCTCCCGGCTCGGCGGTCAATCTGGAGCGCAGCCTGCGCTTTGGTGGCAAGATGGGCGGGCACTTTGTCACCGGCCATGTGGACGGTCTGGGCGTGGTGGAGGTGTTTGAGCCGCGCGGCGCGGACCGCTACCTGAGGGTGAAGGCTCCCGCGGGCGGCGGGAAGTATCTGATCCACAAAGGCAGCATCGCGATCGACGGCATCTCGCTGACGGTGGCCGAGGTGGAGGGCGACTCCTTCGCGGTGTGGCTCATCCCGCACACCGTGGCGGCGACCAATCTCAGCGAAAAACGCGTCGGCGACCCGGTGAACCTGGAGTTCGATCTGCTCGGGAAGTATGTGGAGAAGTTGATGCTGACGCGCGCGCCCGCGGCGGCTCAGGCTTGATGGATTCCCAACGATGCGCGCGGTCTTGCAGGCGATCTCCGAAGAGCTGGCCCGGCTGAAAGCCGAGGGCGAGCAGGTGGTGCCTGTCAGCGAAGAGGCGATCGCGGGTTTGCGCGCGCTGGTGCGCGCTCGGGGCGGCGCTGCGGCCCCGGCGGCCCCGGCGCGGACCGAGCGGCCCGCGGGCGCGGCGGGGACGAGCGCGGCGGTGGCGGCGGATTTCGCGGCCTTTGCGCGCCAGCCGGCGGCGCGTGCGGCGGCTCCCGCGCCGAAGCTGCCGGCGGCGCCTCCGGCCAAGGTGCTGCCTCCGGCGCCCGAGCTCGTGTTGCCGGTCGGCGACAAGGCCCTGCGCTGGGCGGCGCTGAAGGAGCTGGCGGCCAAGAATCCCGTCTGCGCGGAGAACCTGCGTCCGGGCAAGAAGCTGGTGCTCGGCTCCGGCTCGCTCGACGCGAAGATATTGTTTGTGGGGGAGGCGCCGGGCGCGGAGGAGGAGACGCAGGGCGAGCCCTTCGTCGGGCCGGCCGGGGAGATCTTGACCAAGATGATCGTCGGCATGGGCCTCAAGCGCGAGCAGGTGTTTGTCAGCAACCTCGTCTGCTGGCGCCCGCGCTCCATCGAGCCCTCGGGCCGCGAGACGCCGCAGGCGGCCGAGCTGGCGTATTGCCTGCCCTTTCTCCGCGCGATGATCGAGATCGTGCAGCCCGATCTCGTCGTGGCGCTCGGCGGCACGGTCGCGCAGGCGCTGCTCGGCGAGCGCTTCACCAAGATCGGCGAGATGCGCGGCAAGTGGCATGATTTTGACGGGCGCCCCCTCATGGTCACCTACCACCCCGAGTATCTGCTGCGCGCGGTGAGCAAGAAGTCGAAGCGTTCGGTCTGGGAGGATCTGCTGCAGGTGATGGAGCGGGCCGGGCTGCCGATCTCCGAGAAGCAGCGCGGATATTTCCTGTAGCGCGTGCCGGGCGGCGTCCGGCGGCTCCCGGCGCGGCCCGCGATGTCATGGTGGGAATGGCAAGAGCCCGCTCCCGCGTCGTGCCCGCTCCGCTTGCTCCGCCCGAAATCGCGTTCACCAATCTCGACAAGGTCTTGTTTCGCGAAAGCGGGTTCAGCAAAGGCGAGCTGATCCGCTACTACCTCGATGCCGCGCCTTGTCTCCTCCCGCATCTGCGGGATCGGCCGGTCACGCTGATCCGCTTTCCCGACGGGGTGGGGGGCGAGAGCTTTTATGAGAAAAACGTGCCCAAGCACGCGCCCTCGTGGATCGCCACCCAGATGGTCGCGCATCGCCACCGTGCGGACGGCACGCGCTACATCTTGATCAACGACGCTCCCACTCTTGCCTGGTGCGCGAATCTCGCGGCCATCGAGCTGCATCCGTTTCTTCATCGCGCACCCGCGCTCGGGCGGCCCACGCACTTGGTCTTCGACCTCGATCCCGGGGAGGGCGCGGACCTGCTCACCTGCGCGGAGGTCGCGTTTCTCGTGAAGCAGATTCTCGACGGACTCGCGCTGGAGTCGTTCGCAAAGGTGTCCGGCTCGAAAGGGCTGCAACTCTACGTCCCGCTCAACACCGAGCTGACCTATGCCGCCACCCGGGCCTTTGCGAAGGGCGTGGCCGAGCACCTGGAGCAGACGCGGCCCGACCTCGTGGTGAGCGGCATGGCCAAGGCGCTTCGACGCGGCCGGGTGCTCATCGACTGGAGCCAGAACCACGAGGCCAAGACGACGGTCGGCGTCTACTCGGTGCGCGGCAAACGCGAGCGCCCCTTCGTCTCGATGCCGGTGCGCTGGGAGGAGCTGCGGCGCCTGCGCGATCCGGGGACTTTGTTCTTCGAGCCCGCCGCCGCGCTTCGCCGTCTGGCAAAGCTCGGCGATCTCTTCGCGCCCCTGCTCAGGCTGGAGCAGCGGCTCCCGCCGGCCTTTGGGCGCTTGGGCCCGGATGCCGCGCCGGCGCCGATGCCTTCCTTCGCCGCCTACGAGGCCAAGAGGGACTTCCGCCGCACCCGCGAGCCGGCGCCCGCGGCCGCGGCCGACGCGAAAAAGCTCTCGCCCGCCAAGCAAACCGCGCTCGCGCGAGCTGCGGGTGGCGCCGCCGCGCCGCGTTTTGTCATCCAAAAACACGACGCCACGCGGCTCCACTACGACATTCGTCTGGAGATGCACGGCGCGCTCAAATCCTGGGCGGTGCCGAAGGGTCTGCCGACCAGCCTCGGCGTGAAACACGCCGCCATCGAGGTGGAGGATCACCCGCTCGATTATCTGCGTTTCGAGGGCGTGATTCCGAAGGGCCAGTATGGCGGCGGCACGGTGATGGTGTGGGATATCGGCACCTACGAGCTGCTGGGCGGCTCGCATGCCTCGGGCAATCTGAAGCTGCGGCTCGCCGGCAAGAAGCTCCGCGGCGAGTGGCATTTGTTCAAGATCCGCTCCGAGGAGGAAAAGCCGACCTGGCTCGTCGCCAAGTCCGGCGAAGCCGCGCCGCCGCTCAGCGACTTCCAGGAGACCCGTTCGGTGCTCAGTCGCCGCACGCTCGCGGGGATCGCTCGCGCCGGGGGCTGAGCGGGCTCCGGGCTGGGCCGAGCTTCCCGCCTCCGGTCGTGAAGCGGAAAAAGCGGACCCCGGAAAACGGCTTGCGCGGGCGAAATCCGCGGCGCACTTCTGTCCGTTTTCCTTATGCAAAAGCTGGCCCTGCTCTCGGTGAGCGACAAACGCGGTCTCGTGGAATTCGCGAGCGCCCTGGTGAAAACGCACGGCTTCACGCTGCTCTCGACCGGCGGGACGGCGAAGCTGCTCGCCGACAAGGGCCTCCCCGTCACCGAAGTGAGCCAGCACACCGGCTTCCCCGAGATGATGGAGGGCCGCGTGAAGACCCTCCACCCGAAGATCCACGGCGGCTTGCTCTGCCGTCGCGACAAGGCCGACCACCTCGCCGCCGCGCGCGATCACGGCATCGGCCTCATCGACCTCGTGGTCGTCAATCTCTACCCCTTCGAGCAAACCGTCGCGAAGAAGGACGTCCACTTCGAGGAGGCGATCGAGAACATCGACATCGGCGGTCCCTCCATGCTGCGCAGCGCGGCCAAGAACCACGACGCCGTCGCCGTGGTCTGCGATCCCGACGACTATGATTCCGTGCTCGCCGCCTACGCCGAGCCGGCGAAGTTGCCCGCCCTGCGCCGCAAGCTCGCGCTCAAGGTCTTTCAGCGCACCGCCAGCTACGACGCCGCCATCGCGCGCTACCTCGAGAGCCAGGCCGAGGAGCCCGACCTCGAGGCGCTGAGTGGTTACCCCAAGCAGTTCAGCCTCTCGCTCACCAAGGCCCAGAGCCTGCGCTACGGCGAAAACCCGCACCAGAAGGCCGCGCTCTACGGCAGCTTCCACGACCACTTCTCGCAGCTTCAGGGCAAGGAACTCTCATATAACAACATCCTCGATATCACCTCCGCCACCTACCTCATCGGCGAGTTCGAGAAGCCCACGGTGTGCATCCTCAAGCACACCAACCCCTGCGGCGTCGCCTCGGCCGACACGCTCGAGGAGGCTTGGGAAAAAGCCTTCGCGACCGACCGCCAGGCGCCCTTCGGTGGCATCATCATCGTCAACCGCACCCTCGAGACCGGTCTCGCCAAGACGATCTCGGAGATTTTCACCGAGGTGATCATCGCTCCCCGCTTCAGCGACGAGGCCATGGCGATCTTCGCGAAGAAGAAAAACCTCCGCCTCATGATCGCCAAGGAGGGCGTGGGCGCCGACTCGCTGCTCGACGTGCGCTCGGTCGTCGGCGGCCTGCTCGTGCAGGATCGCAACAAGATCCTGGGCAACCCGGCCGAGTTTAAGGTGGTGACCAAGCGCCAGCCCACGCCCGAGGAGTGGGCGACCATGATGTTCGGCTGGCGTGTCTGCAAACACGTCAAGTCCAACGCCATCGTCTACTGCCGCGGCGAGCAGACGCTCGGCGTCGGCGCCGGTCAGATGGCGCGCGTCGACAGCTCGCGCATCGCGGTCTGGAAAGCGGGCGAGGCCAAGCTCGACCTGCGGGGCTCGGTCGTCGTTTCCGAGGCGCTTTTCCCCTTCGCGGACGGCTTGATCGCCGCCGCCGAGGCCGGCGCCACCGCGGCCATCCAGCCGGGCGGCTCGGTGCGTGACGACGAGGTCATCGCCGCCGCCGACGCGCGCGGCATGGCGATGGTCTTCACCGGCATCCGCCACTTCAAGCACTGAGCCGGCAGGCCTGGGTTCGACGGCTGGTCCGGGGGCAAGGGCGAAAGGCCTTGTCCCCGCACGAGGAGTTTACTTTCCAGCCATACCCTAACGCTCCACGCGGGCGCAGGTGCGGGCCGTCTCGTGGACGTCCACCCGGGTGAGCAGGGGCAGGGTGGGGCTGAGTTGCTCCATGATCCAGGCCCCGAGGTTCTCGGCGGTGGTCGGCACCGGTAGCACGTCATTGAGGAACTGGTGATCGAGGCGGGCGAGGACGGGTTTCATCGCGTCCGAGAGCTCGGCGAAATCCATCACGAAACCCCGCTCGTCGAGCGGGCCGCTGCAAAAGATCTCCACGACGTAGGAATGGCCGTGCACGTTGCGGCATTGGTGGCCGATCGGCAGGTGGGGAAGGGAGTGGGCGGCTTCGAAGGCGAAGCGCTTGCTGACGGTGTATTTCATCGCGGAGAGCGGCGATGCAAAGCGGAGGCGGGGCGCGAAGTCACGCCGCGATGTCGGCGCCGGCCGGAATGTCGGCGTCGCGTGCCGGAGCTTGCGGGCGCGAGGCTTTGGGGTGTGCTGGGAGCCGCTTTTCCCATGTCGCTGAAAATCCACGTCCTGCCCGCCGGGCCCATCGAGACCAACGCCTATCTGCTGACCGACGCCGCCCGCGGCGAGGCGGTGCTCGTCGACGCTCCCGGCGAGGTCTGGGCCGAGGTGAAACCGATCCTCGCGCGCGAGGGCTGCAAGCTGACGGAGCTCTGGATCACCCACGGCCATTGGGATCACATGCAGGGCGCGGCCGAGCTGGTGAAGCAGACGGGGGCGCGGGTGAGCGCGCATCCGGACGACAAGGTGCTGCTCGAGACTCCGGGCGTGATGGAGGTCTTTTTGCCCGGCACGATCCGGCTCGCCCCGGTGAAGACCGACCGCTGGGTGAAGCAGGGCGAGGTGATCGAGGCGCTGGGCCGCAAGTGGGAGCTGCGTCACGTGCCCGGGCACTGCCCGGGGAGCGTGTTGTTCTGGTGCGAGGCGGAAGGCGTGGCCTTCACCGGCGACGCGATTTTCCAGGGCGGCGTGGGTCGGACCGATTTTCCCGGCGGCAGCATGGCGGTGCTCGAGAAGTCGATCCGCGAGCAGATCTACACCCTGCCGGCCCAGACCACGCTGTATCCGGGCCATGGAGACGCCACCAGCGTGGCCGTGGAGAAGGCGAGCAATCCCTTCGTGCGCGGCTAGGGGCTCGGGCGCGGATCAAGCAGATGGGCGCGGACCATGAGCAACTGATGGGGCGGGCTTTGGAGCTGGCGCGGCGCGCGTGGGGCGAGACGCACCCCAACCCGATGGTGGGGGCGCTGATCGTCGAGGACGGAGTGGTGGTCGCGGAGGGCTGGCATGCGCGCGACGGCGGGCCGCACGCGGAGCGGGTGGCGCTGGCGAGCCTCGGACGACGGCCGCGGGACGGCGCGCTGATGGTGGTGACGCTGGAGCCCTGCTCCACGGCCGGGCGCACCGGGGCGTGTTGCGACGCGATCCTCGCCGCGGGCGGCATCCGGCGCGTGGTCATCGGCGCAGCGGATCCCAACCCCGCGCATGCGGGGCGCGGGGCGGAGGTGCTGCGGGCGGCGGGGCTTGACGTGGTGGAGGGCGTGCGCGCGGCGGAGTGCGCGGAGCTGAACCTGATTTTTCGGCACTGGATCACGCGGGGGCGCCCGCTTCTCGCGGGCAAGATCGCCACGACGCGGGAGGGTTTTTCGCGGCCGCCCGCGGGCGCGGATCGCTGGATCACGGGGGCCGCGGCGCGCGAGAACGTGCACCACTGGCGGAGACTTTTTCCCGCGATCGCGGTCGGCGCCGGCACCGTGCGCGCGGACAACCCGGCCCTGACGCGGCGTTGGCGCGAGGCGGACGGCACGGAGCGGGAGGACTGCGGATGGCGCTTCGTCTTCGACGCCACCCTCGCCAGCGCGGCCGGGCCCGAGGCGGGCTGGCCGCGCGTGTATGCGGACCGCTGGAAGGAGCGCACGATCGTGGTGACGAGCGCGGCCGCGGACGCGGCGACGCGCGCGCGGCTCGAGGCGGCGGGCGTGTGCGTGTGGTCGCAGGAGACGACGCGCGGCCGGGCCGGCTGGGAGGCCTTTGCGCGGCGCTGCGCGGCGGAGCGGATCAGCGGGGTTTATGTGGAGGGCGGGGCGCGTTTGCTGGCCGACGCGCGGGCGGCGGGGGCGCTGGACTACGGGTTCCTGTATCGCGCCCCGAAGGCCGGAGGCGAGGGCTGGGGCGGGCGGGTCGAGTGGAGTTTCGCCGCGGGCGCGGCGAGGGAGCGGCTGGGCGAGGACGAGTTGATCAGAGGGCCTTTAACCGAGGATGACGCCGATGAACGCAGCTAAAAACCGGGTGATCTATCTGGCCTCGGGCAACGCGCACAAGGTCGCCGAGATGGGGGCGCTGGCCGAGCGGGACGGGCTGGGCGTGCAGATCCTCTCCGCCAAGGCGCTGGGCGGCATGCCGCCGGTGGTGGAGGACACGGGCAGTTTTCTCGGCAACGCGCGCAAGAAGGCGCGGGCGCTCTGGGAGCAGGCCCCGCCGGGCAGCGTGGTCTTGGCCGATGACAGCGGCGTGTGCGTGGAGCATCTCGGCGGCGGGCCGGGGGTGGAGAGCGCCTACTTCGCGGGCCCGCAGGGCGACGCGGCGGCCAATCTGCGCAAGCTGGCCGAGGTGATGCGTGGTGTGCCGGCGGAGCGGCGCGGGGCGAAGTTCTACTGTCTTCTGCTCCTGATCGACGAGGCCGGCGCCGAGCATGTCTTCGAGGGCGAGTGCCGGGGGGTCTTGCTGGAGGAGCCGCGAGGGGGAGCGGGTTTCGGCTACGATCCTTTGTTTGTCCCGGAGGGGCATGCGCGGAGTTACGCGGAGTTGGGCGAGGAGGTGAAGGGGCGCATCAGCCACCGCGCGCGTGCCTGGGCGAAGCTCGCGGCGTGGTGGCGTGCGCCGTAGCGCTGCGCGGTGCGCGCTGCGCGCGCAGTCTCAGGTCGAAGGGCTGAAAGTCTAAAGTCATCACCGAGGCGCTGGGGCGCCTCATCCTCTCGATTTTCGCGCTGGGGGGGCATGGGTCTCCCGCCCCGTGCACAAGCCGACGGGGCGGGAGCCGCGTCGCTCCTCTCCAATCTCGCGCGCCAGCGCGAAGGACTCGACTTGCGACCTTCGACTTTTCGACTCTCGACGGCTCGCCCTTTGCCGAGCTGGGGCTCGGCGCTCCCAGGGCAAACCGACGGGGCGGGAGCCCCGTCGCTCCTTCCATTTTCGCGCCCCGGCGCGAGGACTCGACCTCAGTCTTTCGACTTTCCGACCTTCGACCTTTTCCGACGGCTCGTCCAGCGACGGCGTGGCCGCGCCTAAGCCGTGACGGTTTCCAGCGAGCAGCCGTCGGCTTCGGGGCTTTCGCAGTTGGGGCGGGCGACAACGCCGGGGTAGGGTTCGTCGGCGAAGGGGCGCTCGGGCTCGGCCAGAAGATGTCGCTCGCAGACCACGAACAACTCGGCCTCGGTCATCGCGCGGCGCATGTCGTGGAGGAAGCCGCCGGCGGGATCGACGGACTGGCCGACGAAGTTGAGGAACTTTTTCATGCGCGCCACGTGGGCCCGCTCGCGGGCCGTCGCGTCGAGCTCCGGCTTGATGAAGCCCGCGCCCGTGGCCCGGTAGAGCGCGTGGATGTAGCCGTGCACGTCGCGAAGGGTGGGGGCGAAGACGGGGGCGCCGGCGAGGTGCTCGCGAATCTGGCGGAAGAGCCAGGGATTGCGGATCGCATGGCGGCCGCACATGAGGCCGGCGGCGCCGGTCTGGGCGAGGATGCGCGCGGCGGCGGCGGCGCTGGTGACGTTGCCGTTGGCGATGACGGGGCAGGGCACGGAGCGCACGGCGCGGGCGATCTCGTCGTAGCGGACGGCGGAGCGATACATCTCCTTGACCGTGCGACCGTGCACCACGAGCAGGTCGACGCGGTGGCGGGCGATGGAGGCGAGGATGCGCTCGAAATGGCGCGTATCCTCGAAGCCGATACGCATCTTGACCGTGAAGAGGCCGGGCACGCGGGCGCGGAGGGCGGCGAGGATGGCGTCGACGTGGTCGGGGTCGCGGAGGAGGCCGCCGCCGACGTTTTTTTTGTAAACCTTGGGCGCCGGGCAGCCGAGGTTGAGGTCGATGCCGGCGATCGGGTGCCGGAGGAGGAGGTCGACGGTGCGCTCGAGGTGGGGGATCTCCTCGCCGATGAGCTGCGCGAAGACCGGGCGCCCGGTGCGGTTTTCGTCGATGGAGCGAAGGATGTGCGCCTCGGGCCGGGACTGGGCGTGGACGCGGAGAAACTCGGTGACGTAGTAGTCGGGCGCGCCGTAATCCGCGATCAGCCCCATGAAAGCGAGGTCGGTGACGTCCTGCATCGGCGCCAGCGCGGTGAGGGGCTGGCCCGCGATGTGGGGAGACGGGAGCTGGGCGGCGGCGAGGGCGGACATTCGAACGGCAATGACGAGAGATGGAGGGCGAATGTCGAACGGGAATGGCGGCGGCGGCCGCCGCCGCGGAATGACGAATGACGAATGACGGACGACGGATGACGGATGACGGATGGGGGATGGGGAGGTCCGGTGACGGAGGACGGAGGGCGGGTGGGGGATGGCGGACGACGAAGCGGATGGGGGATGAATGGGCGGGGGGATTGAGGGGCTTTGCCCAGTGGGTGTGGGTGGCTCGATTTTCCGACGAAAAGGCAGGGAGCTCCGGCACTTAGGATTTTGTTCGTAGGGGGTTTACGAATACGGATTTGTTCCGGCGCGGTAAAAGCGGGCAGGGGGAGCGCAGGGGGCTTGCGCGGGCGGCGGCGGAGCGGTTGCTCGCAGGCATGCCCTACGAATTGAAGCGGTCGGTGGACGGCAAATACATCGTGAATCTCAAGGGGGAGCAGCATGAGCTGCTGTTGATCAGCGGTCCTTTTCCCAAGAAGGCGGCGGCGCTGGCGGCCATCGAGGCGGCGCGGGTGCACGGGGCGAGGGAGCAGGGCTTCGAGCTGAAGCGGGCGGTGACGGGCAGCCCGTTCTTCGTGCTCAAGGCGGGACGCGACGAGGTGCTCGGGCGCAGCGAGTTTTTCCCTTCGGAGAACGCGGCGTGGAAGGCGATGCAGGCGGCGCGCAAACACTGCGCGACGATCGAGGTGCGGGATTGGAGCTGAGGCCGGCTAGGCTTTGCCGCCCAGCTTCACGAGCAGGTCGAAGTGGGCTTTGCCCAGGGGCATGACGGAGAGCCGGCTCTGGCGCAGGAGGGGGATCTCGGCGAGGCGGGGCTCGGCCTTGATCGTGGCGAGCTCGACGGGGCGCGCGAAGGCCTCGCCGATCGTCAGCTCGACCGCGGACCAGTCGCCCTCCTCGGCCTTGGGGTCGGGGAAGTGCTCCTTGGTGACGGTGGCGGTGCCGAGCACGGCCTTGGTGGTCACGCTGGCGTAGAAGAGCACGCGGTCGCCGCGTTTCATCGCGCGGAGGTGGTTGCGGGCCTGGAAATTTCGCACGCCGTCCCAGACGGTCTTTTTGTCGCGCTCAAAATCGCTCCACGCGTAGGCCTCGGGCTCGGTCTTCACCATCCAGTATTGGGTGCTCATGGACGGGAGGGATGAAGGCGGGGCCCGGGCGCGAGGCAATCCCGCCTTGACGGGCGGGGCCGGGCGGGCGCGCTGTGGGGGCCGCTTTGAACACTCCCGGCCCGCATCTGCTCCAGCCCGTCGCGATCCTGCGCACGCCCTTCGGCGAGAAGTTTGGCGTGCCGCGGCAATCGGGCCTCGTGCCGGCGGCGGAGGGGCGGGTGGAGTTTTTGCCCGCCTTTGCCGCGCCGGATTTTGTCCGCGGGTTGGAGGCCTTTTCGCATGTCTGGCTGCTGACCGGGTTTCACAAGAACCCGCCTTGGGACGGAGCGGCGACGGTCCGTCCGCCGCGGCTGGGCGGCAACGAGCGGGTGGGGGTCTTCGCCTCGCGCGCACCTTTGCGGCCCAACGGGCTCGGGCTCTCGCTCGTGCGGCTGCTGGAGATCGGGGCCGGCGTGCTGCGGGTGGAGGGCATCGACTGCGTGGACGGCACGCCGGTGTATGACGTGAAGCCCTATCTGCCTTGGTGCGAGGCGAAGCCCGAGGCGCGGGCGGACTGGGCGGCGGCGGCGCCGAGCGGGCGCGACGAGAGCCGGATCCTCGTGCCGCCCGAGATCGAGGCGGCGCTGCCGGCGGACGTGCTACGGCTCGCGCGGCAGCTGCTCGCGCTGGATTTGCAGCCGGCCTACCAGGCGGCGGACGAGGGGCGCGTCTACGGGATGAAGGTCGCGGGCTGGAACCTGCGCTGGCGTCGGGTCGGCGAGGCGGTGGAGCTGGTCGAGGCCCGGCCGGCGGAGGCCGGCTAGGGCCGGGCTCGACGAGTTACGGGGTGGCGGGACGGGGGGCGGGGGAGCCGCCGCTGCGCCAGGGGATGCCGGGGAGGACGGCGAGGCCGATGATGAGGAGCTGGCTCAGGGCGAAGAAGACCAGCGCCCAGAAGCCGCGGTCGGTGAAGCCGTAGCTATGCAGGCCCACGCCGAGCAGGTTGGTGCCAAACCAGCTCCAGCTCGTGACGATGTTGCCAAAGATGGCGAGGGCCATGAAGGCGCGGATGCCGGCGAGCTTGCCCCAGCGCACGTGGAGGATGAGGGCGTTCCAGAGCACGATGATGAGGGCGCCGTTTTCCTTCGGGTCCCAGCCCCAGAAGCGGCCCCAGGACTGGTCGGCCCAGATGCCGCCGAGGATGGTGCCCACGAGGCTGAAGAGGGTGGCGAAGCAGATCGTGCCGTAGACCATGCGCTCGATGGCCGCGCCGGTCTCGGGGTCGAGCCCCTTGGTGAAGACGCCGCGAAGGATGTAGAGGGCGGCGAGGAAGCCGGCGAGGTAGGTGGCGCTGTAGCCGACCGTGATCACGACGACGTGCGTGGCCAACCAGAAGTTGGAGTCGAGCACGGCGCGCATCATCTCGAGGGTGTCGCCGCTGAGCGAGAGGTGGTGGGCGATGATGAGGCCGGAGAAGCCGATGATGCCACCGACGGCGCTGGCGAGGCCGCGCGGGTAGATCTTCTCCAGGATGAGGCAGAGGGCGACCGAGCCCCAGGCGACGAAGAGGGCGGAGGAGTAGAGGTTGGTGACCGGCGGGCGGCCCTCCAGCCACATGCGGGTGAGGATGCCGGCGCTCATGAGCACGAAGCCGAGGGCGAGCAGGTAGTAGGCGGAGCGGCCGAGGGTCTCGGGCCAGCGCAGCCAGGAGAAGACGGCGAGGAGGAGGGTGGCGACGAAGATCACCATGCCGGAGTAGAAGGGCGCGGCGGCCTTGAAGCGGGTCTCGCCGTCGACCTTGGCCATCTGGTCGGCGAAGCGGTTCTCGATCTCGGGGCGGAGGTAGCCGAGGATGGTGTTGAACTCCTCCGCCTTGCCCTCGCGCCAGGCGTAGGCGAGGCCGGCGTAGCTGAGGGCGTGGGGCTCGATCTCGCCGGTGGCGAAGGTCTCGAGCAGGACGGTGCCGGTCTTGCGCCAGGCGGTGTCGTCGGGGTTGTCCTCGGCGGGGGGGATGGGGAAGAGGTAGGCGTTGCGCGCCATGAAATCGAAGCGCGAGGCGAGGCTCATGACGCGGTTGGCGAGGGCCTTGTTGTGGGGCTGGCCCTGCTGGCGGAGGCGCACGGCGGCGACGCCGGCGACGAGATCGCTCTGGAAGTCGCGCAGCTCGTCGAGGGGAGAATCGAGCTGGGGGGGCACGAAGGAGGCCTGGATGCGGACGTAGAGGCCGACGTTGTCGCGCAGGGCGCTGACGGCGCGCTGGAAGGGGGTGCGGCGCTGCGGGTCGATGGGCTGGGCGATGGCGGCCTGGCGCTCGAGCTCCTCGAGGCCGGGGAAGAGCTGGTTGTAGGAGAAGCGTTTTTTGCCGGCGCCCTGGGCCTCGGTGAGCTTGAGGAGGGCGAGCAGGTCGGGGTGGACGATCTCGAAGACCTGGTGCTCGTGGGCGCGGCGGTCGTGGAGGAGCACGTCGGCGAGCCAGGCGGAGGGCGCGAGGCGATTGCCCTCCGCGTCGCGCACGAACTGACGGCCCTGGAACTGGAGGAGGGTGGTGCGGGCGACTGTATCCAAGGGCTTGATACGACCGCCGACGAGCACGGGCAGGTTGCCGAAGGCGTAGTGGTCGGGCTCGCCCTCGGGCACCGAGGGCAGGCGGAGCGTGGAGCCGAGATAGGCGACGCCGAGGAGGAGGACGAGGAGGGGGACGAGACGCTTGAGCATCGGAAGGGCGGGAAGGGAGGAGGAGAGCGTGGCGCGGGAGGCGTGGCGGGGCCGGCTCAGCGGCGGGCGAACCAGGCGGCGACCTCGGGCCGGCGGAAGGAGCGGGCGAGGCCGAGGAGGGCGGCGGCGGTGACGGCGTGCAGGCCGATGACGACCCAGCGCAGGATGGCGTCATAGATGTCCTCACTCATGAAGCCGTAGGCGAAGACGCCGGCGAGGATGAGCAGGGAGAGCCACGCGTAGGCGCTGATCAGCGGCGTGGTCCAGAGCGAGCGTTTGGCCAGGCCGAGATAGAGCGCGGCGCAGACGAGGAACTCCATCACGAGCACGCTCAAGCCCACGGCGGCGGGCGTGCCGTCGGCTCCGGCGGTGATCCAGAGGCCGATCACGGCGGCGAAGATGCGCAGGGAGATGACGAGGCCGGCGGCGATGATCGCGCCGGGGGCGGTCTCGAGGCCGCCCGCGGCGGGCGCGGGGGCGGCGGGCACCGAGGCGGCGGACGCGTCGGGCGCGGGTGCGGCGCCGGTGGCGGCGGAGGCGAGGGCCGGGCTCGGGGTGCGCGATTTGCCCTTGGCGCCGCGGCCGGCGGTGAAGAGGGCGAGGTGCCAGCCGAACTGCCAGTAGAGGCCGACCGACATGAGCAGGCAGCGGAGGTAGGGGATGACCCAGGAGGGGTTGCGGACGACCTGGAGGATGGAGGTGCGGTCGTTGTTGTCGAAGCCCGCCTGGTAGAAGGTCATGCCGTCGTGCCGGAGGGGGTTGTTCATGAAGATCAACACCTCGCGGTCGGTGACGCGGTCGGGCGTGGTGAGGCGGATGCGGCTGGAGAAGTTTTTCGGGATCTCGGTGCCGGGGTAGCGATCGTGGGTGAACTCGAGCAGCGTGATGGAGTAGGGTTTGTATTCGCGCTCGAAGCGGATCGCGAGCGACCACTCGCGGCCGGCGTAGGTGAAGCGTTCGGGCTCCACGAGCATGGGCGAGAGGAGGAAGGTGCCGATGCTGCCCTCGGCGCCGATGAGCTCGACGGCGGCGGCGGGCAGGTTGCGCTTGTTGTGCTCGTAGGTGACGGGGAGCGGGGCGAGGAGGAGGCGGGGGCCGAGGCCGCGGTCGGCGCCGTGGGCGACGGTGCGAAGGTTGGGCGGGTTGTCGCCGACCATGCCGAGGGTGGCGTTGGGGAAGTAGAGGCGCGGGACGATCTGGAAGGGAAGGGAGGCGCCGGTGATGGGGCGATCGAGGCGGGCGAGGCGCTTCTCGGGGACGACGGTGACCACGTCCACGTCGGGCGAGGTGACGTCGACGATGGCGAGTTCGTTGAAGCGCCAGCTTTCGGAGTAGTTCTTCGTTTCGCCCTCATCGAGGCGCATCTGGTATTCCTCTTGGAAGAGGCCGGTGAAGAACTCGCCGACGAGGAGCAGGATGAGGCCGAAGTGGACGAGCTGGATGCCGGCCTTTTTCCACGTCATGGCGAAGCGCTTGGCGTGGGCCGCGACGAGGTTGATGAGCAGGAGCGCGCCGATGAAGTAGCCGCCCGGGAAGATGGGCACCGGGATGCCCTTGATGTCCTGGAGGACGATGAGGCTCTTGAACCATTTTTCCTGCACCGCCCAAATGCCGAGGTGCACCTGGTCGATGGTGGCGAGGAAGACCAGGAGCGCCGAGAGCGCGAGGAGCGCGACAGTGAGCTTGAGCGAGACAAAGAACTTAACGAATTCGCGGTAGAGTTCGCGCATGGGAGCAGGGAGCGGACGGAGCGGACGGGCGGTGGCGGAGAGCGTGGAGCAGCGAGCGTGGGCTGGGCGGGCGGGCTTAGTAGGCGGGGGGCGCGGAGACCGGGGCGGGCGCGGGAGCGGCCGTGGTGGGGGCGGGCTGCTCGGCGGCGCGGATGCTACGGACGAGGCCCATGAAGGCGGCGCGCTCGCGGGCGACGAGGGCGTCGGGGCCGGTGAGTTTGAAGAACCAGGTGGAGCCGGCGTGGGGCACGATGGCGCCGAGCACGCGGGTGGGGGCGGAGGGCGGGTTGGCGGGGCCGACGAGCTCGACGACGTCGATGTGGAGGGGGCCGACGTGGAGGTGTTGGAGGGCGGTGCGGAGCTCGGCGGGGCCGATGGGGCCGAGGCCGAGCTGCTGGCGCCAGCGGTTGACGTTGGCGAGGTTGCCGCCGACGTCGCCGGGGAAGGCGGTGATGGCGAGCTCGGCGTCGCCCGCGGGGCCGTCGCCGGGGATGGTGAGGGTGCCGCGGCGCATGGGGCGCTCGGCGCCGACCACCCAGCCGGCCGGGGCGGTCCAGGTGAGGGCGGGGCCGGTGGCGACGTTGACGGGGGTGTTGCGCATCATCGCGTCGGCGTCGGCTCCCGGCATCGTGGTGGGGTGGCCGGGGGGGAGGGCGGGCATGCCGCCGCCGGCGACGGCGGGCGGAGGCGTGGCGGGGGCGGCGGGAGGCGGGGTGGACTCGGCGGACTTGGGCACCGTGTAGGTGCGGGTCTCTTCCCGCCGGCAGGCGCTGAGGCTGAGGGCGCAAAGAATGACTAGGACTGCGGGAAACACACGGGTCGGCATGGCAGAAAATGCAAGGTGTCGCCCGCGCGGAGCCCGAGAGCAACCCATTCCGGCCGGTTATGAGGAAAGCTCGCCGTTGTAATAAGCGGGCCGTGCTTGTGCCCTACGCGGGGCTGACGCAGGGTGCCGCCATGAATCTCCACACGATGGGCGACACGGCTTATCTGGTTACCTTCCCGGGAGAACCGGACGCGGCGCTGTTGACCAGGGTGCGGGCGTTTGCGGCCGGGTTGGCGGCGGATCGGCTCGAGGGCGTGACGGAGATCGTGCCGGCCTACGGCAGCGTGGGGGTGGTTTATGAGCCGGAGCGGGTGCGGGCCTCGCATGGCGAGCTGCCCTGGCGGGTGGTGGGCGAGTGGCTGGAGCGGCACATCTCGGGCAAGGCGGCGAGCGCGCCGCGGGCCGCGCGCAAGCCGCGCGAGCACGTGCTGCCGGTGGTTTATGGAGGCGAGCACGGGCCCGACCTCGAGGCGCTGGCCAAGCACGCCAAGCTCTCCGCGGAGGAGGTGGTGAAACTGCACGCGGGCGCGAGCTACCACGTGGCGGCGATCGGCTTTAGCCCGGGTTTTCCCTATCTGGTCGGCCTGCCGTCCAAGCTCGCCATGCCGCGGCGGGCGAGCCCGCGCCTGCGCGTGCCGGCGGGCTCGGTGGGCATCGGCGGCGAGCAGACGGGCGTGTATCCGCGCGAGACGCCGGGCGGCTGGCAGATCATCGGGCGCACGGGGCTGGACTTGTTTAACCCCGAGCGGATGGAGGGGCCGGCGCTCCTCGCGGCGGGCGACCGGGTGAGCTTTCGTGAGGTCGAGCGCCTCGAGCTCGAGGCGGCGGTCGTCCCCGTGGTGGCGGCGGGCGCGGGGGCCGGGCCGGTGAACGAGGCCGCGGCGCGTCCGCGGGCGGCGGAGGCGGCGGTGGAGATCGTGAAGGCGGGCACGCTGACCACGGTGCAGGACCTCGGGCGGCGCGGCTTCGCGGCCTTGGGCGTGGGGCTGGGCGGCGCGCTCGATCCCTGGGCGGCGGCGGTGGCGAATCTGGCGGTGGGCAACCCGCCCGAGGCGCCGCTTTTCGAGTGCACCTACGTGGGGCCGATCCTGCGCTTTGGCCGCGCGACGGTGATCGCGGCGGTGGGGGCGGAGACGCCGGCCCTGCCGCCGGGGCGTCCGGTGCCGGTGCGGGCGGGCGAGGTGGTGGATTGCTCGGCGCTGACGCGCGGGGCGCGGCTCTACATCGCGGTGGCGGGCGGTCTGCGCGTGCCGCGTCTGCTGGGCGGCGCGGGCACGGCGGTGGGGGCGCGCTTCGGCGGCTTCGCCGGGCGGGCGCTGGCGGCCGGGGATCGCGTGGCGCACGGGGCGGGTTCGCTCGAGGTGGCGGGGCTGGGCGCGAGTTGGCGCCTGGCGGCCCCGGTGCCGGCGCCGACGCGCAAGGAGACGGTGGAGCTGCGCCTCGTGCCTGGGCTCGACTGGAACCTGATTTTCAAGCGCTTCGGGCCGGGCGGCGGGGCGCGCGCGGTGGAGGGGCGGCGTTTCCAGTTGAGCGCCAAGTCGGACCGCATGGGCGTGCGCCTTATGGGCGAGGCTTTTGCGCTGCCGGGCGGCGCGGGCGAGCAGGTGTCGCGGCCGGTGGTGCCGGGCACGGTGCAGCTGCCGCCGGACGGGCAGCCGATCGTGCTGATGTCGGAGGGGCAGACAATCGGCGGCTATCCCCAACTCGGGCAGGTGGCCTCGGCCGATTTGCCGAGGCTGGCGCAGGCGCGGCCGGGGGCGGAGATCGTGTTCAAGTTGATCGACGTCTCGGCGGCGCAGCAGGCGCGCCTGCGCGTGGCGGCCGATCTGAACAAGCTGCGCGTGGGGCTGACCATGTGGCGATGAAGGCGGACGACGCGGATGGCCCGGGCGGCGCGGCGGGCGAGGAGCGGCGCGTGATCGATCTCAACGCCGATCTCGGCGAGGGCGGCACGCAGGACGAGGCCCTGTTTGCGGCGGGCATCAGCTCGGCCAACGTGGCCTGCGGGGCGCACGCGGGCGACGCGGCCACGATGGCCGCGGCCTGCGCGCTCGCGGCGCGGCACGGGGTGGCGCTGGGGGCGCACCCGGGCTTTGCGGATCGCGCGCATTTTGGGCGGCGCGAGCAGGAGATCGGCTTGGCGGATCTGGGGATTTTGCTCGCGGAGCAGATCTGGGCGCTGCGCCGGCACGCCGATGCGGTCGGGCTGCCGATTCGCTACGTCAAGCCGCACGGGGCGCTCTATCATTTCCTCAATCGCGAGCGGGAGCATGCGCTGTTGTTTGCGGGCTCCCTGCGCTCGCTGACGCCGGGCGCGGCGATCTACGGGCCGCCCGCGGGGGCCTTGCGAGAGGCGGCGGAGGCGGCGGGGATCTCGTTTGTCGCGGAGGGGTTCATTGACCGCGCGTATCGGGCGGACGGCAGCCTGGTGCCGCGAGGCGAGCCGGGCGCGGTGTTGCATGAGGAGGGCGCGGCGGTGGCGCAGGCGCTGGCCTTGGCGCGAGGCGGGCGCGTGCGCACGCTCTGCGTGCACGGCGACGGACCGGAGGCGCCGCGTTTGCTGGGGGCGGTGCGCGCGGCGCTGGTCGCGGCGGGTTTTCGGGTCGAGGCGCCGGGGTTGGCGCGGAAAGGTTGAGGCGGAGTGGACTCCCTCGGAGACGACGCGGCTCCGCCGCTCCCCTCTACGGGGAGGAGGGCGCGGGCCGGAGGGGACGGGTGGGCGCGAGGAGCAGCGCGAGGCCGCCGAGCACGAGGAATATCGAGTAGAAGGTGCCGCGGCTGAGGCCGAGGATGAGGTCCGCATCGGGTTCGCGGAAGATCTCGGTGATCGAGCGCACGATCGCGTAGGCGATCAGGAACACGCCGGCGAGGCGGCCGGGCGCCCGTTGCAGCCAGTCGGTGCGGGCGGCGAGGGTTTGCAGGAGCGCGAGGAGCAGCAGGCCCTCGAGCGCGGCGGCGTAAAGCTGCGAGGGGTGGCGCGGCTCGATTAGCTCGACCGGGGTGCCGGACGGGGCGCTGGTGGGGAAGATCACCGCCCACGGCACCTGGCTCACCTTGCCGTAGAGCTCGCCGTTGATGAAGTTGGCCACGCGGCCGAAGAAGAGACCCGCCGGCGCCACGCAGACGACGAGGTCGCCGAGGTGGCGCCAGTCGACCTTGAAGGAGCGCCCGCACCACCAAAGCGCGGCGGCCACGCCGAGGAAGCCGCCGTGGCTGGCCATGCCTCCATCCCAGACGCGGAGGAGCGCGAGGGGCTCGCGCAGGAGCGTCTCGGGTTGATAAAAAAGAAAGTAGCCGAGGCGGCCGCCGACGAGCACGCCGACGACCATGGCGGTCATGAGGTCGCCGACGCGCTCGGCGGAGAGCGGGCTGCGGCCGAGGCGGGTGTGGCGCAGGAGCAGCCACCAGGCGGTGGCAAAGCCGGCCAGGTAGGCGAGGCCGTAGTAGCGGATGCCGAAGCCCCCTTCGCCAAACTGGACGAGGAAGGGATCGAGGTCGTGGACCCAGTGGGCGAGAAGAGGCGTCATGAGGCGGCGGGCGGGGGAGGGGGCGGCACGGGCGGGATGGTGGGGCCGGACGAAGGTGAGGCGGGGAAGGCGGGGCGGGTGGCGCCGCGGGGCGGGGCGGCGACGCGCACGCGGGCAAGCTCGCGCATGTCGACGGCGATGTCGTCTTTCTCGAAGATCTCGCGGCCGAGCAGGGTCTCCATCACGTCTTCCAAGCTGAGCACGCCGGCGGTGCTGCCAAACTCGTCGATCACGATGAGCAGGCGCTGGTGGGTTTCGAGGAAAAGGCGGAGGGCCTCGGCGGCGGTGACGGTCTCGGGGATGAAGTGCGCCGGCTGCATGTGTTTTGACACGAGGTCGGCGTCGAGGTCGTTGGCCTTGGCCTTGAGCAGGTCGCGACGGCGCACGAGGCCGACGATGTCGTCGAGGTTGCGTCCGTAGACGGGCATGCGGCCGAAGGAGACGTTGGGCGACTCGCGAAACACGTCGGCGATGGTGGCGCTCTGGCGGACGGCGCCGACGACGTTGCGCGGCGTCATGATCGAGCCCACCCGGACCTCGTCGAGGCGGAGGGCGTTGGAGATGATGTCGGACTCGTTTTGGCTGAGCTCGCCGTGGCGCGCGCCGCGCTCGGCCAGCAGGCGAATCTCCTCCCAGGATTCGGGGTCGCGGGCGGGCGAGCCGACGACCAGCCGCACGATGCGGCCGCAGAGGTAGGTGACGGGGCGCAGCACGCGCACCACGAAGGCAAGGGGAAACACCATCGTGGGCTGGAGGGACCTCCGGTGCACGACCCCGAGGTTTTTCGGGATGACCTCGGAGAAAACGAGGATGGCGATGGTCATGCCGGCGGACACGAAACCGAGCGCGGCGCTGCCGTAGAGGCGGGTGGCGAGACCGCCCACGGTGACCGAGCCGAGGGTGTTGGCGATGGTGTTGAGCGTGAGGATGCCGGAGCTGGTCTCGTCGAGGTGATTCTTGAGCTTTTCGAGCAGCAGGCCGCGCTTCGGGTGCTGCTTTTTCAAGCCTTCGACCTCGCTCACGGTCGTGCTCAGGATCATGGCCTCCCAAAGCGAACAAATGAAGGAGGCCGCGCAGGTGAAGAAGATCGCTAGAAGGAGGGCGGTCATGGACGTCTATTGGCGAATGGGCCAGACCGGGCGGGGGGCCAAACCAAAACCAGCAGGCCGGCTTACGTCATTGCCGCTTGACGGTGGAGGCACGTGCAAAGAGCTTTCTCCGATCTCCCCTATTTGTTTGCGCATGAAATTTCCCCTCCTGTTCGCCGCGGCATTTTCCACCTTCGCGCTCACCTTCTCCACGGGTTGCGCCTTCCTGACCAAGGGTAAAAACCAAACAGTCGTCGTCCGTTCGACCCCTGCGGGAGCCACGGCGCTGATCAATGGCACCGAAGTGGGCCAGACGCCCTTCCGAGTGAAGCTGCGGCGGGATCAAGTCTACCGCGTCGATCTTCAGAAGAACGGCTTCACGTCCGAATCCGCCATTCTTCTGCCCTCCTCGACCAACTATGACCGGCGTTTCCTGCGCTGGGGCCTCGATTACCAGCTCGGAGCGGCGACCGATCTCGTGCCCGAGGAGCTCGATATCGAGCTCACTCCGGCCTTGGGCGATTTCGCCGGCATGGACCGCTTCACCGAGATGAGCGCCCAGATCGTGCGGGCCGACGCGATGCTGGCCAGCGGCGAGCTCTCGGCCGCCGACCACCGGCACCTCGTGGCTCGGATCGTGGAGCGCTACCACCGCCAGTAAGCGACCGCCACGCCATCGCGCTTTCGCAGAAGACGCCCCTTCGTCGGGCGTCTTTTTTGTTGCCCGTTCCTCCGGCCGCGCCGCCTCTCTCTGTTTTTCCAAATGAGCGCCCTGCAACGCACCCCGCTTCGTGACTTCCATGCCGCCCACGGCGCCCGCCTCGTCGACTTCGCCGGCTGGGAGATGCCGGTCCAATACCGCTCCATCCTTGAGGAGCACAAGGTCGTGCGGCGCGCCGCCGGGCTCTTCGACGTGAGCCATATGGGCGAGGTCGACGTGCGCGGCCCGCAGGCCCTCGAGTTTCTCGAGCATCTCGTGACCAACGAGGTGGCGAAACTGCACCCCGGTCGCGTGCTCTATTCGCCGATGTGCCGCGAGGACGGCGGCACGGTGGACGACCTGCTCGTCTACATGCGCGCCCCGCAGGATTACTTCCTCTGCATCAACGCCGGCAACATCGCCAGCGACCTCGCCTGGATCCAGGCCCAGGCCGCCGGCTTTGAGGTGACCGTGACCGACCGCAGCGCCGACTACGCCCTTCTCGCCATCCAAGGCCCCCGCGCCGCCGAGATCGTGCAATCCCTCACGGGCGCCAAGCTCGGCGCCCTCGGCTACTACCACTTTTGCGAGGGCACCGTGGCCGGCGTGCACTGCCTCATCAGCCGCACGGGCTACACCGGCGAGGACGGTTTCGAGCTCTACCATGCCCCTGGCGACGCCCTCGCGCTCGCCGAGGCGCTGCTGGGCGCCGGGCGTCCGCTCGGGCTGGAGCTCGCCGGTCTCGGCGCGCGCGACAGCCTGCGCCTGGAGGCGGGCTACCCGCTCTACGGGCACGAGCTCTCCCTCGACATCTCGCCGCTTACCGCCGGCCTCGGCTGGACGGTGAAGCTCGCCAAAGCCCGCCCCTGCGTCGGCCACGCCGCGCTTCTGCGCGAGAAGACCGAGGGCGGCGCGCGCAAGCTCGTCTTTTTCCGGACCGGCGACCGCCGTATCGTCCGGGCGGATACACCGGTGCTCGGCCCCTCCGGCGCCCCCGTCGGCCGCGTGCTCTCCGGGACCCTCTCGCCCATCCTCAACGAGGCCATCGGCTCCGCCCTGGTCGAGGCGCCCGCCGCCGCCGGCCCGCTCACGGTCGATATCCGCGGCACGGCCATCGCGCTCCAGCCGGTCAAGCCGCCCTTCGTGCCGCTGAAGCAGGGTTGAGTCTCCCGGGCCCCAAACTCCGCCAAACAAAACCCTTCCCGCCCGCGCCGCTTCCCGCTCCGCTAGCGCCCAAGCCTTTTCCACCATGAGCAACATTCCCGCCGACCTCCGCTACGCCAAGTCCCACGAGTGGCTCAAGCTCGCCGCCGACGGCACCGCCCTCGTCGGCATCACCGACTACGCCCAGGCCAGCCTCGGCGACATCACCTTCGTGCAACTCCCCAAGCCCGGCGCGGAGCTCGCCGCCGGCGCCACCTTCGGCGTCGTGGAATCCGTCAAGGCCGCCTCCGATCTTTACGCGCCCGCCGCCTGCACCGTGCTCGAGGTCAACACCGCCCTGGACTCCGCCCCCGAGACCGTCAATCGCGATCCCTACGCCGAGGGCTGGATGCTGAAGGTGAAGCTCCAGGGCTCCGCCCCCGCGGAGCTGCTCGACGCCGAAGGCTACGGCAAGCACGTCGGCTAGCCCATTTCCAAGGAAGCTGTAGCCGGCTTGGAGGGGCACGGGCGTCCCGCCCGATGATCCGAACCCACGGGCGAGACGCCCGTGCCACGTCAAAGCGCCGCGATCCAGCGGCTGCCGTCTTGTTTGAAAGGTTACAGCCCGCGGTGAAGCAGCCGCCCGGGGCGTCGCCGCCCCGGGGGGGTTCAGGATCCGGAGCGACGGCCCGGTCGCCGCGTCCGCGGCCGCTTGGAGGCCGGTTCGCGCCCGTCAAAATAGCCGGGCACCTCGATGAGCAGGCGCCCCTTGGCGAGGGGCAGGCGGAAGGAGCCGTCGGCCTCGCGCGGGAGCTCTTCGCCGCTGCCGAAGAGGCGGGCGCGGGTCCCTGGGCCGGCCTCGGCGAGGCGGAGGAACTCGCCGGCGAACTGGCCGCGCTCCTCGATGACGTCGATGTCCATGGCCTTGCGGACGGGAACGTAGTGCAGGAGCGTGAGCAGGAGGTCGCGGCCGCGGCGCAGGGGGTAGACGTTGATCGTGGTGGGCAGGCCCTCGCCGAAGGGGGCGGGGCCGATGAGGTCGCGCATGCAGCGGCGCCAGACGTCGCGGACGGTGACGTTGCCGGCCTGACGATACTCGCGGAAGACCGGGTCGGCGAAATAGACGAACCCCTCGCCCGCGATCACGGCGGGGAAGCGGTCGGCTTTGGCGACGGGCGGGGTTTGGAAGTGCGAGGAGTAGGCGATGGCGCTGCGCTTGAAGTAGGGCAGCACGCGGTCGACGAGGACCTTGGCTCCCTGGCCGGGGCGGACGTTCAGGCCGGCTTGATAGACGACGCGGTCGCTGGCGCTGAGGGAGCGGTCGAAGGCGGGGCGGGCCCGCCAGTAGGTGGGATATTTCTCCACTTCGCCTTCGACCTTGAGGGGGAGGAAGGGAAGCGCCCAGCGGCCCTGCTCGTCGTGGCCGGCGCGGTGGGAGAGGAGGAGCTTGCCGCCGGCGGCGTGGAAGGCGGCGAGCTTATTGGCGAGGGCGGGGGTCACGACGGTGCTGTCGGGCAGGATGAGCAGGGAGAAGCCGCGCAGGTCGTTCTCCCCGTCCAAGACGGCGCAGTCGTAGTGGGCCTCCTCGCACATGAGGACGGCGCCCTCCTCGCTCTTGCCGCCGTCGAGCCCGGCGTGGCTGGCGTTGAAGACGCCGACGCGGGGCGAGACGAACCCGGCGCCGACGTAGAAGGGCTCGGCGTATTCCCATTGTTGATACACGGAGCCGATGAGCTCGTAGGCCGCGGGATCGAGGGTGCCGCGGGGCGGGAGCTGGTCGCCGACGGACATGGCGCCGCCGAGGGCCTGAGCGCGGAAGCACTCGAACTCGAGGGCGGGCCGCGGTTTGATGCCGCCGAAGTCGCCCCACATCTTTTGGAAGCGGCCGGTCATGCCGAGCCAGGGCTTGCCCCAGATGCTCTGGGCGCGGGCCCTGCGCGGGAATTGATGGTAACCCCAGAAGCCGGAGGGGAGCGACTCGATCTCGCAGTGCGTCATGTGGGGCGAGCGGGTGCGCGGGCCGACCTGCGGGTGCATGTTGCCGTCGTTGCCGGCGTTGTAGAAGACGGTGGCCTGGGGCCGGATGCCGTGGACGATCTTGGTGAACTTTTGCGCGAAGGCGCCCTGGGCGAGGCCTTGGAAGCGGTCGAAGGTGGCGCGGTCGTCGGCGAGCAGGCCGTGTTTGTCGCGAAAGCGGAGGCTGGGCTCGCTCCAGCAGGCCGAGGGCTCGAAGAAGAGGATGTCGAAAAAGAAGCCGTCGACCTCCTTGCCGTAGCGGGAGAGGAGCTCGCGGACGTGGGCCTCGAAGTAGTCCTGGTAGTCGGGGTGGAGGGGGTTGTTGAACTTCCAGGTGGCGATGTGGCCGGGCTGGCCGTCGGGGCCGACGGGCCACTCGGCGAAGCGGCCGTCCTTGGTGAGCTGGCGCCACTCGGGGAAGCGTTGCGCGACGTTTTCCTCCCAGACGATGGTGGTGTAGATGGGAGCGCGGATGCCGCGGCGATGGAGCGCCTGGATTTGTTCGCCGAGAAGATCGCGACCGGGCGCGAGGTGCGGGTGCACGACGCCGGTCTTGGTCGGGTAATAGCACATGCCGTGGTGGCACTTGGCGAAGACGGTGGCGCTGTTGACGCGAGCCCGCTGCAGGGTGTCGGCAAAGGCCTCGGCGTCGAACTCGGACGCGATGCCGGGAATGTGCGGCGAGGTGTGAAAGTCGAGGTGGAGCTGGCGCTGGTGGGCCTGGAAAATCTTGGCGGTGGACATCGTGGGAGCCCGAGGATGCGGCCCCGGCGCTCGGGGAGAACGGCGAGCAGGCTGGGAACGTAACACCGCGGTCGGGGCGGTCGGGGGCGGCCGACACTACCCCAAGGGCCCCCGTCGCGGGGATGGGCGCTCCGTCAAGCGCGGTGGCGGGCGACGAGGTCGGCGTAGCGAAGGCCGCGGCCGCCGAAGATATCGAGGGCGCTGCCTACGGTGTAATCGACGCGGCCGGAGCCGAGCTCTTCGAGCAGGGCGATGTCGGCGGGGGTGGCGATGCCGCCCGCGTAGGTGAGGGGACGGCCGGCCCAGCGGCCAAGCAGGCGGACGAGGTCGGCGTCGATGCCGCCACAAAGGCCCTCGACGTCGGCGGCGTGGATGAGGAACTCGGCGCAGGAGTCGGCCAGGCGGTCGAGGGTGGCGGGCGTGACCTCAAGATCGGTGAGGGTTTGCCAGCGGTTCATCGCAACGGTCCAGCCGGTGGCGGTGCGACGGCAGGAGAGGTCGATGACGAGGCGCTCGGCGCCGATGAGGGAGACGAGGCGCGCGAGGCGCTCGGGGAGGAAGCGCCCCTCGGGGGAGAAAAGCCAGGAGGTGACGATGACGTGGCTGGCGCCGGCGGCGAGCCAGCCGGGGGCGTTGTCGGCGGTGATGCCCCCGCCGAGGTGGAGGCCGCCGGGGTAGGCGGCGAGGGCGGCGCGCGCGGCCTCGTCGTTGCCGGGGCCGAGCTTGATGACGTGGCCTCCGGGGAGATTGTCCGCGCGGTAGCGGGCGGCGAAGGCGGCGGGGGACTCGTCGGAGACGAAGTTCTCGCGCAGGCCGGCGCCATCGTCGCGGAGGGAGCCGCCGACGATTTGTTTCACTTTGCCGTCGTGGAGATCGATGCAGGGGCGGAAGCGCGCCATGGAGCGAGGAGCGGAAGGGGAGCCGGGCCCGGGGGCAAGAACGGGGAAGGGCGGAGCATGGGCAAGATGCCCATGCCACGGGGCGTCGGAACAGGGGCGGGGGACGCCCATGCCACGTTCAAGACATGGGCGGGGACGCCGTGCCGCGGTCAGAGCTTGTCGACGATCTTGTCGGCGAGGCCGTAGGCGATGGTCTCCTCGGCGTTGAGGTAGAAGTCGCGGTCGGTGTCCTTGTTGATGCGCTCCAGCGGCTGGCCGGAGGCGCGGGCGAGGATGCCGTTGAGCTCGAGGCGGATTTTTTCCATCTCCTGCGCCTGGATGTTGATGTCGGTCGCGGGGCCGATGAAGCGGCCGCTGATGAGCGGCTGGTGGATCATCACGCGGGCGTGCGGGAAGAGCAGGCGACGGCCCTTGGGCGCGCCGCTG
>JAUVVA010000110.1 GCA_030604905.1 Verrucomicrobiota bacterium | reverse complement strand
CCGCCGGCGCTACAAGGACGACGCCGCGCCCATCACCATCACCGCGGTCGAGTGCACGCCCGACGTGCGCCAGGGCAAGGTCTTCGTCTCCATCACCGGCGACGAGGAGCAGACCGAGCAGCACCTCAAGTGGCTGCGCAAGCACGCCAAGGAGCTTCGCCTCCAGCTCGGCGACATCATCGTCCTCAAGCACATGCCCGTGCTCACCTACGAGGTCGACACCGTCACCGACCGCGGCAACCGCATCCTCGGCATCCTCGACGAGATCGCCGAGCAGGAGAAAAAGAAGCCCGCGTCGGAAACCTGAATTTTGGCCCACGAAACACACGAAAAGACACGAGAACCAGGCATCCATTGATCCGCTTTTCGTGCTATTTCGTGTGTTTCGTGGGCAACTCCTCTTTCCCCACTTGAATCTTCTGTATCCACAGCTCCACGACGCCTTCGCCCGTCTGCTCGCCGCTTGCGCCGGGCGCCGGATCGTCGTGTGCGGGCACGCCCGGCCCGACGGGGATTGCATCGGCTCGCAGGTCGCCCTCGCCCGCCTCCTCCGCGCCCGCGGCGTGGACGCCGTCTGCTGCAACCCCGACCCGGTGCCGCGCCGCCTCGCCTTTCTCGTGCCGGCCGAGCTCCCCTTCATCCCGCTCGAGACCGCCCTCGCCGAGCAGCGCTCTGCCATCTTCGTCGACTGCGCCGACCGCAACCGCGCCGGTGCCAAGTTCGCCGAGGCCTTCCCGCGCCCGCTCGGCAACATCGACCACCACCTCTCCAACCCCGCTTTCGCCGAGCACAACCTGATCGACACCCCCAGCGCCGCCACCGCCGAGATCCTCGCCGGCCTCGCGCAGGATGCCGCCCTGCCGCTCGACCCCGTGATCGCGATGGGCCTCTACACCGGCATCGCGACCGATACCGGTCAGTTCCGCTTCGCCGCCACCACCGAGCGCACCTTCCGCCTCGCCGCCGCCCTCGTCGCCGCCGGCGCCTGCCCCGCCCGCATGGGCCTCGAGCTCTACGAGACCGAGACCTTCGGCAAGCTGCAGCTCCTCCAGCGCTTCCTCGCCTCGCTCGAGACCTGCGCCTCCGGCCGCGTCTGCATCGGCCTCCTGCCCGAGGGCATCTACGAGCAGACCGGCACCAACACCGAGGACGCCGAGGGCCTCGTGGACTACGCCCGCTCCATCGACGGCGTCGAGGTCGGCGCCCTCGTCGAAGCCCGCAAGGGCGCGATCAAGGCCAGCCTCCGCGCCAAGCACGCCGACTACCGAGTGGACCTCGTCGCCGCCCAGTTTGGCGGCGGCGGCCACGCCTGCGCCGCCGGCCTCAACGTGAAGGGTGAGACCATCGAAAGCTTTGTCCCCCGCCTCCGCGCCGCCCTCCTCGCCCAGGTCGAGGCCGTCCTCGCCGCTCGCGCCGTGCGCACCTAAATTTTGGAACCGCGGATTCCGCGGATGCACGCGGATGACTTGTGTTTTATCCGCGACCATCGGCGAAATCCGCGGTTAAAGAATTCTTCTATGATCGTCCGCACATCCGCACCCGAGCTCGACGGCGTCCTGCTGATCGACAAGCCCACCGACCACACCTCGCACGACGTGGTCGCGCGCGTGCGCGGCATCCTCAAGATGAAGCGCGTCGGCCACGCCGGCACGCTCGATCCCATGGCCACCGGCCTGCTCGTCGTCCTCCTCGGCAAGGCGACCAAGCTCTCCCAATACCTCATGAGCGTGGACAAGTGCTACACCGGCAGCGTCACGCTCGGCAAAATCACCAACACCCAGGACGCCGAGGGCGAGGTGATGGAGACGCGTCCCGTGCCCGCCTTCACCGAGGAGCAGATTCGCGCCGCGCTCCGCGGCATGGTGGGCGACCAATACCAGACGCCCCCGATGTTTTCCGCGATCAAGATCAAGGGCCAGCCGCTCTACAAGGCGGCCCGCGCCGGCGAGGAGATCGAGCGCGAGCCGCGCTTCATCCGCGTGAAGCGCTTCGACCTCACCCGCTGGGCCCCGCCCGAGGTGCTCGACTTTGTCGTCGACTGCACCAAGGGCACCTACGTCCGCACCCTGGCGCACGACCTCGGGCAAAAGCTCGGCTGCGGCGCCCACCTGAGCGCCCTCCGCCGCGTATCGAGCGGGCAACTACACGTGGACCGCGCCCTCACCCTCGAGGCCCTGCAAAAGCTGAGCCCCGCCGAGGTGCAGGCCGCGCTCATCCCCGGCCACGAAGCCGCCCCGTCCGTCGCGATGGGCTGAGTTTTTCGCCCACGAAACACACGAAAGAACACGAAAAGCAGACCCTTCAGGTGCGTTTCTTTTCGTGTCTTTTCGTGTGTTTCGTGGGCAGAATCCTCTGATCCGTGGCCCAAGTCTTCGACAGTCTCTCCGCCGCCCGCGCGCTCGCCGAGAAGCGCCCGCTGCACCTGGCCATCGGCATGTTCGACGGCGTGCACCTCGGGCACCAGGCCGTGCTCAAGGCCGCGATCCAGTCGGCTCGTCGCAGCGGCGGAGTGGCGGCCGTGCTCACCTTCGACCCGCACCCGAGCCGCCTCTTCAGCCCCGCCACGCCGGTGCGCCTGATCATGGACCGCGAGCGCCGCGTGGCGGCCCTCGCCGCGCTCGAGATGTCGGCCGTGGTCGTGCAGCCCTTCGACGCCGCCTTCGCCGCCATCGAGGCGGAGGATTTTTTGCCCCGCTTGCGCGCCGACTTGCCCAACCTGCACACGGTCTATGTCGGTGAAAACTGGCGCTTCGGCCGGGGCCGCCGAGGGGACGTGGCGCTGCTCGTGGCCGAGGCGAAAAAACTCGGTCTGCACGTGGTGAGCGCCCCGCGCATCAACGGCGACGGCGAGCCGATCAGCAGCACGCGCATTCGTGCCCTGCTCACCGAGGGGCGCATCGACCAGGCCAACGTGCTCCTCGGCTCCGCCTACACGAGCGAGGGCGTGGTGACGGGCGGGAAACGCCTCGGCCGCACGATCGGCTTCCCCACGCTCAACCTGCCCTGGGCGCCCGACCTGCAACCGCGCCTCGGCGTGTATGTGGTCTCGGTGGCGCGGGCCGACGGCACGGACCGCCCTCGACGCGCGGTGGCCAACTACGGTTTGCGGCCTACGGTCGAGGCCGCCGCGCCCGCGCCGCAGCTCGAGGTGCACGTGCTCGAGCCCGAGTGCCCCTACGGCCCGGGCGAGGCCTTGCAGGTGGAGTGGTTGTCCTTCGTGCGCCCCGAAATGAAGTTTGCGGGTGTGGAGGAACTGCGCGCCCAGATCGCCCGCGACGTGAGCGCCGCCCGCGCCTGGTTCGCGATGTGAGGGCGGGGCGGGGGAGGTGGTCTCGGGCCTTCGCCGTCGGAGTCAGATCGTGGGCGGAGTTGGCGTCTGCGGCGGCACGGCCGGGGCCGGCTCGGTCGGGAGCACCGGCGAGGTCTCGATCGGCGTCTCGGTTTCCGTTCCCGTCAGGCGTTGCAGGCCGATGCGTTCGTCGAGGATGAGGATGCGCCAGGCCTGCCGTTCGGGCATGGCCGCGATCAATTCGGCATTGCGAGCTTCGCCCAGATCTCGGGCGATCAGCAGGTCGAGCGACTGCCAGTTGCGGGGCAGGTCGGCTGGTTCGATCAAGCCGTTGGCATCGGGTTCGAGGCGGGCGAAGAGGAGATGCTTTGGTGCCGTCTCATGGATACGTCCCGCGATCTCCTCGAGGTGCCGGCGAAACTTGTATTGCACCTCCGGCGGACGCCAGGCCGGGGCCGCGGGCAGAGTGAGGACATGGAGCGCGACGCCCGCGGCGAAGCCGCCGCGGAGGGAACGCATTCCGCGGAGCGCGGCGGCGGCCTGTGCGCCCTCCTGGGCAAGCAACACGAGGGCGGGGCAGAGCAGCGGCCACCAAGAGAGGGGGAACTCGAAGCGGAGCATGGCGATGACCACCACCGAGACGACCAAGGCCGTGGCGGCACGGACGGCGCTCGCGGCAGGCAAGAGGGCGGTGGCGAGCGCGATGAGCGCGAGCACGATCCCGCCCGCGTAGTGCGCGCCTTCGGTGATGCGACCAAACCACTGGAGGATGACGGGGTTGCTCCATGCGGCGGCGGGGATGGCGACCAACTCGTCGTAACGCTCGATCACCGGGTCGACGATGGGGAAGGGCGCCCTCGTTTGCTGCCAAAACCAGACGGGCGCGGTGGTGAAACGGCTGGCGTAATCGGACGCGGGCGAGGTGAAGAGCGCCCCGGTGGTGCCGAGATTTCGGAGTCCGAGGAAACCGAGGGTGAGGAGGATGATGGCCAGCGCCGGGGCGAGTTGACGCAGCGAGAGGGCCGGCTGCGGGGATGCGCTCCGGCGTGTTCGCGCAAAATCGATCCCGAGCGCCACGAGTGCCGCGAGCGCGAGCGGCGGGGCGCAGAGCAAAAGCAGCGAGAGCCCGCCCGCGACCGCGCCCCAGGTGGACCAAGCCGCCTCCTTCCCGGGGCTGCGTCGCAGCCAGCCGCCGAGCACGAGCGCACCGCCGGTCAGGGTGAGGAAGGGGAAGGGGTCCGCCAGGTGCCAAGAGCGGGATTTGGCGATCGCGAACAGGGCCGCGGAGGCCAGAAGCGCCGTCACCCACGGGTGGCGCGAGCGCGCGGCGGCGGCCCAGGCGAGGGCGGCGGCGGAGAGGGCGAAGGCGAGGACTCCGGCGGCCACGGCATGGCCCCCCGTCAAGGCGATCATCAGGGCGGAAGCCTCCCGCGGCACCGCATGTCGCCGATCCTCGTGGCGCGCGGACGGCGCGGTGAATTGTTGCCCCCAGTGGTCGGGGGAGGGCGGGAGCGGCGCGGTGAAGGAAAGCGCTCGGTAGTTCTCCGCGGCCAGTCGATCCGCCCGTTCGATCGGCGTCACGGGGCGGGCCTCGTCTTGATGAAAGGCGACCAAGGCGAGCGCGAAGAGGAGACCGCCCAGGAAGAAACAAAGCGGAAGCAGACGGGGCGGGGAAAAAGCGCTGGGCATCGGCGGCTGTCTTTGGCGTTTCGATGGTTGTCACGCAAGCGCGTGCGACTCTTTGCTTCGCGGATGTCGTCCTCGTCTCCCACCGAACGGTTCGCCGCATGGCTTGCGGGCGAGCGTGGGCTCCAGCGGATCGCCGCGCTGCTGGGCATGCTGGTCGTGCTCGTCTATGTGGGGATGCCCGCGGAGGAGCTGACCTTCGACAACGCGTTCATCATCGGTCAGGACATCCGTCTGCACACCTTCTCGGCCGAGTATCTGGGGCGCGTCTTCACCAACGACTACTGGTGGCCGACGGTGGCTTCCAATCTCTACCGCCCCCTCACGACGCTGAGCTTTGTGATCGAGCATTCGGTGCTGGGTTTCGCGATGAACCCGCTCGGTTATCAGGTGATCAACGCCCTGCTGCATTGGTGTTGCGGCATCCTGCTCTTCCGTCTCGTCCGGCGGCTGGGTTTTGGAGAGATCGCGGGCTTGTTCGTCGCCGGCCTCTTTGTGATTCATCCGATCGCGACGGAAGTGGTGGCCAACATCGTCGGCCGCTCCGACCTTTTCGCGACCTTGGCGGTGTTGGGCGGTTTGCTCTGCTGGCTGCGGATTCGGGAGGAGCCCGAGGCGGCGCGGCGGACGAAGTGGTTCCTGTGGATGGGCGTCTGCGGATTCCTGGGCATGTTCAGCAAGGAGAGCGCGGTGGTGTTGCCGGCGCTCGTGGCTTGGAGCATCGTCGTGCAGGCTTTTTCCAAGGACGGGGCGCGCGGTCTCCGCGAGATGTTTCGCGTGCGGGAGAACTGGATCGCGGGCGCGGTCTTCGTCCCCTCGGTGGCGCTGTTCTTTGCCGCGCGGCGCCACTTTTCGTCCGTCCCCGGGGTGAACGAAGTGCCCTTCGTCGACAACCCGCTCGTCTCGGCCGGGTTTCTGGAAGCGAAGGCGACGGCCTTTGCGGTGTGGGGCATGCAGTTGGCCAATTACGCGCTGCCCTTTGGCCTCTCCAGCGACTATTCCTTCAACGTGATCCAGACCGCCGCTCTGCCCTTGGGCAACGCGACGGCGCTCTGGGCTTGGGCGACGATCCTTCTGTTTGCCGTTCTGGCCTGCGCTTTGCCGATCCTATGCCGGCGCTCGCCGTCCCTCGCGTTTGCCCTCGGCGCCTACTTCCTCTGCATGCTTCCGACCTCGAATGTGCTCATCCACATCGGGAGCATCCGCGCGGACCGCTTTCACTACCTGCCCTCGGCCTTCCTGCTCATCGCGCTCGTCGGCGCGGCGACGGGGATCTGGGCGTGGGCGCGCCGGCATCAGCCGCGCCTGCGGGCGCCGCTCGCCGTGGCCGGCCTTGGCTGGGCCCTCTGCCTCCTGTTGCTGGCCCACTTTCGGTGTTACGACTGGCGGAGCAATTTCACCCTCTGGAGCAGCGTTTACGCGGTGGCTCCGGAAAGCGTGAAGGCGGTCGGCAGCTTCAGCAGCGAGCGCGCGCGGCTGCGGGCCGACGCCGAGAGCTACTGGGAGGCGGTGGGACGCTTGGAGGACTACATCGAGCGCACCAGTCGAGAGACCCAGGTGCCCGCCCGCAAATGGGCCATCATGCTCCACTCGGACCTCGGGTCCTATCTGGTCAGCCTGTATGATGACCTCGCGGCGCGCGGAGGTTCGGAGGCCGAGAAGGCGGCGCTTTTGCAACGGGCCATGCACCATTTTGAGACCGGGATCCGGCTCGAAGATGAAAACATCGCGCTTTGGCGGGAGCGTTGGAGCGAGCAAGTCGCCCCCATCGAGCCGCGACTCGAGTTGCTGCACCGCAACCATGCGACGGGGCTGCGCCGCCTGGGACGAGACGAGGAAGCGGTGGAGGTGCTGCGTCGCGCGATAGGCTTGTCGGGCTTCAAGATCGGCCCGCGCGTGGCGCTGTTTGAGGCCTTGGCCAGTCTTCGGCGCACCGAAGAGGCGATCAAAGTCTGGATGGTCATCTGTCTGATCGAGCCGAACCACCGTGAAGGCGTCGAAGTGGTGGGTGAGCTCATTCGTTCGCGACACCCCGAGAGCGTGCCGCTTCAGCCCGACGCGAATGGCCGGCCGAGCCTGCGCTTGGCGGATCGCGCGGTGCTGGGGTATCTGGAGCAAGCCATGCAGGCCTACGCAGCGGAACTGCGCGAGGCCGGTTTCGACCTGGACGCCGCCCGCCTCGAGCGCTCCGCGCGGGTGAAGTATGGATTCAGGCCGGCCGGCTCGGGTTGAAGTCGGAGCGACGGGGCTCCCGCCCCGTCGGTTTGGCACGGGGCGGGAGCCCCATGCCTCCTTGGCTGCGTGCGAAGCGGCTCTGCTGCGGGTGGGCGTCTCGTCGGCCGTGAACTCGGGGGCTTTGGGGCGAGGATCGAGGCCGGAGCGTCGTATCCGGACGGAGGTCTAGAAGACTGTCGGAGCGACGGGGCTCCCGCCCCGTCGGTTGGCACGGGGCGGGAGCCCCATGCCTCCTTGGCTGCGTGCGAAGCGGCTCTGCTACGGGGGCGTCTCGTCGGCCGTGAACTCGGGGGATTTGGGGCGAGTATCGAGGCCGGAGCGTCGTATCCGGACGGAGGTCGAAAAGACTGTCGGAGCGACGGGGCTCCCGCCCCGTCGGTTTGGCACGGGGCGGGAGCCCCGTGCCTCCGTGCGAAGCGGCGCCCCTGCCCCTGAGGGCGCAAAAAAACCCGGCTCGATGAAGAGCCGGGTTTTGAAGAGATCGGGTGTGCCGGGACTTACTGCGGAGCAGAGGCGCCGCCGACCGTGGCGACCACGATGCGGTTGCCGGTGGGCAGGGCCGCGGCGAAGTTGGTGACTTGCTGGCCGGTGCTGGTGCGGTTGCCGATGAAGCCGGACGAGGTGTTGCGGAAGAACGAGACGTTGCCGCCGAGGAACACCACATGGCCGCCGTCGGTGCCGTAGGGAGCGGTGGTGGGCCAGGTGCCGGTCGCGGTCAGATCACGGGTGAAGGCGACCGGGGTGGTGGAGGGATCGTTGGCGGTGAGGCCGGCGATGTAGGTGAAGCTCTGGGTGGCGGCGTTGAAGGAGGTCTCCAGGCCGGTGCGGGTGGCGTTGAGCACGGTGCTCACGCCGGTGGCGTTGGCGGACTCGGTGCCGGTGAACCAGATCGTGCCGTCGTTCAGGCCGCCCGAGAAGGCGAGGCCGCCGGCGACGAACTTCACGTTGGTGATGGTGTTGGCGGTGCCGGTGATGACGAAACCGTTGGCACCCAGGGTGCCGTTGGAGGGCACGAGGAGGTCGCGGTTGTCGCTGGCGAAGATGAGGGAGGCTTGGCCGATTTGGCGAAGATTCGAGGCGTCGACGGAACGACGGGCGGTCTCACGGACCTTGCCGACGGTGGGGATGATGATCGCGGCCAGAATGCCGATGATGGCGATAACGGTCAGAAGTTCGATCAGGGTAAAGCCTTTGAGAAGGCGCTTGGTGGAGGTAGTCATAGGGGGATTACGCGAAGACAAAGAAGCTCCTTCGCAGGTTCCCTTACAAGCAGAAAGTCTGGCGCGGGCTGGACAATTTTACGCACGCTCCACCAGCTTTCTCCGCGATGAAGATTTATCTCGATGGCAAGTTCGTCGACCAGGCGGACGCGAAAATTTCGGTTTTCGATCATGGTCTCCTCTATGGAGATGGCGTGTTCGAAGGCATCCGCCTCTACGGCGGAAACGTCTTCCGGCTCGACGAGCATCTGGAGCGTTTGGAGATGTCGGCGAAGGCGATTCTCCTCGATCTCCCATGGACGCGCCGGGAAATCGCCGAGGCCACCCTCGAGACCTGCCGCCAAAACGGTCTCACCGACGGCTACATCCGCCTCGTCGTGACCCGCGGCGTCGGCGACCTCGGCCTCTCGCCCTGGCTCTGCCCCCGGCCCTCCCTCTTCATCATCGCGGCCAAGATCGCGCTGTATCCGCCCGAGCATTACACGACCGGCCTCGCCATCTGCACCGTCGCCACCCGCCGCATCAACCCCGCCGCGCTGCCGCCCACGGTCAAATCGCTCAACTACCTCAACAACATCCTCGCCAAGATCGAGGCGAAGCAGGCCGGCTGCCTCGAGGCCATCATGCTCAACGACCAAGGCTACGTGGCCGAGTGCACCGGCGACAACCTCTTCGTCGTGCGCAAGGGCGAGATCTTCACCCCAGCCGCCTCCCAAGGCGCCCTCAAGGGCATCACCCGCGACACCATCTTCGACATCGCCGCCGAGATCGGCGTGCCGATGCGCGAGGCCAACCTCACCCGCTACGACGTCTGGTGCGCCGACGAGTGCTTCCTCACCGGCACCGCCGCCGAGGTCATCCCGGTGATCAAGCTCGACGGCCGCGTCATCGGCACGGGCAAGCCCGGCACCATCACCGGCCGCGTGCTCGAGGCCTTCCGCCGCCGCGTGCTGGTCGAGGGCACGCGCCTCTGATCCCCCTGCGGCGTTTTGTCCCGCCCGCTCCGCGAAACCGCGCCCCTCTGGCGCGGTTTCGTCTTCTTCGGCCGCCGTTCGCCCTGGTCCGACCGCCGGCCGCCCACGTCGCGAATCGCCTCGCCGGCCGGGCTTTCGCGCGCCCCACTTAGCGCTGGCATATCCTCTGCAAACCGGGCTCGGTTTCAGCGCCACCTTTTCGTCACGGCGCTGTCGAATTTTCACCTTTTTCAATCTACCTTCCCCGCATGCCCAGCTCCCTCAAATGCGACCTTTGCGGCAAGCCCGCCACCGTGCATCTCACCCAGATCGTGAACGGCAAGATGCACAAGGTGGACCTTTGCGAGGCTTGCGCGCAGGCCAAGGGCGTCACCGACCCCGGTGGCTTCTCCCTTGCCGACCTTCTCCTGAAGGCCTCGCTCAACCCCGAGGCCGTCGGCGCCGAGTCCTCCGTCGCCGCCCAGGGCGCCGCCTGCCCGGCCTGCGGCTTCACCCCTTCCGATTTCAAGAAGCAGGGCCGCTTCGGCTGCCCCCGCTGCTACCAGACCTTCGCCGGCATGGTCGCCCCCATGCTGGAAAACATGCACAAGGGCGTGCGCCACGCCGGCAAGATCCCCGAAAAAGCCCTCCGCCGCCGCAGCCTCGTCGAGCGCGTCGCCGAGCTCGAGGCCGCCCTCGCGGAGTCGATCAAGACCGAGCGCTACGAGGACGCCGCCCGCCTGCGCGACGAGCTCGCCCGCGCCCGCCGCGAGGCCGCCGATCCCGGCGGCAACGCCGAGCCCGAGCTCGGCACCTCGCCCGCCGCACCCCGCCGCTGATCTTCAATCCCTCAAACCGTCCAAGGTCCCAAGGTCTCACGTCACAGGTCGACACCCCTCGCTCCACTCGCCGCCCGGCGCCAACCTCGAAAACCCCTCACCCCTCGTCCCGCGTCCGCGGGACCGCACCCGACCCTTCGACCTGAGACCTTCCGACTTTCGACCCTAACTCTCCGACCTCCCCGATGAAAGTCTCCGCCCTCCTCGCCACTCCCTCCGAGCTCACCGACACCGCGAGCTCCAAGTGCGCGGTTGTATTGATGACGCGGATACGCCTCGCCCGCAACCTCGCCGGCCAGCCCTTCCCGGGCTGGTGCCGCGAGGCCCAGCGCGAGGAGGTGCTCGCGCGCTGCCGCGAGGCCCTCGCCGCCTCCGCGCCGATGAAGCGCTCGGTCAACAGCGCCGTCGGCGAGCTCTCCGAGCTCGAGCGCCAGATCCTCGTCGAGCGCCACCTCATCTCCCGCGAGCTCGCCGGCACCAAGCACGCCGCCGGCCTCGTCATCAACCGCGACCAGACCGTCTCGGTGATGATCAACGAGGAGGACCACCTCCGCATCCAGGTCCTTCGCGCCGGCTTCCAGCTCAAGAAGGCCTGGACCCAGATCGACGGCCTCGACACCGAGCTCGAGGAGCGCCTCGACTACGCCTTCGACCCCGCCTTCGGCTACCTCACCGCCTGCCCCACCAACCTCGGCACCGGCATGCGCGCCTCGGCCATGATGCACCTGCCCGCCCTCGTCATCTCCAGCCAGATGGAGAAGGTCGTGCGCGCGGTGAACCAGCTCGGCATGGTCGTGCGCGGCCTCTTCGGCGAGGGCTCCGACGCCTCCGGCAGCATTTTCCAGATCTCCAACCAGACCACCCTCGGCGAGTCCGAGGAGGCAATCCTCAAGCGCCTCGGCAGCGTCCTCCAGTCCATCGTCGAGCATGAGCTCAACGCCCGCGAAAAGCTCCTCGAGGCCGACGCCTCCAAGCTTTTCGACAAGATCGGCCGCGCCTACGGCATCCTCCAAAACTGCCACCAGCTCAGCTCCAGCGAGGCGATGAACCTCCTCTCGCTCCTGCGCCTCGGCATCGATCTCGGCCTCTTCCCCGAGCCCACCCGCGCCCTCACCGACCGCCTCTTCATCGAGGCCCAGCCCGGCCACATCCAGGTCGCCGCCAAGAACGACCTCGAACCCGCCCACCGCGACGCCCTCCGCGCGGAACGCATCCGCCAAGAGTTTGCCAACGTCGCGCGGCCCGATTTTAGCTTACATCCGAAAACCTAGCCCTCCCGTGGAACGTCGAGCCCCGGCTCGGCCTCCTCACTTTCCAAGCCGTCAAAAGTCCCAAGTCCAAGGTCCCAAGTCACCACCGCTCGCTTTGCTCGCCACCCCTCATCGACCAACCCCTCGTCCCGCCCCGGCGGGCCCGCACTCGACCTTCGACCTGAGCCCTTCCGACCTTCGACCCGCCACTTTCGACCTTCGACCCATCGCTTTCGACCTCCCCGCTTCGACTTTCGCGATTAGCGTTTAGATTAGCTCAGCTCCCTCAAAACCCCACCTCGACCCCCTTTCGCTTTATGGAACCGATGAACAATTTCACGCCGCGCGCCCAACAGGTCCTCGCGCTGGCTCGCAAGGAGGCCGATCGCTTCCACCACAATTACGTCGGCACCGAGCACCTCCTCCTCGGCCTGATCAAGCTCGGCCAGGGCGTCGCCGTCTCCGTGCTCCAGAAGATGGGGCTCGACCTCGAGACCGTGCGCTCCGCCGTCGAGAAGCAGGTCGGCACCGGCCAGGAGACCAAGAACCAAGGCTCCATCCCCTACACCCCACGCGTCAAAAAGGTCCTCGCCCTCGCCGGCCAGGCGGCCAAGGCGCTCAACCCCTCCTACGTCGGCACCGAGCACATCCTCCTCGGCCTCCGCCGCGAGGGCGAGGGCGTGGCCGCCCGCGTGCTGAAGTCGCTCGACATCGACATCGAGCGCACCCGCAACGAGATCCTGCGCGAGCTCGACCCGCAGTTCTCCGGCGGCGAAGAGGGCTCCGGCGACGCCGGTGCCGGCGACGCCTCCGGCAAGGGCGACGAGCCCGCCTCCGCGGCCGGGGCCGGCGGCGCCTCCGCCCGCTCCGACGACACGAAGGAGGTCAAGCCCCCCGCGCTCAAGGCCGTCGGCCGCGCCCTCACCGCGCTCGCGCGCAAGGGCGAGCTCGACCCCGTGGTCGGCCGCAAAAACGAGATCATGCGCGTCATCCAGATCCTCTGCCGCCGCACGAAGAACAACCCCGTGCTCATCGGCGAGGCCGGCGTCGGCAAGACCGCCATCGTCGAGGGCCTCGCCCAGGAGATCGTCAACGGCATCGTGCCCGAGATCCTCATGGACAAGAAGGTCGTCACCCTCGACCTCGCCCTCATGGTCGCCGGCACCAAATACCGCGGCCAGTTCGAGGAGCGCAGCAAGGCCGTGATGGACGAGATCCAGCGCGCCAAAAACATCATCCTCTTCATCGACGAGCTCCACACCATCTTCGGCGCCGGCGCCGCCGAGGGCGCCATGGACGCCTCCAACATCTTCAAGCCCGCCCTCTCCCGCGGCGAGCTGCAGTGCATCGGCGCCACCACCCTCAACGAATACCGCAAGTAT
>JAUVVA010000027.1 GCA_030604905.1 Verrucomicrobiota bacterium | reverse complement strand
GCTTCATCGCCTACGAATACGCCACGCGCATCGAGCCCACCATTCCCGCCCCGGCCAAGGACGAGCTCGGCACGCCCCTGCTCTACTTCATGCTGTCGGACTCGCTCCTGATCTTCGACCGCGCGAAGCAGACCCTCCGCCTCTGCGTCAACGCCCACCTCGCCCCCGGCGAGACGCCCGAGGCCGCCTACGCGCGCGCCGTCGTCGAGCTCCAGGCCCTGCACGCCTTGCTCGCGCAGCCCAGCACGCTCGCGCCCGCGCCGCTCCTCGAGCCCGGCCCCGTCGCCGTGCCCGCGGGCAACTTCACCAAAGCCGCCTTCGAGAAGGCGGTCGTGGACGGCCAGGAGTTCGTCCGCTCCGGCGACATCATCCAGTTCGTCCCCTCGCAGCGTTTCTCAAAGCCCTTCAACCGCAGCCCGCTCGAGCTCTACCGCGCGCTGCGCACGGTGAACCCCTCGCCCTACATGTTCATCCTCGACGCCGGCGACTTCGCGATCGTCGGCGCCTCGCCCGAGGTGCACGTGCGCCTGACCGACGGCTTGGTCGAGATCCGCCCCATCGCCGGCACGCGCAAGCGCGGCGCCACCCACGCCGAGGACCTCGCGCTCGAGAAGGACCTGCTCGCCGACCAGAAGGAGCGCGCCGAGCACCTGATGCTCGTGGACCTCGCGCGCAACGACATCGGCCGCGTCTGCCAATACGGCTCCGTCACCGTGCCGGAGAGCTTCGTGATCGAGCGCTACTCGCACGTCATGCACATCGTCTCGCAGGTCGAGGGCCGCATCGCGCCCGACAAGACCGCCTACGACCTCATGCGCGCCACCTTCCCCGCCGGCACGGTGAGCGGCGCGCCCAAGATCCGCGCCATGCAGATCATCGCGCAGACCGAGCCGGTGCAGCGCGGCTTCTACGCCGGCGCGCTCGGCTACTTCGGCTACGACGGCAACAGCGACACCTGCATCATGCTGCGCACCTCCTTGATCAAGGACGGCTTCATCCACATCCAGGCCGGCGCCGGCGTGGTGGCGGACAGCGTGCCCGAGAGCGAATTCCAGGAGACGGTCAACAAGGCCTCCGCGCTCTTCAAGGCCGTCGCCATCGCCGAACGCCTCTAACCTTGGATTCGGCGGCAGCCCCGGCGGCAACCCGAAGGCGTCCCGCGCCCGCGGCTGTCGCAGGGCCTAGGCTAACCGGACCGAGGCTGGTGCGCCATGTCGGAGTCGAACCGACCTCTCATGCTTGGGAAGCACACATAATAGCCGATATACTAATGGCGCGCAAAACAGCCGGCAGGCCTCAGAGCTAGCCGCCGCCCCGCTCCGCGCAACTGTCTTTTCCAACGAACTCGAGCGCCGGGCGGGCGCTCGCCTCCGCGCCGCCACCCCCACAGGCTCACTTCCCCTCGCCGGCACCGGCGACCGGCAGCCCGAGCTCGGCCAGCCCGGCGAGCAACTCTCCCACCAGCGCCTCGTCCGCCACCTCCTCCCACGGGCGGTTCGACGAGAGCCGCACGAAGGCCTGCGCCGCGTCCCTGCGCACGCCCTGCCGGAAAAACATGCTCAACTGGTCCCGCCACGAGCGCGGCTCGAAAGGGCGCAAGGGAACGCCGTCCACCAGGTGCCAATACCAAACCCACTGCGAACGCTCGCCGTGACGGAAAAAGCGTTCCTCCGCCTCGCGCAGCTCGCCCCCGCCCGCCAAGGGAAGCCCGCGGCGCGTGCTCGCCTCGCCCACGCTCACCCAGCCGGTGCCCGGCCAGCACGCGTCCGGCGTGTGCGCCGCCACCGAGCTCACCGAGGCGCCGCCCGGCGGCCACCAAGCCACGTAGGCCACCACCTGCACCGCCCGGCCGCCCGCATCCTCGCGATGGTAGGCGCGCTCCAAAAGATGCGGCGTGCGCAGGATCCCCGCGAAACGTCCCAGATCCTCGCGCGTGGCCGCCCCCCACCCCTCGGCCTCCGGGTCGGCCGGCACCATCCGCGCCAAAGCCGGCGCCTCCCCCTCCCAGGCCTCCCTCGGCTGGGTGCGGAGCGTGACCAAAAGCATCCAGCCCGCGGCGACCCCGAGCGCGCCCAGCCCCAGCAGCCCCGCCGCACGCGCCCAGGGATCCCGCGGCTTGGGCGCGGCCCCCGTCGCCGCGCCTCGTCCCGCCGCTGCCGACCGCGGGTCGGCCCGCGTCGCCGGCCCCTCCTCCAGCGCCGTCGCCATCCAGGCGAGCAAGGCGGTCGTGATCCCCAGCACGGCAAAGCCGAGCCAATCATGCCACGCGCCCGAGATATCCACCCCGGCCCGCGCCAGCAGCGTAAGCGTGAGCGAACGGACGAAATTGGTGAGGAGCGCGAGCGGACCCGCCGCGAGCACCAGCACGACGCGGCGCCAAGGCGCTCGCAGCAACAGGGCCGAGAGCACCAGCCCGGCCAGCACGCAGGAGATGAGACTGCGCACGCCGCTGCAGGCCTCCTCGACGCCGACGGAGGTGTGGCCGAGGTGGATCACGTTGCCCACCCGCGCCGCCGGCACTCCGAAAAGCCGCAGCGACTCGAGCACGCCCACCGTGATCATCTCCTGCAACGCGAGCGAAAGCCGCGCATAGGAAGCGGGCGGCAGCGGGGCGCTGAGCAACAGCACGAGCGGGATCACCCAGGCCGGCCACCCCGCGCCGATCCAGCGCACACCCGGAGCGGAGGCGAGCAGGATGGCCAGCGCAGACCCCGCCGCCGCCGCCACGCCGAGCAGGAAAAGCGTGGGCGTGGCCGACCAGCCCAGCGCCACTGCGTAGACCGTGACGAAAAGCATGGCGAGCAGCAGGAGGGCACCCGCGGCCGCCAGGCCCGCGACCCGCAGGGGCGCGCCCAGCCTCGGCGGCAGGCCGGCGTCGGCCCGCGCCCGTATCCACAACATCACGACAATCGTCGGCGCGAAAAAACCGTGCGAAAGATCGGGATTGATCCGCCACTCCGGCCAAAGCCGCCAGGTCCAGCCGAGCAGCCCCAGCCCCACGAGCGCGCAAGCCGCGCCCGCCACGCGCTCCACCGGCGACCAGGCCCGCACGCGAACCCAAACAGATCGAAGCGTCTCCATCACGGCCATGACGAAGGGCGCCGGCCGGACCTTCCTGTTTGGACGGCGCTCAGGATCGCGAAAGATGAACGGAAGACGGGAAGCATCGACACCCCAGCGGGCTGCGAGGGACTCTTCCGGCCTTCCCGCCCGGATGCAATCCGGGCCGCATCCGTGGTTTGACGAGCGCGGAACGGGCCGAGGATCCCGCCGCCGCTCAACCCGTCGCGTGCGCCTGCAGCATCGCCAGGGGCACAAGTTCGAGCGAACGCCGGTGCGTCGCGCCCAGCGCCACCGGCGCCGGCACGCCCGCCTCCACCGCCTCGCGCCAGCGGCTCGCGCACACGCACCAACGGTCCCCGGGCTGCAATCCCGGGAACCCATACTCCGGCCGCGGCGTGCTCAGGTCGTTGCCCGCCGCCGCCTGCCAGGCCAGGAACTCCGCGCTCACCTCCACGCACACCGTGTGGCAGCCCCGATCCTCGGCGCAGGTGTTGCAATGCCCGTCGCGGAAACCACAGGGTTTCAGCGGACCTCCCAGCACATTGAGTGATGCGAGCTTTTCCATCGTCGCGTGTGCAGCTTCAGGCCACGGCCACACAACGGGGCTCCGCCTCGCCGGTCCACTCGCGAGCGAACTCGTCCGCCACCCGCTCGTCGACCCGTGGAAGCCGCGCCTCCAACACCGCGGCCAAGGCGCGGAAGTAGGCCACGGCGTCCTCGCGGCGGTTGCGCTCGAGCCAGCGGTGCCCGCCGGGCAGGGCCGCCAGAACGCAGGGATCGCTGAGGTCCTCCAGGTGCCGCAGATCCGCCCGGTCGAGCCCCAGCTCACGCAGCCGGTCGAGCACATACTCGAGTTTCAAGCCCGTGCCCGCGCAGTAGTCCTCGGGAATCTCGCTCCACTCCAACAGTTCGCAGGACGACGCGGCGTGGATCTCCGCGGGCGTCATCCGCGTGACCGTCTGCACGAGGTGGCCGCAGTTACAGCGGCCAAAGTGGGCCCACTGATACTCCGCCCCGCCCGCGAGGCGGTCGGCGGTCTCGCGAAGCACGTTCACCAAAGCGCGACTGGGAATAGCCATGACGCCGCGCAGGTAAATCGGAAGCCCTCAACGCGCAAGCGCCGCCGGCTCGGCCCCCGCCTTTACCTCGAAACGGTAGCGCCCCGCCGCCAGCGCCAGCACCAGCGCGTCCTTTTCGCGCCGCACCACCTTCACTCCGGGCGCCCCCTCCAGCGCGCGGCCCGACTCCGTCACGCGCTCCCCGGACGCCGCCGGCACCCACGCCGTCGCGCGCGTGTTCGCCGGCACCTCCACCTCCCACACGATCCCGGCCCCGCCCTTCGTGGTCTTCCGCCATGCGCTCGCCACGCGCCCATGCCGCGTCTCGAGCGACGCCGACGCGTGCTCCAGCCCCTCCTTCGGCACCCGCGGCCGCAGCAGTATGCGCTTGTAGCCAGGCCCCTCCGGATCGGGCGCCACGCCCGCCACCACCTGTGTCATCCAGTCCCCGATCGCGCCATACGCGTAGTGATTGAAGGAGTTCATGCCCTTGTCCTGAAACCCCTTTTCGGCCGTCCACCCATCCCAACGCTCCCAGATCGTCGTCGCGCCCTGTGTCACCGCGTAGAGCCACGAGGGCCACGCCTTCTGGAACAGCAGCCGATACGCCACGTCGAGATGCCCCGTTTCCGTGAGCACGAAGGGCAGATACGAGGTGCCCACGAAGCCCGTCGCGAGCTTGTCGCCGCGCTTGCGGATATCGCGCACCAGCTCCGCCGCCGCCTTCGGTCGCAGCGCCTCGGGCAGCAATTCAAACTGCAACGCCAGCACGTAGCTCGTCTGCGTCTGCCCGGCGATCAGTCCCTCCGGTGTCACGTAACGACGCTGAAACGCCCGCCGCACCCGCGCCTCCAGCCTCGCGTAGCGCGCCGCGTCGCGCGCCTTGCCCAGCCGCGCCGCGATCTTCGCCATCAGGCCCGCCACGTGCGCGAAAAACGCCGTGCCGATCAGATCCTTCGGCGTGCCGCCCTCGGTCTTCCCGCTTCCGTCCAGCGCCAGCCAGTCGCCATAGGCCGCCCAGCCCTCGACGTCCGGATGCGCGCGGATCAGCCCGCGCGTCTTCGGCCCCTTCTCCAAAAACTCCACGAAGCGCGCCATCGTCGCATACTCATTCTCCAGAATCGCCGTGTCGCCGTAGCGCTCGTGAATCGCCCACGGACACATCACCACCGCGTCCGCCCAGGCCGGCCCGCCGTCGTCCTCGATCAACCCCCGCGGGTCCGGGGCCACCGACGACACCCGCCCGTCCTCCCGCTGCGTGTCCGCCAGATCGCGCGCCCACTTGTGGAAAAAAGCCGCCACGTCGCGGTTCCACGCCGACGTGCGCACGAAGACCTGCGCGTCGCCCGTCCAGCCGAGCCGCTCGTCGCGCTGCGGACAATCCGTCGGGATCTCCACGAAGTTTCCCCGCTGCCCCCAGTCGATGTTTCGCCACAACTGGTTCAACAAGGGTTCCGAGCACGCGAACTCGCCGGTGCGCGGCACCTCGCTGTGCAAGACCACCGCCGTGCACGTGCCCGCGTCCACACCCTCGCCCAGCCCGGTCAGCTCCACGTAACGAAATCCGTGGAAGGTGAAGCGCGGCTCCCAGCTCTCGCCCTCCGGCGCGCCCAGCAGCACATAAACGTCCGTCTGCGCCGCCGAGCGCAGGTTCTCGGTGTAAACGCGACCGTCCGGCTGCAAGGCCTCCGCATGGCGCAGCCGCACCACCGTGCCCGCCGCCCCGCGCACGCGCAGCCGCACGCGTCCCACCAGATTTTGCCCGAAATCGAAAACCCAGGCCGGCGTCGGCCAACCCTTGAAGCGCTTCGGCGCCGACACCGGCTTCAACTCCTCGAAGGCCCGCACCGGCGGCCCCAGCCGGAAACATTTTTCCGGCCCCGCCTCCGCCCGCGGCGTCACCGCGCCCCATCCGGCCGCGGCGTCGATCCCGCCCGGCTCGCACCAGCCAGCCAGCTCGCGGCGCGCGTCATAAACCTCTCCCGCCTGCAGGTCGTTCTCCAGAATCGGCCCGAAACGCCCCTCCCAACTCTCGTCGCTCGCCCAGCACTCCGTCGCGCCGTCCGCATAGCGCACCTCCAGCTGCGCCAGCAACCAGGGCCGGTCGCCGTAGGCCGCGCGTCCGCGCCAGCCCACCCGCCCGCACCACCACCCGTCGCCCAACACTGCGCCCAAGACGTTCTCGCCCGCGCGCAAGGCCGCGCCCACATCGTAAACCTGATACGGCACGCGCTTGGTGTAGTCCGTCCAGCCCGGCGCCAGCTCGTCCGCGCTCACGCGTTTCCCGTTCAGCCAGCACTCGTGCAACCCCAGCGCGCTCACATAGAGCCGCGCCCAGGCGGGACGCCCGCGCAGCGAGATGCGTTTGCGCAAATACGGCGCGGGCGCGCCCCGGTCCGGCGTGCCCGTCAGCTCCAGCCCGATCCAGCGCGCCGTCCAGTCCGCCTCGGCCAACAGACCCGTCTCCCACCACGAAGGCTCCGACACCGCGCTCGCGCCCGCCTCGTCCCAGACCTCCACCGTCCACCAGGCCCGCTCGCGCGAGCCGAGCGCGCGCCCCCCGTAGCACAGCCCCTGCGTCTCGTCCGACTTCACTCGCCCGCTGTCCCACCGCTCCGCGCCTCCTGGCGTAGTTCCCACCCGGATACGGTAGGCCGTCTGCCGCGCCCCGCGCCGCCCGCCCGCCTCGATTCGCCAGCCCAGACGCGGCGCCGGATTGTGCAGCCCGAGCGGCTCGCGCAGCTGGTCGCAGCGCAGATCGAGGACGCGAAGAGCGCCCGGCTTCGCGGAACGGGAGGAGGGAACGGGACGCCTGCCAACCGGGGAAATGTGCGGGGCCATGGTTTGACGAAACTACACCCGCTCCCCTGCGCGGTCTTGAACGTTTCCCGCATTTTTGAGCATGCTTCCGCCTTCCCCGTGCGCCCCGCCCACACCATCGGCCAAGACTACGTGCGACTCGGCGCCGGCCGCCCCGTGAGCGTGCAGCTCCTCGACCCGCACAACGAAGCTTCTCCGCACGACCACGTTTTCCACGAGATCGCCTTCGTTCTCCGCGGCTCCATCCGCCACCGCTGGACCGACGGCGAGGAGACGCTTCGCGCCGGCGACATCCTCGTGCTCACGCCGCGCTGCGTCCACGCCTACGACCGCGCGCGCGACTGCGCCATCGCCAACCTCTACTACCTCGCCGACTGGTTCCTCGGCCGCCCCTCCGCGCTCCACGTCGTGCCCGGCCTCGTGCCCGTCTTTTTCGGCGCCGCGCTCTACCACGATCCCGCCCTGCCCCGCCGCCTCACGCTCGACCCACAGGGCCCCGCCTTCCAGCGCCTCCGCCGCGAGCTCGGGGACCTACTCGCCGCCGAGCGCGAGGACCGCTCCGCCCTCTACCACGAGGCCGCCTTCTTCAAGATTCTCGATGAGCTCACCGCCGCCCTTCGCGCCGCCGCGCCCGACCTCGCCCTCGCCGGCCTCCCTCCGGAGGAAACCCAACGCGGCCTCCGCCACCTCGAGCTGCTCGCCGCCCACCGCCAGCCCTTCTCCGCCACCGCCGCCGCCCTCGCCGCCGGCTGGTCGCCCGCCCACTTCGCCCGCCGCGTCGGCGAAGCCACCGGTCTCTCGCCGCGCGCCTACTTCCAGCGTCAACGCATTCACCTCGTCTGCCGCAAGCTGCTCGCCAGCTCCGCGACCGTCGCCGAGATCGCGCACGAATTCGGCTACGCCGACGCCGCCCACCTGAATCGCCACTTCCGCGCCTGGCGCGGTCTCACGCCGATGGAATACCGCCGACGCTACGCCTAGGCGGGCGTCTACTTTCGGAAAAGGTCTCCCAGCGCGCCGAGCGACTTGAGCGGCGCCCCTTTGCCCTTCGCCGCCGTAGTCGGGAGCACCGCCAGCGGCGCGGGCGCGGGCTTGGCCGGCGCCGGCGCGGTGCCTTTCTCGGGCGCGCCGGCCAAGCCGGGCGCGGTCGAGAACTCACGCTCCAGACGCTGCGGCGACACCGCCTCGGCCGTGCCCAGTTCCTGCGCGAAGATGCTCACCCGATACTCCTCGACCAACCAATAACGCGCATCGCTCCGCGGCAGCGCCCGCTGCCGCGCCAGCCAGGGCGCGAGCGCGCGCGAACGCTCCGCCTCCTTGCCCGGATTTTGCCGCCAACGCTCGGCGCGCAGTTTCAGGCCCTTCAAATAACGCACGAGGTGCGGCACGCGGGCGAAGTCGATCTCGCGCAGCAAGGTCTTTGGCACGAGCTGAGCGAGGTCGCTCGCCAGCGTCGGATACGGATTCGGAAAGGCCTCCAGCGTCGCGCGAATCGCGAACAACTCCTTGAGCGTCGCGCAGAGCTTCGGCCCGCTCGTGCGCAGATCGTGCCGCGCCTGCGCAAGCGCGGCCGCGAAGGCCTTCTGCGTCGGCTCCGCCACCCGCGCCGGATTGCACAGCCAACGCTGCAAGAGCCCCGCGGCGTCCTCGGTCAACTGGTTGAGCGAACAATAGGTCGCGAGCAGCGCGCCAAACTCGCGCAGGCCGCGCAGCTCCTTGTGCAGATTCACGAGTTCGTGCCGCAGCTCGAGTTCCAGCAGACGACCGAGGCCCAGTCGCGTCTGCGCCGCGGCCTCCTCCTCGCTCTTGGCGAGGCGCAGCGCCACGCCGCTCACGCCGATCTTCAGCGCCGGCCAAGCGTGGATGGTCACGCCGGAGAGCGTGCAGACCTCGACGCGGCCCGGCAGGCGCTCGCCGAAGGTCCAGGCCATCTGGTCGCTCTTTTCCCACTTCTCGCGCGCCCGCGCCCAGGCGCTCGGGGCGTCCTGCGCGACCTTCGCGCTTTTCTCGCGCTGGTAGTCGGCGAGCAGGCGCCTCATCTCGTCCAGCTCGCGCGCGGCGCAAATCTCGCGGCCCTTCTCGTCCACCACGCGCACGCGCACACGGAGGTGCTCGGGCAGCGGTTTGTCGGCCCACGCGGAGGCGTCGACCCGGATCGGAAAACGCTCCGCTATGCAGGCGGCGAGCGCCTCGGGCAGGGCTTCGCGTCGGTCGGTGAGGCGGTCGCGCGCGGCGACGGCGGCGGCGAGTTGCTTCACCGTTTCGGCGAGCGGCACGAAGAGCCGGCGCGCCTCCTTCGGCAGCGAGGAGAGGTAGTGCTCCACCTTCTGCTCCAGGTGGCCGGGCACGGCCCAATCGAGCGCGATGGGCGTGAGCTTCTCCGCCTCGGCGGGGCCGACCTCGAGGGTGACGCCGTCGTCCGCCTGCCCCGGCCGGTAGGTGTAGTGCAGCGGCAATACGCTGGTGCCGATCGGTAACGCGGCCGGAAAGGCCTGCTCGTCGACCGCGATGGTGGCGGGGTCGCGCAGATCCTCCGGCGAGAGCATGAGGAAGCGCGGATACTTCGCGCGGTGCTCGCGCACCAGCGCCACGAGGTCCTGCACGGCGGAGACGCCCTCGGGCGGGGCGTCGGTATCGCGGCCGGGCACCAAGCGCGCCGCGTAGAAGCGATACAGCGCCTCGTCGATGTTGAGGAAGCCGGTGTCGCGCGCGCGGGTGAGCAGGTGCTCCAGCTCGTCGAGGACCTTGCGGTTGTGCGCGAGGAAATCGAGCGGCCAAGTGATGGTGTCGTTCACCAGCGCCTCGCGGATGAAGATCTCGGTCGCGTGGACGGGGTTGATCTTGCCGTAAGAGACGGCGCGGTTCTCCAGCTCCAGCCCGTAGAGGCGCGTGCGCTGCTTCACCATCACGCGGCCGGCGTCTTGGTTCCAGAAGGGCTCGCTGTGGGCGACCTTCACGACGTGGCGGCCGAGCTCGAGCGCCCAGATCGGGTCGAGCCGCGCCACGGTGCGCGCGTAGAGCCGCGAGGTCTCCATGATCTCGGCGGCCATGAGGGCGGCCGGGCCGCGCTTCGGTTTTTCCCAGCGCGGGTCGTTGCCGCCGCCTCGCTTCGGCTCGTCGCGCACGTGGAGAGCGGAGCCGGGAAAGATCGCCACGCGCCGGTCGTGCGTCGCTTTGTAGCCGCCGTTCTCGTCGTCGCGCAGGGCGATGTTTCCGAGCAAACCCGACAGGATGCTGCGATGGATGGCGCGGTAGGCGGGCGTGCCGAAGGCGAGTTTTTCGGCCGTGCGGTCGGCGGGGGCCACGCCGTCGAAGACCGAGCTCATCTTGAAATCGCGGCGCGATTCCAGGACGTCGAGCAGCTGCGCGTGGATGTCGCGCCACTCGCGGATGCGGGTGTAGCTTAGAAAATGTTCGCGGCAGAATTTTCGGAGGCGGGACTGCGAGAGCCGCTCCAACTCGTCGTGAAAGGCCTCCCAGATCGCGAGCAGCGTGAGAAAATCCGAGTCCGGGTGGACGAAACGCCGGTGAGCGGCGTCGGCCTTTTCGCGGGCGTCGAGCGGACGCTCACGCGGATCCTGGATCGATAGCCCGGCGGCGATCACGAGCACCTCGTGCAGGGCCCGCTCCTCGCGGGCCTGGAGGATCATGCGGCCGACGGTGGGGTCGACCGGCAGACGGGCGAGTTCGCGACCGAGCGGCGTGAGAGGGCGGTTGGCGGCGGTCTCGGGCGCGTCGGCATCGAGCGCGCCGAGCTCTTCAAGCAGCGAGTAGCCGGAGCGAATCGACTTCGTCGCCGGCATGTTGATGAAGGGGAAACGCTCGATGTCACCGAGGCCGAAGGCCTTGAGCCGCAGGATCACGTCGGCCAGGTTGGCGCGCTGGATCTCCGGCTGGGCGAAGCGCGGGCGGGCGTCGTAGTCTTCTTCCGAATACAGCCGCACGCAGACGCCCTCGGCCACGCGGCCGGCGCGGCCTTTGCGCTGGTCGCAGCTCGACTGCGCCACCTCCTCGATGGGCAGGCGGCGGGTGCGCGCCGTCGGCACGTAGCGCGAGACGCGCGCCAGGCCGGTGTCGACCACGTAGCGGATGCCCGGCAGCGTGAGCGAGGTCTCGGCGATGTTGGTCGCGACGATGATCTTGCGCCGCTGGGTGCCGGCGAAGATGCGCTGCTGCTCGGCCTGCGAGAGGCGACCGAAGAGCGGGATCACCTCGCAGTGGCGGTGGCGGCCCTCGAGCAACTCGCAACATTCACGGATGTCGCGCTCGGCGGGCATGAAGACCAGGATGTCGCCGCTCGCGTCGCCGGCGCGCCCCTCGAGGATGCGTTGCACGGCCTCCACCGCGCCGTCCACGTAGTGCAGCGCCTCGGGGCGCGACTCCGGCTCGTCGCCCTCGGCGGCGTCGCTACCGAGCGAATCGAGCGGCGCGTAGATCACCTCGACCGGGTAGGTGCGGCCGGAGACCTGCACGATCGGCGCGTCGTCGAAGGCCTTGGAGAAGGCCTCGGTGTCGATGGTCGCGGAGGTGACCACGATGCGCAGCTCCGGGCGCTTGAAGCGCAGGTTGCGCAGGTGGCCGAGGAGGAAGTCGATGTTGAGCGAGCGCTCGTGCGCCTCGTCGAGGATGATCGTGTCGTAGGCGCGCAGCAGCGGGTCGCTCGGGACCTCGGCCAGCAGCATGCCGTCGGTCATGAACTTCACGACCGTGTCGCGCGAGGTGCGGTCGTCGAAGCGGATCTTGCAGCCGACCTCGCGGCCCCAGTTGACCCCGAGTTCCTCGGCGACTCGGCGCGAGACCGAGAGCGCGGCCACGCGGCGCGGCTGCGTGCAGGCGATCTGCCCGCGCCTGCCGCGCCCGGCGGCGAGGCACATTTTGGGGATCTGGGTCGTTTTGCCCGAACCGGTCTCGCCGGCCAGGATGATGACCTGGTGTTTGCCGAGCAGGTCCACGATCTCCTCGGCGCGCGCGCTGATCGGCAGGTCGGCGGGAAACTCGATCCGGAAACGCGCGGCCTCGCGTCCGCCGGTCGCGGTGGCGGAGTCGGACGCGTTGTGCTCGGGCGTGGGATCGGGCTCGGCCATGGTGGCTGCGGGGCGGAAAGAGGGGGCGCTGAGGGGCGCGACTGCAAGACCCGGGACCGCCCGAGGCAATGCCATGAAAAAGCTTCATTCGTAGGCCTACGCCCTCCCGTGGCGTGAATCGTGCTCATGCCACCGGGAAATTCCCTCCCCGAACGCCGCCCATGCCGCCAGTTATCCTCGACAGCCGTAAGTTGCTCGCCTTTGCCACCTTGGCCCGAGTGTGCAGCTTTACACAAGCGGCGAGGGAGCTGAGCCTGACGCAATCGGCGGTGAGCCACGCGATCAAAGGCTTGGAGCGAGACCTAGGGGTGAGGTTGTTTGAGCGGATGGGGCGGAAGGTGACGATCACGGCGGCGGGGCGACAGTTGCTCCAGCGCACGGAGGTGATTTTGACGGAGATGCAGCACGCGCGGGAGGAGTTGGCGGCCTTCGAGGAGTGAAGTGGGGCGGAGGGACTAAAATCGGGCTTGCATGCGAGGCGTGGCCTGCATGCCTTTGCCCTCCCCTTCCCTGCCCGGGTGGTGGAATTGGTAGACACGCAGGTCTCAGAAGCCTGTGCCTAACAGCATAACGGTTCGAGTCCGTTCCCGGGCACCATCTTGGGTAAGGCCGTTTGACCCCGCCGGGGTCCGGGAGCCCTCGCCGCCAGCGCCTGCCCTCCCCGCACCCGAGAGAAAAACTACGGTGATGCTCCCATGAATCCTTCCTCCTAAAAGCCGGTCGCAGGCAAAAGATGTTTACACCCCTTGCCTCTCGGCGCGTTTCTTTCCTCCTGCGTCTGCGCGCCCGACTCCCCCGGGAAGGGTCCGCGAATCACCCTGCCTTTTCTCACTCCGCGCCCCCCATGGCCCTCCCCAAACGCCGCTCCCTCCGCCTCTTGTCCACCGCGCTCGGGCTCACGGCCGCGCTCGGCTCCGGCTGCCAGACCCGCACCAACACTCCTCCCCCTCAGTCTCCACCAGCCACCGAGGAACAAGCCCCCCCGGTCAGCACCGTCTACAACGACCAGATCCGGGAAATTCTCAACCTCGCCCGCGCCGAGCGCTGGATCGAGGCGGAACAAAAAGCCGCCGAACTCAAGGCCACCGCCACCGCCGACCCCGCCGTCGAACGCGTCTACACCTGGACCCGCGGCGAAGCCCAGCGCCGCCGCGACCGCGCCTTGGAAAGCGAGTTTCGCCGCATCGAGGCGCGCGATTCCCGTTTCGCCAACCAACCTTCCGATCTGCTGACCGACCCGGATGCGCGCGGCCTCGATCTGCCCCGCAGCCTGCGCCGCGCCCTCGGCGACGTTCACGCCGCCTCCGAAGTCCCCGGCGCCTACGGACGCCTGATCGAGCGCAGCGCCCCTCTGGTCGGCCTGGATGACTCCGGGCTCTCCGGCGCCGAGGCCATCCTCGCGCAAACCATGACCCTCCAGGCCGACGACCTCACCCTGGAGAACATCATCTTCACCGTCGGCAAAAACACCGGGCTCAACTTCGTCGCCGACCGCAGCCTGCCCCAGTTCCAACGCAAGCTCAGCGTCAACCTGCGCGACGTGCCGATCCGCCAGTTCCTCGACCACGTCGCCCGCCAGATGGACCTCCACTTCGAGGTCGGCGAAAACATCGTCTGGATCGTCGACCAAAAAGACGCCGCCAAGAGCTTCGAGGAGACCCGCTTCTTCCGCCTTCGCCGCGGCTTCCTCCTGCCCGCCCAGTTCGGCCCCGCCGAGGTCCAGGAGACCCGCGTCAAGGACCGCGACCGCGAGACCATCACCGCCAACCGGCGCATGGAGGAGTTTGTCCGCGACAACACGCCGGCCGCCCCCTCCATCGACCAGGCCATCCGCCAGTTTTTCGGCGGCTCCAAGTATCTCATCGACTACGAGCGCAACATCATCGTCGCCAGCGGCACCCGCGGCCAGCTGCGCACCTTGGAAAACATCATCCGCGAATTCGACCGCCCCATCCAGCAGGTCCTCATCGAGGCCCGCTTCATCACCATCAGCGAGTCCGCCTACCAACAGCTCGGCCTCCAGTGGGAAACCGGCCGCGCCGCCAACGTGCCCCGCTCCGCCACCGACTTCACCGGACTCGGCACCAACGTCGGCCTCGGCCTCCAGCGCACCTTCACCAACGTCTTCGGCGACAACTCCCTCACCGCCACGCTCAACGCCATCGAGCAGTCCGGCGAGAGCCAGACGCTCAGCGCGCCGCGCCTCACCGTGCTCAACAACCGCCCCGCCACCATCCGCGACGGGCTCACCCAATACTTTTACGAGGAATACACCGTCTCCCAGACCATCCTCGAAAACCGCTCCACCTCTTCGCTCGTCCCGAAAGGCCGGCCCACCAAGCTCACCGCGGGCGTCTCGCTCGACGTGCTCGCCAGCATCGGCGGCGACGGCCGCAGCATCCTCCTCGCCCTCAAACCCTCCGTCTCGCAAAACGTCGAACTCGTCACCTTCGCCACCATCAGCGACCTCGACGCGCAAGGCCGCGTCGCCAGCACCTTCGACATCAAGCTCCCCCAGTCGCGCGACCAGGAAATCTCCACCCGCGTCGTCGTGCAGTCCGGCGAGACCGTCGTCATGGGCGGCGTGATCGAGAACGAGCAGACCACCTTCACCGAGGCCGTGCCGATCCTCGGCAAACTCCCGGTCATCGGCGCCGCCTTCCGCACCAAGACCGAGATCAGCCGCCCGCGCTACCTGCTCATCTTTGTCACGGCCACGCTCCTCTCCGAAAGCGGCGAGTTCATCCGCTACGCCCCGGTGCCGTAGATCGCTCCGATCCGCACGATCCGTCCGATCTCCGTCCCCCTCCCGATGCCACACCCGCACCCGCCCGCCGCCCGCCCGCGCCCCAGCCTGGGGACGCGTCTGGCGCGCATGCTCGCCCGCGGCCCCCGCATCGCGCTTGAGCTCGGGCCGCAGGGCGCGCGCGTCCTCCTCGCCCGCCGCGCCACCGCGCCCGGCGAACCCATCCGCCTCCAACGCGCCCTCCTCGCCGACCTCCGCGCCGACGGCCTCCTCGGACCCGCCGAGATGGCCACGCGCCTCCGCGCCCTGCTCGGCGACCTGCCACCGGCGCCGGTCACCCTCGTGCTTCCGGTGGGGCGCGTTCACTCGCAATTGCTGAAACTGCGGCCCGGTGATTCCCGCAGCCCCGCCGACCTGGCTCACGCCCTCGGCGGCGCCCGCTTCGATCCCGCGTCCAATCTCCTCGACGCCCGCCCGCTCGCGCCCGCGCCCGACGGCACGCGCCCCGTCTGGGTGAGCGTCGCCCGGGAACAATCGGTCGCGGATCTGCTCGCCCGCGCCGGCCTCCCGCTCGAACGCGTCGAGCGCGTGGTCGGCCCCGACGCCGCCCTCGCCGCCGCCTTCGCCACCCTGCCCGCCCGCCCGCCCCTCGCCGTCCTCGTCGAGCTCGGCGCCGCCGAGGGCCTGCTCGTCGTGGTCGAGGACGACCAGCCGCTCTTCGCCGCCGACCTCGACTGGGGCGTGGACCAGTTCGCCGAGGCCCTCGCCTCCGACCTCGGCTGCGCCGCCGCCGACGCCCGCGCCAGCCTCGCGCGCGACGGCGCCGAATCCGTCAACGAAGCCACCCCGCGCCTCGCCGCGCGCCTCAACGGCCTGCGCCTCGCCATCGAGGCCCTGCTCCGCGACCACGCCCGCGAGGCCGGCCGCGCCGCCGAGACCCTGCTCGAGGCGCCGCGCTGGTTCTCCGGCGCCGGGCTCGCCGCCGGCCGCGCCCGCGAGCCCTTCGCCCACGCCCTCGCCGCCGCCGGCCAGCCCGCCTCCTCCTGGCCGACCATCCCGGTCATCGGCTCCGCCGAACCCCACGCCCTCGACGACGGCGTCTTCGCCTACGGCGCCGCCGCCATCGCGCTCGGCCGCGGCCCCGAGGCGCCCAATCTCGCCCCCCCGTCGGCCCGCTCCGCCTGGCGCTCCCTGCTCTGGGCCGGCGCGCTGCACGCGAGCACCCTTGCCTTGACCGCCCTTGGTCTCGCCGCCGGCATCCTCGCCCTCCACAACCGCTCGGAGCGAGTCGAGGCCCGCGAAGCCGAACTCGCCGGGCTGCGGGCCGCCCGCGACGCCGCCCCCGCCCTCCTCGCCGCCCGCGCCGAGCGCGAGGCCGCCTATCTCGAGACCTTGCCCGCCCTCTATTTCCAGAAGCGCACCCGCGACTTCATCGCCGGCACCCGCCTGCTCCGCGAACGCCGCACCGAGGCCGATTTCTGGTTCGCGCTCATCGCCGACACCGAGACCTACCAGAGCGGCGCCCTCCCGCAGGCCACGCCGAGCGCCGCGCCCGAGACCCAGCTCTTCACCGGACTCTTCGCCCGACCCAGCGGCCTCATCGTCGAGCTCAGCTTCCGCCCGGGTGGCCCCGACCCGCTCGAACGCGTCGGCGATCTCATCGCCGAGCTGCGCGACTCGGGCGTTTTCGCCGGGGTCGACATCCTGCCGCCCCGCGCCCGCCGCCCCGACCTCGCGGACCGCTCCGTCTTCGCCGCCGAGGGCGCGGCCTACTCGCTCCAACTCGACTCCGCCCCCTTCACCGGCACGGCCGGCGCCGCCTCCGCCGCCCCGGCGCTCGCCGCCCCCGCCGGCCTCTTCGCCAGCCCCGCGCCGTGATGAACTTCGCCTCACCCCGCGTCTTCTGGTGGGTCCTCCTGCCCGCCCTCGCCCTGCTCCTCGCCATCTGGGCCCAAGTCCGCGTGCTCGACTCTCGCGAGGCCGCCCTCGGCTCCGAAGCCGCCGCGCTCCGCGCTTCCCTCTCCCGCGACGGCTTTGAACACGACGTCGACTCCCTCGTCGCCCGCCGCGACTTCGCCCGCGCCGACATCGCCACCCTCCGCGGCCACGCCGCCCTCTCGCTGCGCCTCGCCGAGGATCCGCTCGTGCGCGAGGCCGCCACGCGCCCCTTCACCCTGATCGAGTTCGAACGCGAACGCGCCGCCGCCTCCGAGGCCGTCCGCGCCCGCGCCACCGCCGCGCAGGTGAACATCGCGGCCAACGCCTTCGAAGTGCTCGCCGACCCCACGGAAGCCCCCGCGCAGCCGCGCCGCCGCTGGGCCCAGCTGGCCCTCGCGCGCGAGGTCGCCTCCCGCGCGGTCCACGCCCGCGTGGCCACCTACGAGGCTCTGCCCGTGCCGGCGGTCCGCGAGATCCGCGCCGAGCGCGGCGCGCCCGTGCTCGCCGAGCAGATCCTCTTCTCCGCCCGGGTCACCGGCGACAGCGCCCGCGTGCAGGCCTTTGTCGAGATGCTCGCGCTCGGCGCCGATCCGGAGGATCCCCGGCTCCTCCTCGAGCACGTCGTGCTGCGCAAGGACGGCGTCGCCACGCCCGACCAAGCCTCCGCCCTGGTGGTCGTCTCCGCCCTGCTCCCGCCCCCCGCACCATGAACACCGCTCGCATCCGGGTGGTCCGCGCCGCCCTCCTCCTCCCCGTCCCGATCCTCGTCCTGATCGCGCTTTCGCGCCCCGAGGCCGGGCCCGGCCCCGAGCCGACGCCCCCGCGACCGACGGCGGAAACCTCGCTGCTCAAACCCGAATACGCCGAGACCTTCGCCTTCCTCGCCCAAGGGCGCGCCTCGCCCGGCACCGGACGCGGCCTCTTCGAGACCGATTTTTTCCGCCCCCCGCCTCCGCCCCCGCCGCCCCCGCCGCAGCCCAAGCCCGCGCCCCCGCCCCCCAAGCCGGTGCTCGCGGCCTATCGTGGCTTCGCGGCCTTTGGCGCCAACTCCGTGGCCTACCTCGCCATCGACGGCCGCACCGTGACCCTGGCGCCCGGCGCCCCCGTGGCCAAAGGATGGGAAATCCTCTCCTTCGACGCCGACGCCGCCGAGCTCGCCCGGGGAGAGGAGCGCCTCCGCCTGCCCTTCAACCGCCCGGTCGCCCTGCCCCCGGCTCCGGCCGAGACGTCGAAGTAGGACGACGCGAGCTCAAGCCGCGGCTTCGCTCGCTTTCAACTGGATCCAGAAGCGGCTGCCGTGCTCGCCATCGGACTCCACGCCGACGCTGCCGCCCATCCGCTCCACCGCCTTCCGCACGATGGCGAGGCCGATGCCCGTGCCCTCGAATTTCTCCGGCGGATGCACGCGCTCAAACATGCCCCAGATGCGCGCCGCATGCTCCGGCCGCACTCCGATGCCGTTGTCCTCCACCCAGAGGCGCACCTCCGCCTCCCGCCGCTCCGTCCACACCCGCACGCCCGGCCGCAGCCCGGCCGGGACAAACTTGAACGCGTTGGCCAGCAGATTTGAGACCGCCTGCACCAGCAGCGGCTCGTTGCCCCGCACCGGCAGCAAGGGGCTCTCCACCCGAATCTCGCCTTCGCGCCGCCGGGCGAGCCCGTATTGTTCGATCGCGTCGCCCACCACCCGCTCGAGCGACACCTCGTCGAGCGGAGCCGCGCCCCGCGCGATGCGGCTGTAGGTGAGCACGTCGCGCGTCAGCCGGTCCATGCGCTCGCCCGCGCGCAGGATGCGCTTCAGATGCTCGCGCCCCTGCTCGCCGATCCGCTCCGCGTTGTCCTCGAGCACGGCCTGCGCATAGCCTTGGATGGCGCGCAGCGGCGCCCTCAAATCGTGCGACACGCTGTAGGAAAACTCCTCCATCTGCGCGATCGCCTGGTGCAGCGAGGCGGTGCGCTCCTCCACCAGCCGTTCCAGCTCGCGCTGGCGCTCCTCGATCGTGGCGCGCGCGCGCATCATGTCGGTCACATCCAGGACGCCGCCCACCAGCCGCGGGATCTCGCCCGCGGCGTCGTGCACGGGCTTGGCGCTGACCTTCACCCAGCGCGAGCCCCCCGCGAGCCGGAACTCCGCGTCGAAGCGCCCCAGACGCCCCTCGCACACCGCGCGCAGGGCCTCGCGCCGCTCCTCCTGCCCCTCCGCCTGCCCCAGCGTGAGAAACTCCTCGAGCGACAGGGTCTCGCCGCGCCCCGGGGCGAAGAGCTTGCGCGCGCGCGCGTCGAGCGTCACCCGCGCCGCCCGCACATCGAGCTCCCAGGTGCCGAGCGCGGCGGTCTCGAGCGAGACGCGCAGGCGCGCCTCGCTCTCGAGCAGACGCTGCTCGGTGCGCGCGCGCTCGGCGATCTCGCGCTGCGCCGAATCATAGAGCCTGGCGTTGTCGATCGAGATCGCGGCCTGGGCCGCCACCCCGAGCAAGACCCGCTCCGTGCGCGCGTCGAAGACGCCCGGCTCCGGGTGACCAAAAAGCAGGCCGCCGAGCACCTCCCCGTCCCGCGCCATGACCGGAATGGCCACATAGCTGCGCGCCGGCGGCAGGCCCGCGTAGCTCAGATCCTGCGGAGCGTCGGCCTGGCGCACGGGCGCTCCCGCGCGAAACACGGCCTCAAGGAAACGCCCGCGCCCGGCGCAGGCGGGCTCCGCCGCGTCGGGCGCGATGCCGGACCAGGCCTGCAACACGAAGCCGCCGGCGCCGCCCGCGCCCTCGCCGCGACCGCGATCGTCGTAGAAAAAGATCCCGAAGCGCGCGCCGCTCAGCTCGGTGCCGGCATCCACCACCGTCTGGAGCAAGCCCGGCAAATCGAGCTGCGCGGCGATGGCGCGGCCGGTGCGATTGAGCAGCTCGAGCACGCGCGTCTCCTCCCGCAGGGCGTCCTCGGCGCGTTTCGCCCGGTCCACGTCGGTGTTGGTGCCAAACCAGCGCGTCACGCGCCCCGAAGGGTCGCGCGCCGGGATGGCCCGCGTAAGGAACCATCGATACACGCCGTCGGCGCCGCGCAGCGGAAACTCCATCTCCCAGGGCTGCCCGGAGCGGATGGCCGCCCGCCACCGCGCCACCACCTGCGGCAACATCGCCGGATCGTGGACCGCTTGCCAGCCCCAGCCGCGCATCTGCTCGAGCGAGCTGCCGGTGTATTCATACCAGCGGCGGTTATACCAAAAGATGTGCCCGTCGGGCTCGGCCATCCAGGCGAGCTGCGCCATGGAGTCGGCCAGCGCGCGCAGCTCCGCCTCGTTGCGCAGCAGCAACTCCTCGGCCCGGCGGCGCCCCGTGATATCGTGAAAGGTCCACACCCGGCCGACCGCCCGGCCCCGCACCAATTGCAGCCGCGAGTAGCGCTCGAAAATCCGCCCGTCCGCCAGGCGGATCACGTCCAGCGTCTCCGGCTCGCCGGAGTGCCGGATCTCCTCCACCCGCCGGAAAAACGGGCCCGGATCGGCCACTTGCCGACGCACCGCCGCCTCGATCTCCGCGGGATCCCGCCGCGCCAGCGCCTCGCCCGAGATGCGCCACATCTGAAGAAAACGCTGGTTGTAGTCGGTCACCAGCTGGCTCGCGTCCGTGACACAGATCGCGTCCTGCGCCGCCTCCAGGATCGAGCGGATCCAGCCCACCGGGCCATCGCCATCCGTCTCCGCCTCCGGCGGCAGGGCGCGAGGCGGAGCGGAGGCCGCGGTGGAGGCGACGGCGGGCTCGGTCGCGGCGTCAGACGCGGCCGACGGCTGGCCCCCGGGTGGCGCCTGTTCCGCGCCGCCCGCGACCTCGCCGACGCCTTGCCCGTGTGGCGGCGGCGGCGGATCTGGCGCGGCGGAGGTCCGAGCGCCCGCGGTTTCTGGATGACAGATCACGGCGGGCGACTCCGGGAGAGGTTGAAAAGGCCGACTGCTCATCCGGCACGGGCGCCGGTGGAGCTTTCGGAGTGGGCGGCGGACTCGTCCGCCTCGGCCGCGTTCGAGACCGCACCCACCGACAGGCTGGCGAGCAGACGCCGCATGTCGTCGATGCTGGCGGGTTTCACGAGATAGCCCCGCGCCCCGAGGGCGAGCGCCCGTTGGCGATCCCGGCTCTCGCCGGAGCCGGTGAGCATGACCACCTGCACCGAATCAAGGCCGGGCTGACGGCGGATCCACTCCAAGACCTCGAAGCCGTCGCGGTAGGGCAGCTTGAGGTCGAGCAGGATGAGAAAGGGCAAGGGATGGGTGTCGCGACGAGCGGGGTCGAGCGCCGCCGACAGATACTCGACCGCCTCCTGCCCGTCCCACACGACGTGCAGGGGATGATCCACGCCCGCCTTCATCAGGACCCGTTTCATCATGAAGACATCATCTTCGCTGTCTTCCACTTGGAGGATCGTCGGATGGCGGGAGTTCATGGGGTGAAGGGGGCCGAAGGCGATGGGCCGGGGCGTGAATGGGCGGACGACGGGGAATGAAACCTTGGCGTTACAAGGTGCTCGCTCCGCGCGCCGACGGAAGAGCCAAAGGTTCCGAAACGCCCACCGGAGATTTCCCTATTCCCGCCGGGTCGAGCCCGGGCCTCTTCGGGGTGTCGAGCAGCCGGACACTTCGTTGTTTTCTCCCGCCGGGATTGCGCCCAGCCTCGGACACGATGTCGGAGCCCCCCCTCGCCGTCTTCCTTGCGCCCATCTTTCTCGCTTTCGAGGTGGGCCAGCTCGTGGCCGCGGAAAAACTGCTCGGCGTGAAACAGATCGAAAGCGGGGTCGACCCCCGCCGCGCCGGTCCCAGCGAGACGGCCTCGGCGCTTTGGTCGACCCTCATCCTCGCCGAGGTGCTTTGGTTGGTCTGGCTGCTGGCGCACTCGGCCACCCGGGTGCACGCCGCCTGCCTGCTGCTCGTGACGCTGATGGGCTTCACCCTGCGCAGCAACTGCACCCTGCGCTGGGTGCTCATCATCCTCACGGTGGAAGGGGCGCTCCGGATGGGGCTCATCGTCTCGCTGCTGGGCTCGGCCTGGCGCGCGCTCTGAGGCGGCGCCCGGCCTCCTCCCCCATGCGCTTCCCCGAGTTTTGGGCGCCCTCGCCCCACTTTGCCTCCACGCCCCGGCATGAACGCCGAGGCGTGTGCTTCCACCACAGCGTCCTGGGCTTCTCCGAGACCATCGCGCACATGCAGGAGCCGGAGAGCCGCGTGAGCTACCACCTGCTGATCGCGCCCGACGGGGCGCGGGCCAGGCTGGTCTCCGAGGAACACGTGGCCTGGCACGCGGGTGTATCCGTGTTTCAAGGACGCGAGGGCTGCAACGCCTTCCTCCTCGGGGTGGCCTTCGCCGGCGACACCTATGCGGCGCCGCTCACGGAGGCGCAGATCGAGTCCGCGCTGGAATGGCTGGAGGCGCGCTGGGCGGAGCGAGGCTGGAGCCTGGGGTGGATCACCGATCACCGCCAGATCGCCCCCGGAAGAAAAGACGACCTCGCCCCGGCGGAGTGGACCCGGCTGCGCGCGGCGATCGCGGCGCGTTTCGGCGCCCCAGACCGATGACCCGGCGCGGCCATTCCGCGCGCCACGCCCCGCCCCCCGCCCGGGAGGCGACGAACGGATCCCGGACCGGTGCTGAAAACCCGCCGGCGACGCCGACCTCGCGCATGGTGCCCGGGACAGGGATCGAACCTGCACGCCTTGCGGCAAGGGCTTCTAAGACCCTCGTGTCTGCCATTCCACCACCCGGGCGGGAGGTGCGTCATGCCGGCCCAAGCGAATGGCGCCGCACCCTCGGCGCGCAAGCGTCATGTGCGACCTTAATTCGTCGCACCCGGTCTTTCCCGCGCTTCCCATGCGCGGCCCCTTCCCCTTCAATCGTTCCGTCCGTCCCCGTGCGCTCCCCGTCGCTCCTCCTCGCCGCCCTTCTCCTCTTCGCCGCCGATGCGCACGGCGACCAAGTCGCCCCCGCGCCCTTGCCATCCCTCGTCGGACTCGAGCTCGGCACCTTCTCCGTCGGCCGCCAGACCTACCACGAGGTCCGCGTCCGCTCCCGCGATTCGCGCAGCCTCGTCTTCACCCATCGCGGCGGCCTCGGCTCGGTGCGCCTGCACGACCTGCCTCCCGAAATTCAAAAGCAGATCGGCTTCGACCCTTGGACCGCTCCGCCCGAAGCCCCGCCCCCAAGCCAAGCCGCGCCTCCCGCTCCACCACCCCGCCCCGCCCAAGCCTCGGCCCCCGCCCGCCCGCTCGCCACCACGAGCCAGCTCGACCAGCTTTTCCTCACCCTGCAGGGCCCCGCGCCGGAAATCCGCACCCGCCAATCGCTCCAACCCGAGTTCATCCAGCTCGGCCTCGCGGCCAAAAGCCAGGGCCGGCGTCCCAGCTGCGCCGTCTATGCCATCGTCGGCGCCCTGGAGTTCCAGAACGCCCGCCTCACCGGCGCCATCGAGAAGCTGTCCGAGGAATACTTGATCTGGGCCGTGCGCCGCAGCCTCGGGCTGACCACTCCGTCCCTCGCCACCCACGGCGACTCCGCCCCGATCGAGTTCCAGGAAGACGCCGGCTTCACCCTCCCCTCCGTCATCGCCGCCCTCCAGCGCTACGGCATCCCGCTCCACGAGGACATGCGCAACCAGCCCGGCCTCGCCGCCGCCGCCGTGCCCGAACCCCCGGCCGAGATCATCGAACGCGCCCGCTCCCGCCGCCTGGTGTTCATCTCGCCGATCCACGAGCAGGACCCGGCGCTCTCGATCCCGCGCCTCGTGCACGCGCTCAACGCCGGCTTCCCCGTGCCCGCCGGCCTGCGCTGGCCCCACGACCGCGCCATCACCGGCGGCACGCTCAGCGCGCAGCAACCCCTGCCGGGCGCCTTCCACGCCGTCACCTTCATCGGCTACGAAAGCCCGAGCGGAAGGATCGAGGACGCGGTTTTCGTATTCAAAAACTCCTACGGCCCCCGCTGGGGGCAGGGCGGCTACGGTCGCGCCACCTACGCCTACCTCGCCCGCAACCTCCTCGACGCCTATGTGCTCGACGTGCGGCCGCCGGCGGCCTCCGGGCGCTAGGAGCTGTCACCGAAGTGACTTGAGTAAATGCGGTCAGAGAACGGCCGCAAAAAGGCGCAAGAGGCGCAAAGAACAAGCAGAGTGGGCGGAGCTTTGGATTGAGGTGGCACCTTCCATCCGGAAGGCGCAGGCACGAAGGCGGTGCGGCGACCGCCGATCCGGCTCAAGCCGCCGCCGCCACCCGCGCCCGGGCCCGCTCGTAGATCGCCAGCAGCGCGGCGAAGTCGTGCTCCTTGTCCCGGCTGACGATCACGTGGCTGAACTTGTCCCGCTCGCGCAGCTCCAGCTCCGCCGTCTGCATGCGCCGCGCGATCTCCTCCTCGCTCTCGCCGCGCCCCCCCAGCCGCACGCGCAGCTCGGGAATGGGCACATCGATGAACACATCGGTGAAGTGGCGCGCGAGCACCGGGTTGCCCGCCGCCGCGCGGCGAAAGTTGTCCACGCCCTGGACGTCCACGTTCATCACCAGGCTGCGCCCGGCGGCGAGCGGATCGAGCACCGAGGATGCGAGCGTGCCGTAGCGGTTTTTCCGGTGCACCCAGGCCCACTCGAGGAAGGCGCCGGCCATCACCTTCTGGTCAAACTGCTCGGGCGTGAAAAAGTGGTAGTCCACGCCGTTGACCTCGCCCGGTCGCGGCTCGCGCGTCGTGCTGGTGATCACCCGCGTGAAGCCGGGCACCTCCGCCACCATGCGCTCGCACAGGGTCGTTTTTCCGGAGCCGGCCGGACCGGCGAGAACGAGGAGGACGGGAGTGGTGGAACGACCGGCGGACATGGGAAGGCAGTCAGTGGGGCTGGAAGTTGAGGACGGGCCCGGCAGGAGCGAGGATCAGTAGGTGAAGGCGACAGCGCAGAGCAGCAGCCCGTAGGCCGCGAGCGCGCCGCCGACCAGACGGGCGCGCCCGGGCACGCGCTGCAACCACTCGATCGCGTCGCGCATCCGCCAGGGCTGGGCCCCGAGCCAGAGCGCCGCGGTCAGCGCGAGGTAGACGACGCCGACCAGAAAGAGCCGCGCGGGAATATCATACTCGCCGTAGGCGCTGTGCAGCAGCGGCGCCGCCGCGAGCAACACGAAGGCCGCCAGGCCGCGGACGGCGAGAAACTCCTTCACGTAGAAAAAGGAAAGCAGGGCCACCGCCGCGAAGGCGATGAAGAGGTAGCGCCGATACTGCCCGAAGTCCGCCTCCGTGAGCACCGCCACATGAGAGAGAAACCAGACGCTCGCCCCGCCGAACAAGATGTAGGCCGCGACGCGCGAGCGCGGGAATGCCTTCAGCGCCGAGCGAACGAAGGTGGTGTCGGCGAAGAGCGCCCCGCCGATGAGCAGCAAGGCCAGACCGACAAGGATGGTCGCGGTGGGAAGTGTCATGACAAGATGTTGAAAGCTTTGGCTCAACCCTCTCCCAGCACCAGTTCCCCATACAGCGTGCTCACGCTGGCGCGGGTGATGCGCAGCGGCACGAGCTGGCCGACCAGGCGCGGACGCGCGTCAAAGACGCACACGCGGTTGCCGGCCGTGCGGCCCGTGAAGCGCTCGCCCGTCTTGTCGGGGCCCTCGACAAGCACCTCCTCCACCGTGCCGACCAGCGCCGCGGTGCGGCGCTCGGAGTTGCGACGCAGCACCTCGAGCAGCTCCTGGTTGCGCCGCTCCTTCACCTCGTCGGGGATCTGGTCGCCCAGCTCCGCCGCCGGCGTCCCCGTGCGGATGGAGTATTTGAAGATGTAGGCCATGTCGTAGTCGCAGGCCTCGAAAAGCTCCTTGGTCTGCAAGAAGTCCTCCTCGGTCTCGCCCGGGAAGCCCACGATCACGTCGGTCGAGAAATACATGCCCGGCCGCGAGGCGCGCAGCGCGTCGACGATCTCCTTGTAGCGCTCGCGCGAATACGGGCGGTTCATCGCCTTGAGGATCCGGTTGCTCCCGCTTTGCAGCGGCAGGTGCACGTGCGGGCAAAGCTTGGGCAGGCGCGCGTAGGCGTCGACCAGATCCTGCTTGAAGCCCCGCGGGTGCGGCGAGGTGAAGCGGATGCGCGCCACGCCCTCGATGGCGTGGATCTTCTCGATCAACTGCACGAAGGGCGAGACGCCGTCGGTGTGGGTGTAGTCGCGCCGTCCATACGAGGTCACGATCTGCCCGAGCAGCGTGATCTCCCGCACGCCCCGCTCCGCCAGCGAACGGCACTCCGCCACGATGTCCTCCATCGGCCGCGAACGCTCGTCGCCGCGCGTCTTCGGCACGATGCAGAAGGCGCAGTCCATGTTGCACCCCTGCTGGATCGACACGAAGGCCGAGACCTGCGGCGCCGCCGAGGCATCCTCCGGCACGAGGTGCTCGCGGATCGTGTTCTGCGAACCCTCCTCCTCCGCGATGTCCACGATGCTCGCCCCGACGGGCAGCCCGGCCTCGCGCGCGGCGCGCAGGTTGTCGAGGTAGCCGGGCACCTGGTGAAATTTTTGCGTGCCGATCACCAGATCCACGTCCGGCAGGCGCTCCAGGATCTCCGCGCCGCGGTTTTGCGCCATGCAGCCCAGGATCCCGAGCACGAAGTCCGGGTTGCGCTTCTTGCGCTGCGCCGCGTAGCCGGCCTTGGCGAGCGCCTTCTGCTCGGCGGCGTCGCGCACCGAGCAGGTGTTGAGCAGGAGGATGTCGCAGTCGTCCTCGCTCTGCACGATTCGGTAGCCACGTCCGCGCAGCATCGCCGCGACAGCCTCGCTGTCGCGCTCGTTCATCTGGCAACCGTAGGTCTTGATGTAGACGCGGTTCATTCGGTGAACGGGAACCCATGCGGAAGCTTTCGCCGCTCCGCAACCCCGGTTTGCGCCCGGCGTAGATTCCCCGACGCGGCGTTTCGCCGCCCGCCGCATACCACGCCGCCGAGGCCCGTGCGAAAGTGGCGCTCCGCCGAAGACGCCTCGTCCCCCAAGCCACGCTCCCCTCCCACGGCCATGCACCCGCTCAGCCCCCCGACGCTCGCCGCCGCCTTGGCCGCAGCCACGCTCTGGGCCGCGGCGCCGGCCAAAGCCTCCGAAGACATGGGCGCGCTGGCCGTGGTCACCTTTGTCCTGCCGGGACGTCCCGCCGCCAGCGCCGGCCCCGCCCACAACGCTCCCGGACCGGCCGCCCTGGAGCCCACGGTGGGCTCCGCTCCCGTGCTCGCCACCGGGCCGCTCCCCGCACCTCCACCCGCGACCGCCGCCCCGAGCGCCCCGCTGCCCGGCCCCGCGCCCGGAGCACTCGCCCTTCATACCCTCGCCCAAACCCTCTGGGAGGAGATCGTGCCCGACGCGCTCAAGGACGAGCATGAGCTGCTCGCGCCCGAGGAGCTGGCCACGCTGGTGCAGCGCCTCTGCGCCGCCGGCCAATCCGACGACCTCAGCCAGCTGGCCGACTTCGCCCCGGAGGCTCGCCGCGCGATCTCGTCCCTGCGCGCCCGGCCCGGGTTCGAAGATTACGCGGCCTGGCTCGCCAACCAGCTCGACGAGATCGAGGCCGCCGAGATCGTGCGCAACGACTTCGCCGGCGGCCCCCTCTTCACCCCGCCGCCGCCTCCCGCGCAGGTTGCCACCACTGCCGTCTCGCCGTCCCCGCCTCGCGCCGCGCCCCCCGCGCCCGGCGCCGCGGCCGCCCCGCTCAACGTGCCCTACTTCGAGCTGTGGCTCGACCGCATGGCGGACCGCCCCCGCCCCGCCCGGGCGGATGAGCTCCTCCCTTCGCTCCGCGCGGCCTTCATCGCCGAGGGCGTGCCGCCGGCCCTCGTCTGGCTCGCCGAGACCGAGAGCTCCTTCAACCCGCGGGCCCGCAATCCCATCGGGGCGCGCGGCCTGTTCCAGATCATGCCCGAGACGGCGCGCAGCCTCGGCCTCGGCCTCTGGCCCGACGAACGCGTGCACCCCGTGCGCAGCGCCCACGCCGCCGCCGCCTATCTCCGCTACCTCCACGGCCGCTTCGGCGACTGGCCCCTCGCCCTCGCCGCCTACAACGCCGGCGAGACCCGCGTGTCGCGCGAGCTCCGCCGCCGCGACGCCACCGACTTCGCCGGCATCGCCCGCCACCTCCCGGCCGAGACCCGCCTCTACGTGCCCAAGGTCCTCGCCACCATCCAGGTGCGGGAAGGCGTGAGCGTCGCCGAACTGCCCGCCCCGCGCTCCTGAAACCGGGGCCGCGCTGCGCCCACGCCTCCGCCTCGGACAAGGTCCTCAAGCGGCGACGCTTGGCCCGCGCGCCTCCGGCGGCTAGAGCTGCCGGCCGAATGACCACTCCCCGCGAACGCGCCGCGCTCATCGATCTCCGCCTCGCCGAGCTCTACCCGGAGACCCCGATCCCGCTCGACCACCACTCCCCCTACACGCTTCTCATCGCCGTGCTGCTCTCGGCGCAGTGCACCGACAAGCGCGTCAACCTCCAGACCCCCGGCCTCTTCGCCCGCGCCGACACCCCGCAAAAAATGGTGCGACTCAGCGTCGAGGAGATCGACTCCCACGTGCGCCCCTGCGGCCTCGCCCCGCGCAAAGCCCAGGCCATCCACCGCCTTTCCGAGATCCTGCTCGAAAAACACGGCGGCGAGGTGCCGCGCAGCTTCGAGGAGCTGGAAGCGCTGCCCGGCGTGGGCCACAAAACCGCCTCCGTCGTCATGGCCCAGGCCTTTGGCGTGCCGGCCTTCCCGATCGACACCCACATCCACCGCCTCGCCCAGCGCTGGAAACTCACCCCGCTGGGCGCGAGCGTGGAGCGCACCGAGGCCGACCTCAAACGCCTCTTCCCCCGCGAGCATTGGAACCCGCTCCACCTGCGCATCATCTTCTACGGACGCGAACACTGCACCGCCCGCGGCTGCGACGGCACCGTCTGCGCGCTTTGCCGCGAGCTCTTCCCCGCCCGCAAACGCGCGGTGCGGGTGAAACGCGCCTGACTCACAAACCGATCGCCCGCGTCATCAGACGCGTGATCTGGCTGGTCCCCACCTGACCGAGCGTCCCGTCAAAGACCAGGGGATCGGGCATGACCACGAACTCTTCCTCGCCGTTCTGCGTCGGCTGCACGAGCCGCAGAACGCCGAGGTAACGGGCGAACTCGCCCCGGGCGCTCAACTCTAGCCGCAGGCTGAGGGGCATCTCCATGAAGGAACGCCCCGGCACCGCCCGCAGGCCGCCGCCCCCCGAGAGGCGAAGCTGGGGGGAGGCGAGCAGCAGATTGCCGATGGCGAAGGAGCCGTCCGGGCCGCGCCGGGCCTCGAGCGTGATCTCGTCATAGCCGAGGTTGCCAAAGCTGCGGGCCACGTTGTTGAAGGCCGCCACCTGGTTGGCGCGCTGCGTCACCACGTTGTTTCCGCCCAGGGCGCCCGCGATGCCGGCCACTCCGGAGACCACCCCCGTCGCCCGGCCGAAACGGCTGGTGTCGAGATCGATCGCCCGCACCACGCCCTGCCGTCCGCTCAGGCGGATATCGGCCGCGGCCGTCCTCGCCGCCGTCGCCGGATCGACCCCCAGGCCCGCCACCGAGGCGGAGAGCTCGTAGCGGCCCTCGAGCTTGGGCTGCTCGCGGGGATTGATCGCGCGCAGCAAGGGCCCCACCGCCACGTCGCGCCCGCGAACCTCGGCGGCGAGCTGGTAGCGGCGCTCGGGGGCCTGCCAGCGCAGCGCGCCGCTCACGTCAAAGTTTCCGCCGGTGCCCAGCGCGGCCTGCAAGCGCTCCAGCACCGCGGCCTCCGGATCGAGCGCGAAGCGGCCCTTTGTATTCACCACTTCGATACCCGGCGCGTAGACGACGCGGGCGAGGTCGAGCTCTACCTCCCCGGAGAAGCCCGCCCAGGGCGGTCCCTCGGCCGGCGGCGCCGGCTCGGGCGCGCGCCCCGGCGCCGGGGCGGTCTCCGCGGCGACGGCCGCGAAGGCCTGCAGGTCCTCCACGAAGAGAAGCTGGCTCGAGACGCGCGCCGTCAGGTGGGTGGTGTCGGTCCCGGGCCTGAGAACGGCGTCGACCAGCAGATCGGAGCCGCGGTTGGCTCGGACGTTGCGCACGGTGATGGGCGCGCGCGCGGTGAGCACGCCGGCCGCGTCGCGCGCCAGCTCGGCCTCGAGCGCGAGCTCCGGCAGGTCGGCCCCGGCGGCGCGCAGACCCTCGAGGCGCACCCGCGTGGTGGCCGCGAGCGCCTCGGCGAGCGTGGCCTCGAAGGTGACCCGAGCCTGGCCCGCGCTCAGGCGCGTCTGCCCGCGCAGCACGGGCTGGTCGGCCAGCTTGGCCAGATCGGCGCGCAGCTCGCCCTTGGCGCGCAGCGGCGCTCCGGCCGGTTGCGACGCCTCGACGGCGGCCGACACCAGCTCGACCCCGCCCGTCGCGACCCGCAGGCCGGCGACACGCGCCTCCATGCCGGCCGTGGTGTAGACCGCGCGCAGCTCCTCGACCCGCACCGTGTCAAAAACGACGAGGGGCTTGCCCTCGCTCAGATAGCTCACCCCGCCCGCGACGAAGGGTTCGCTCGAGACCAGCCGCACGCCGTCGCCCTCCGGCCGCGCCAGCCAGGCCCCGCTCAAGGGACCGGCGACCTGGAGCCCCGCCGGCGCGAAAAGCTGTATCCACTCCGCCGGCACCCCGAGCAGACGCGCCTCGGCCAGATCGGCCTCGGGCCGGGCCGGCGTGATCTGCCTTGTATCCAACGCCAGCGTGAAAGGCTGGCTGGTGCGCAAGGAGAGCACGGGCGAGGCGCCCCTCACGTCGACCGCGAGGGACTCCACCCGCGCCGCGGCCGAGCCGGCCTCCACGGCGAACTTCGCGACCATCGCCACCGGTCCGAGCTTGGGCAGTCCCAGCGTCTCCAAACCGTCGGCCTCGAGGTCGAGATCGCCCGCCACGCGAAGTTTATCCTCGCCCACCACGGCGAGATCGCCGCCCCCCGCCACGCGCAGTTCCGGCAGGGCGAAACCCAGCACGAAGGGAGCGAGATCCTCGTCCCGGATCGCGATCTTCCAACGGCCGGGCAGCTCCGCCACGCCGGGCGCCCATCGCGTGTCGAGCTCGACCAGCGGGGTCTCGGCCGCGAACAGCCGGAGCGCGTAGGTCTCGCCGGCCCCTTCCCGCGCGATGTCGGCCGTCGCGCGCAAGCGCGCGGGTTGGGCCAAAAACTTGCTGGTGGCAAAAGCCTCCGCCGCTCCGCGCAGCGCGTCCACGCGCCCCGCCGCGTCGAGGGACGGCGAGAGCGAAAACGTGGTCACCACGCTCCCCACGCCCGCCTTCGCCTCCACCTTCAACTCGACCTGCCCCGCCTGCCCCGCCCGGATGCCGCCGCCCGCCAGCGCAAAGCTGCCCTCAAGCGGCTGGGCCCCGGCCACGCGCACGCGCCCGGCGACGTCGACGCCCTCGACGCTGATGCCGGAAAGATCCATCCCCTCCAGCACGCCGTTGAACGGCTTGCCCGGCTGCCGCGTGCGACGTTCGCGCGGTTCGGCGGGGGTGGCCAGAAGGGCCGGATCAAGCTCGATCACGATATCGCGCGCCACGAGCGAGCGAAGCTCCACCGTGCCCCGCGCGAGGCCGAGCAGCGGCAGATCCGCGCTCAGGCTAGGCACCACCAGCGAGAGCCCGGGCCGCTCGACGCGCAGGCCGCGCACCTCCGCTCCGCCAAAACCCAAGGCCACCCGCTCCACCGTGCCGCCTTGGTCGACCAGCACCCGCCGCGCGGCGAAGGTCTGCACGGCCGGCGTGAGAAGGAGACCCACCCCGAGCACGATCAACAGAATCGGCAGGAGAACGAGAAGCAGGACGAGTTTGCGGCGACGAGACTGGGCCATAATGGGAGAGGACGGGGAGAAATTGAGACTCCCAACGCCGTCCGAAGTTGCCGCAAGGTCAAACCGGGGCCGGCCAGCTCGGCCCGCCACCATACCGCCGCAAGCTCGCCGCCACCCGGGCAAGTGACGCCACCCGCTTGCGCTTCCGGACTCCGCCAGCGCTCACCAAGCCGCCTCGACGGGACCCTCTCGGCTGGAGCAGCTCGATTGGGGCCGCTTGTCCGGGAGCCGCGCCTCGCGTCTAGACCAGGGTGTGCCTGGGAAATAAACTCCTCTGGTTTGCGCGCAGGATGAGTCTATTTGCCAGACACCAGGAGCTGTCTTCAAAATAAAGCGGTGTGTCGCTGGGAGCGCAGCCGGTTGAGGGCAAGGCGGGTGCGAGGGTGCTGGGCGCGGAGCGCCCTGCCCCGCGCGCCCAACGCCGCCCCCGGCCGGCTCCGCCCCAGCCCTTCGGGTGGCGAGGAAAAGGGGCTGGCCCGGCGTGTCATACTGTCGCTTCGCTCGGTAGTCCGAGGCGGCACGGGCCTCCGGCCCGCCTCCGCCTCGGCCGCCTTGGGCGAGCCCCTTTTCCTCGCCACGCCACACCGCTTTATCTTGAAGACAGCTCCTAGGTCTCGCGAATGCGGAAGGTCAGCCGCACCTCGTCGGTGCGGCGGTCGGGACGCGCGGGCATGCGCACCCGCGCGAACGCCTCCAGCACCGAACGATCGAAGTCGGCGTTGCCCGAGCTGCGCGTGATGCGCACGCCGCTGATCTCGCCGTTGGCCGCCAAGGTGAAGCGCACCTCGGCGCTGAGCAGATCGCTCAGGCCGTCGGGCAGGGAGTGCGCCTCGCGCAAGCGCACGATCAACGACGAGAAATAGGCGTCGAGCGCGTTGGCCTCGGCGCTCGACAAAGTGGCATCCTGACGACGCGGGACATCGGGCGCCACCACACGCGAGGTCGTCGCCTGCGTCGCTTGCGTCGTTTGCGCCGCCTGCCGCTCGCGCGCCCTCTCGGCGGCCGCCGCCGCGGCCGCGGCGGCGGCGCGCTCCCGCTCAAACCGACGACGGTCCTGCACGATCTCACGCTGAGCGCGCCGCTCCTCGGCCCGCTGGCGCTGACGCATCGCCGCCAAAAGATCGACCGAGGCATCGCTCGCGGGGTCCGCCGAGGCGGCTTGATCGGGCACGGCCACCAGCGTGAACACCGGCGCATCGTCCGGCCGCTGCCGCCACCAGAACGCGCCGATCAACAACGCAAGGGCCAGCCCGCCATGCAGCGCCACCGAGCCGATCAACGCCGCGCGCAGCCGCACCGCATCGGACTCCATTTCGGAGGGCACGGTCTTGGCGAAGGGCAGGCGGAGACGCATACGGAGCGCGGCATGGAGCGCGGATCCGCCCGCGGGCTCAACCCCGAATCACGCCGGACCATCGCCCCTCGCCGCCCGCCATCCCGCCGCCCCCGCCCAGGCGCGCACAGCAGCCGCTCCCGCCGGAAAAAACGAAAAAACCCGCCCTCGCAAGAGGGCGGGCCGAATCCAAAAAACGCTCTAAACCGGGCCGGACCGGGTTGCTCAGAGCTGCGAGATATCGAGCTTCTTGAGGAGTTGCTTGAGGATCTTGCCCGACTTGAACTTGACCACCGCGCGCTCGGGAATGACGACCTCGGCATCGGGCTTGTTCGGGTTGCGGCCGATGCGCGACTTGCGGCGCTGCACCTCAAGCACGCCAAAGTTGCGCAACTCCACATTGCGGCCTTCGGAAAGCGCGCGCATGATGATATCCAGCGTCATCTGCACGGTGCTCACGATTTCCTTCTGCGGAAAACCGGTCTTCTCATAGATTTCGAGGACGATCTCGCGTTTGGTCAGATTGGCGGGCATAAGATTTTCGGGTTAAGGGTTGGTCTGGGTGACTGCGCGTAACCTACTAGCGGCCCTTGGATTGCGTCAAACGCGGCCACGCCGATGCTCCGCCGGCCCACGGACTGATTTATCTTTAACCGTCTTTTCCTTAGCAGCTTGCGCAATCGGATACGCATATTCACCTAAGATACGTGTCCTAAGGGATTTGCCTCGGTGGCGGCCAAAGCGACGCGCGACGGTTCGCGCGGCTTGCGAGACTCGCGGACCCGCCTCGCCGGGCCTGCCGGGCCCTTTGTTTTTTGGGGTGGCGCCCCCGCGCCGCGCCGCGCGAAGCTAACCGTTTTCCGTCTCCTTCCGCCGCCCTCTCCTCCCACTCGCCACGCTTCCCATGGCCCAGTTCCAATCCCTGCCCGGCTTTCGTGAATTTTATCCCGACGCCTTTGCGCGTCGCAGCCACATCTTCCGCGGCTGGAGGCGGGCGGCGCACGCGTATGGTTTTTCCGAATACGACGCGCCGGTGCTCGAACCGCTCGATCTCTACCGCGCGAAATCCGGCGAGGAGATCGAGGCGCAACTGTTCTCCTTCACCGACAAGGGTGGTCGCGAGGTCGCCCTCCGCCCGGAGATGACGCCCACCGTGTGCCGCCTGGTCGGCGCGCGCGCCAACGCCCTCAAGCGCCCCATCAAGTGGTGCAGCATCGGCGAATTCTACCGTTACGAGCGGGCGCAGAAAGGCCGCGAGCGCGCCTTCTTCCAGTTCAACTGCGACATCTTCGGAGAGCCCGGCCCCGAGGCCGAGATCGAGCTGATCGGCCTCCTCGTGCAGGCCCTCGCCGGCTTCGGCCTCGGACCCGACGACTTCTATGTGCGCCTCAGCGACCGCACGCTCTGGCTGCACTACCTCGCCTCGCTCGGCCTCGACGAGGCCCGCTCCAAGGCCGTGCTCGGCGCGGTCGACAAGTTTGAGAAACTCGGCGACGAGGCCTTCAAGGCCTACACCGAGGCCCACGGCCCCCTGCCCGCCGAGGTGAAGGAAAAGGTGCTCGCCTTCCTCGGCATCAAGAGCCTCTCCGCCCTCGAGGCCGTGCTCGGCCCCGTCGGCGGCGAGGCGCTGGCCGCCCGCCTCGCCGACTGGCGCAAGCTGCTCAACGGTCTCGCCGCCATGGGCCTCGGCGAATACGTCGAGGTCGACTTCGGCGTCGTCCGCGGCCTCGCCTACTACACCGGCTTCGTCTTCGAGGCCTTCGACCGCAAGGGCGAGCTTCGCGCCATCGCCGGCGGCGGCCGCTACGACGACCTCGTGAAGAAACTCGGCGGCCCCGACCTGCCCGCGGTGGGCTTTGCCATCGGCGACGTGACCATGGGCCTGCTCCTCGACCAACGCGGCCTCATGCCGAGCTTCGGGCCCGCCGCCGAGCTCTACGCCGTGATCGGCGGCGAGGCCGAGCGCACGGCCGCCTTTCTCGACATCGCCGCCCTGCGCGCCGCGGGCTACCGGGTGGAGTATCCGCTCAAGGACCTCGCCTTCGGCAAACAGTTCAAGGCCGCCGCCGAATCCGGCGCCAAACTCGCCCTGATATACGGCGGTGACGAACTCGCCAAGGGCGTCGTCAAACTCCGCGACCTCGGCGACCGCAGCGAGCACGAGGTGCCGCGCGCCTCGGTGGTGGAGGCCGTGCGAGACTACCTCTCCGGCGGCCGCGAAACCTCGTAACCTCGCCCGCTTGCCGGCCGCCGCGGCGCGTGCACCTTGCGCCGTGGCCCGCCCCCTCCCCTTCGCCCGCATCGCCTCCTGCGCCGCCGCCCTCGCCGCGAGCGGGGGCCTCGCCCTCGCCGCCGAAGCTCCGCCGCCGGATCTCTCCGCCTACCGCTGGCAGGCGCGCGTGCTCGTGATCGACACTCCCTCCGCCACCGCCGAGCCCTACCGCGCCCAAGCCGCCGCGCTGCTCGCCGAATGGAGCGGTCTGCGCGAGCGCGATATCCATATCATCACCCGCGCCGAAGCGGGCGCCTTTCGCTTCCGCCTCTTTGGCAAAGACGGCCTGTTGAAACTCGACCGCGTCGAGCCCGTGACCGCCGAGGAACTCTTCGCCGTCATCGACGCCATGCCGATGCGCCGCGCCGAGGCCGCCCGCCGCACCGAGGCCCCGGCGACGGGCCCGGCGCCCTGACGCTCACCCGCCCTGACGCTCACCCGTCCTGAGACCAATCCGCCCTGACGCAGCCTCCGCCAGCCCCCGCAGCCGGACGGCGATTGTCACCAATCTGGTGACACTTTTGATCGGCGCTCCGCCAGGCCCGCAGCGCCGCGATGTAACCTATTGGGCTACATTTTCCGTCCCTCTCGTCGCTTTGCCCGCACCCTGTTCCGGTCAACGCGGTGCCCGAACCTGGCCCCAAACGTGTTCATTCTCCCGGGCCGGTTTGCGCCCGCGCGCCGGCCGCTCTTCTTCTCCTCTTCCTCCCGGCCCACCATGCACCACTACGAATTTCCGCAAAAGTTCCGCGCCCTCTACGACCACGCCGTCGCCCTCTACCGCGAAGGCCGCCGTGGCGCCGACACCTATTTCGACACCGACCAATCCGCCTGGCTCGCCGCCAACGGCCTCAGCGCCCAGGCCCTCTACGACTACGCCGAGGATGAGGTCGCGCAGGGCGAACCCGGCTACGACCACGCCCTCGCCATCGAGCTCGTCCGCCGCGACTATTTTCTCAACGTCCAGGAGGGTCGCGGCTCGACCCGCGTCGCCGACCCGGCCACCTGGCCCGGCAAGACCGCCGCGGTCGAAGGCATCGAGTGGCTCCCGCGCATCATCCCGAAAGCCCTCGCCAAGCTCCGCGGCGAACTGCCCTCCTCCATGATGTATTGCTGCGGCGGCGACCGGCGCTTCTTCAAGGCCCACGACATCCTGCCCGCCGAGTTTCTCACCCTCGTCTGGCGCCATCAGGACGATCCGCCCGCCATCATCAACTGGGTCGTCTCCCGCCGCACCGTGCCGGCCCTGCGTTGAAGCGGCGCCTCGCCGGCCCCGATCCCCGGCGCGCAACAGCTCGCATCCCGGCACGCACCATCTGCTTGCGCGCGCCACCGCCGCCCGCGCACAAAACCCTTGGCACACCGCGCCGCGGACTCTTTCGTCCGCTTCAACCATGTCCACCGCGAAGCCCGCCCTCCTCGCCCTCGAAGACGGTTCCGTCTACCACGGCCGCGCCTTTGGCGCCGACGCCGTCATCGCCGGCGAGTGCGTGTTCAACACCTCCATGACCGGCTACCAGGAGATCGTCACCGACCCCTCCTACTTCGGCCAGATCGTCACCCTTACCGCGCCCATGATCGGCAACTACGGGGTCAACGACGAGGACACCGAGGCCACCGCGCCCCGCGCCTCCGGCCTCGTCGTCCGCGAGCTCTCGCCCATCGTCTCCAACTGGCGCGCCAACTCCTCCCTCGACGCCTACCTGCGCAAATACGGCGTGCCCGGTATCAGCGGCGTGGATACCCGCGCCCTCACCAAAAAGCTCCGCGTGGACGGCGCCATGAAGTGCTGCCTCACCACCCTCCCCATGTCCGAGGCCGACGCGATCGCCCGCGCCAAAAACTGGCGCGACATGGCCGGCAGCGACTACGTGAAGGACACCACCTGCCGCGAACCCTACATCTGGGGCGCCTCCGATCCCTCGCGCTTCAACACCCCCTACGTGCCGCCCGGCACCACCCTCGGCCTGCCCGCCACGCCCGGTAAACGATTCCGCGTCGCCGCCTTCGATTTCGGCGCCAAGCACACCATCTTCCGCAAGCTCGTGAACCACGGCTTCGAGGTTCAGGTCTTCCCCGCCACCGCCACCGCCGAGCAGATCAAGGAACACGCCCCCGACGGCGTCTTCCTCTCCAACGGCCCCGGCGATCCGGCCGCCCTCGACTACATCCACAAGACCGTCACCGGCCTCGTGCGCGACTTCCCGATGTTCGGCATCTGCCTCGGCCACCAGATGCTCACCCACGCCCTCGGCGGCCAGACCTACAAGCTCAAGTTCGGCCACCGCGGCGGCAACCAGCCGGT
>JAUVVA010000073.1 GCA_030604905.1 Verrucomicrobiota bacterium | reverse complement strand
GCATCGGCGGCTCCGCCCTCGGCCCGCAGCTCGTCAACCACGCCCTCGGCCAGCCCGGCGCCGACAAGATGGCCGTCTCCTTCTTCGACAACACCGACCCCGACGGCATCGACTACGTCCTCGCCTCCCTCGCCGGCAAACTCCCCGAGACCCTCGTCGTCGTCATCTCCAAGTCCGGCGGCACCGTCGAGACCCGCAACGGCCAACTCGAGGCCGCCGCCGCCTTCAAGGCCGCCGGCCTCGACTTCGCCAAACACTTCGTCGCCGTCACCGGCGAAGGCTCCAAGCTCGAGAAAACCGCCCTCGCCGAGGGCTGGCTCGCCCGCTTCCCGATGTGGGACTGGGTCGGCGGCCGCACCTCCGAACTCTCCGCCGTCGGCCTACTCCCCGCCGCCCTCCAAGGCCTCGACATCGATGGCATGCTCGCCGGCGCCGCCGCGATGGACGTCGTCACCCGCTCCACCACCACCAAGGAAAACCCCGCCGCCCTCCTCGCCCTCATGTGGCACTACGAGACCAGCGGCCGCGGCCTCAAGGACATGGTCATCCTGCCCTACAAGGACCGCCTGCTCCTCTTCTCCCGCTACCTCCAGCAGCTCGTCATGGAGTCGCTCGGCAAGGAGTTCGACCTCCAGGGCAAGGTCGTGAACCAAGGCATCGCCGTCTACGGCAACAAGGGCTCGACCGACCAGCACGCCTACGTGCAACAGCTCCGCGAGGGCGTGAACAACTTCTTCGCCACCTTCATCGAGGTCCTCAAGGACCGCCCCTCGCCCGCCTCCGCCATGCAGGTCGAGCCCGGCGTCACCACCGGCGACTACCTGCTCGGCTTCTACCTCGGCACCCGCGACGCCCTCAGCGAGAAGGACCGCCACTCGATCACCGTCACGGTCAACGAGCTCGACGCCCGCTCGCTCGGCATGCTCATCGCCCTCTACGAGCGCGCGGTCGGCCTCTACGCCACCCTCGTCGGCATCAACGCCTACCACCAGCCCGGCGTGGAGGCTGGCAAGAAGGCCGCCACCGGCGTGATCGCCCTACAAGGCAAACTCGTCGCCGCCCTCAAGGCCGCCCCCGGCAAGCCCTTCACCGCCGAGGCCGCCGCGCAGGCGGTCGGCGGCGACGCCGAGCTCGCCTACAAGATCCTCGAGCACCTCGCCGCCAACGGCGCCCTCAAGAAGCAGGCCGCCAGCCCCTGGTTCGCCAGCACCTACAGCGCCTGATCGCCGCCCTTGCCTCACGGGGCCCGGCGCAGCCGGCCCCGGAGGCTTATGTCAGTTCCAGCTCCGCCAGCACGGGGCGGTGGTCGCTCAGCCAGGAGCGCACGATCTCGCAGCGCTCCACCCGGATCTCCGCGGGCACGAGCACAAAATCGAGCAAACGGGTCGGCAACGGCGAGGGAAAGGTGCGCCCGCCCTGCGGGTGCAGACCATAGGCGCCGAAGTATTCGAGCTCCGCCAGCAAGCCCGCCGTGGCGTCGCTCGCCTTGCCCGACGTGTTGAAATCGCCGCACACCACCGGCGGCACGCTCCAATAGGGAGCGCGCGCATTGTGACGCTGCGCCAGATAACGGAAAACCTGGCCGACTTGGTCGAGACGCGCCGTGCGGGACCGGTAATGCAGGTGCAGGTTGATGAGAGGCACCCGCCGCCCCTGCGCGGTGATTTCGGCGAACAAGAAACCCTTCTCCCCGAGCGTCCGTTTGCCGAAGGTCACCGCCTCCCCCTCCTCCAGTTCGTAGCGCGACAAGAAGGCGTTGCCGTAACACAAATTGAAAAGCCCCCCGCGCCGCGTCGTCACCCCGTGCAGGGAATGCGCGTAGCCGGTGTGCTCGCGCAGATAGGCGAGGTGGTCGAAATTCCCCGCCCAGCTCGAATCCTGATCGATCTCCTGTAGCGCCACGACATCCGCGTCGAGTTTGGTCAACATCGCCGCCATCCGCCGCAGATGTGCCTGCATGGAATGCCGCGACTGGAAGCCTTGGATCGGCCTCAGCCCGCGCCCGTGGGCGATGTTCCAAGTGACGATGCGCAGTCGGCTCATGTTGCCGCAGTTTTTCCGCTCCGCCCGTTCTCGCAAGCCGCCGCTGCCGAGTCGCCCGGCTGCCCCGCCCCCCCTCGCTTCCCCGCAAAACATTCTGGACGCCCCTTTTCCCGCGCCCACCCTCGCCTGCTCTATGGTCATCAAACCCAAAGTCCGTGGCTTCGTTTGCGTCACCGCCCACCCCGCCGGCTGCGCCGCGCATGTCCAGGAACAGATCGACTACGTGAAGTCCAAGGGCTCCCTCGCCAAGGGCCCCAAGAAGGTTCTCGTGATCGGCGCCTCCACCGGCTACGGCCTCGCCTCGCGCATCTCCGCCGCCTTCGGCTCCGGCGCCGCCACCATCGGCGTGTTCTTCGAGCGTCCGTCCGACCCCGACAAGCCCGCCACGCCCGGCTGGTATAACAGCGCCGCCTTCACCGCCGCCGCCAAAAAGGCCGGCCTCTACGCCCGCAATTTCAACGGCGACGCCTTCTCCGACGCCGTCAAGCAGGAGGTCCTTGCCGCCATCAAACAAGACCTCGGCCAGGTCGACCTCGTCGTCTACTCCCTCGCCTCCCCCCGCCGCACCCACCCCAAGACCGGCGTCACCCACAAGTCGGTCCTCAAACCCGTCGGCCAGACCTACACCAACAAGACCGTCGATACCGACAAAGGCATCGTCTCCACCGTCACCATCGAGCCCGCGAGCGAGGCCGAGATCGCCGACACCACCGCCGTGATGGGCGGCGAAGACTGGGAGATGTGGATCAACGCGCTTGACGAAGCCAAGCTCCTCGCCCCCGGCGCCACGTCCGTCGCCTACTCCTACATCGGGCCCGAGCTCACCTGGCCCGTCTACAAAAACGGCACCATCGGCCTCGCCAAAAACGACCTCGAGCGCGCCGCCAAATCGATCAACGCCACCCTCAAGCTCAACGGTTACGGTCGCGCCTTCATCTCGGTCAACAAGGCCCTCGTCACCCAGGCCTCCTCCGCCATTCCCGTCGTGCCGCTCTACATTTCGATGCTCTACAAGGTCATGAAGGCCAAGGGCACTCACGAGGGCTGCATCGAGCAGATCGACCGCCTCTTCCGCACCCAGATGTATGGCGGCCAGGGCCTCGTGTTCGACGACGCCGGCCGTGTGCGCATCGACGATTGGGAGATGGAGCCCGACGTGCAGGCCGCCGTCGCGAAGATCTGGCCCGAGGTCACCACGGAAAACCTCCCTGCGCTCACCGACATCGCCGGCTACCGCGAGGAGTTCCTCAAACTCTTCGGCTTCGGCCTCCCCGGCATCGACTACGAGGCGGACATCAACCCCCACGTCGAACTCGGCGGCTGAGGGCTCGCCCCGCGCCTGCGCGCCACCTTCCCGCCCCGGCCCTCCCGGCCGGGGCTTTTTCGTGCCGGCCAAATTTTCACATAAAGCAAGAAACGCAAAAACCCGCCCGTCCCAGTCAACCCAGCGGCATTGCCGCCCTGGTGAAATGTTCGGGTTAGCGGTCAACCTTCCCTCCGCTCCCTCCGTCCGCCTCCTCCGCTCCCTCGCCCCATGCGCGCCGTCGTCCAACGCGTTTCCTCCGCCTCCGTCACCATCGCCGGCACCCGCGTCGCCGCCATCGACCGCGGCCTCCTCATCCTGCTCGGTATCGAGCGCACGGATACGCCCCTCGACGGCGCCTGGCTCGCCCGCAAGCTCGCCTCCGCCCGCCTCTTCGCCGACGAGCACGGCAAGCTCAACCGCTCCCTCCGCGAAGTCGGCGGCCGCGCCCTCGTCGTCAGCCAGTTCACCCTTTTCGGCACGCTCGACAAAGGCACGCGCCCCGATTTCCACCGCGCCGCCCCGCCCGCCGAGGCCCGCGCCCTTTACGAGACCTTCCTCGGCCAGCTCGAGACCGAGCTAGGCGAGCGGGTCGAGCGCGGCGAGTTCGGCGCCGACATGCAGGTGGCCTTGGTCAACGACGGCCCGGTCACCCTCCTGCTGGATTCGCCGCCGGCCAGATAACGACCGGGGCCCCGGCCGCTCCGGGGTCGCGGACGCTCATCAAGCCCGGTCCACCCGGCGAAAGAGCCATAGCCCCGCCGCCGCGTAAAGCAACGGGGGCGCCCACACCCACCACTCCGGCCGCCACTCCGGCCGGCGTTCCAGGAGGCCGGTGATGGCGGCGAGAAAATAGTAGCCCAGCACCAGCCCCACCGCGATGCCCAGGTTGGCCGAAGTCTCCTTGCGCGACACCTTGATGCCGAGCGGCACAGCGACAAAGGCGAAGGCCAGCACCGCGAAACTCGCCGCCGCTTTTTCGCTCAGCGTCACCCGGATGCGGGTCAGCTCGCGCCGCTCCGCCGGCGTGGCCTCCGCGCCCCTTGCCAGCAACTCCGCCCGGCGCTCCGTCAGTTGGCCGTAGGTCATCCAGTTTATCTTCTGCCCGAGCCTCATCTGGCGAAACAGCCCGTCCAAGCGCAGCTCCACCGTCATCGACTCCGAGGTGCCCACCGGCTGCGGTCGGGAAAAATCCTCCGGCCGATCCCGATCCCGCGTCTCCACGCTCACCTCGTGCAGCGTGAGAATCATGCGATTGTCGGCCTCGCGAAACGTGATCTCGCCCCGCCGCGCCCGCGCCACGCCGAGCACCCGCTTCTCCGAGTCCAGTTCCCAAAGCCAGAAATCGCGCAACTCCGCCCCCTCGCGCTCCCCCACGTAGACCACGTAGCCCGGGAAATCCCGCACAAAGGTCCGGGGCACGATGAAGTTGAGCGGATTTTGCCGCACCGCCTCCACCAGCGTCGCCCGATAGGCGGTGCGGGAGCGCGGCATCACCTCGAAGTTGAGCGCCAGGGAAAAAAGCACCGCCGCCGCCGCTATCACCCAGATCGGCCGCGAGATGTAGCCCAAACTGAGACCGGCCGCGCGCATCGCCGTGATCTCCTGCTGGCTCGACATGCGTCCGAGCACGAGCAGCACCGCCGTCAACAAGCCGATGGGCAGCGCGTAGACCGCCACGTAGGGCAACAGCAGCACCAGCAGCCGCAGCGCCGTGTCCGGCGTCAATTGCCCCGCCATCACATAGGCCAGGAGATCGCGCAGGGCCTGTCCGGCGATCAGCACGAAGCCGAAGAGGCTCACCGCCGCCAGGCAGGCTGCCGCCACGCTGAAAAAAAGATGCCGATGCAGGAGACCCATGTGCGGTCGGAGTTGCCAACACTCCGCCCGGCGCGACGCTTTCGGCCAAGCATGAAGTTCGCGCCCGCCAAGCCCGCCCTCACCGGCGAGACCCTCGAGACCCTCACCGCCCGCCTCCGCGAGCGCGGTGAGCCGGCCTTTCGCGCGCGCCAGATCCTTGACTGGGTCTACAAGAAGCGCGCCCGCTCCTGGGACGAGATGAGCAACCTCTCCAAACCCCTTCGCGCCTGGCTGGGCGAGACCTTCGAGCTCAACCCCCTCTCGCTCCTCTTCGACAAGCAGTCGCGCGACGTCACCGACAAGCTCCTCTTCGAGCTCGGCGACCGCTCCCTCATCGAGACCGTGATCATCCGCGCCCCGCAGGAGGGGGTGGGCCTGGACCAGTCGCGCAAGACCATCTGCATCTCCACCCAGGTCGGCTGCGCCATGGCCTGCAAGTTCTGCGCCTCCGGCCTCGCCGGCCTGAAGCGCGACCTCGAGGCCGGCGAAATCGTCGCCCAGCTCCTCCACGTCTGCCACCGCGAGGACGCGCACGATCCACGCGCCCGCTCCGGCCTCGCCACCTTCGACAACATCGTCGTCATGGGCATGGGCGAGCCGCTCGCCAACTACGACGCCACGCTCCGCGCCCTCACCATCGTCAACGCCGAGTGGGGCCTGGGCTTCGGCGCGCGCCGCATCACCCTCTCCACCAGCGGCCTCGTGCCCAAGATCCTCAAGCTCGCCGACGAGCCCCTCGGCTTCCGCCTCGCCATCTCCCTCCACGGCGCGACCGACGAGGTCCGCGAGAAGATCATGCCGGTCAACAAGGCCTACCCGCTCGCGAAGCTCCTGCCCGCGGTGAAGACTTTTACCGAAAAACACGGCCGCATGGTCACCCTCGAGTTCATCCTCATCGAGGACGTCAACGACTCGCTCGACCAAGCCGAAAAGCTGCGCGACATCGCCATCGACCTCCACGCGCACGTCAACCTGATCCCCTACAACACCGTCGAGGGTCTGCCTTGGAAACGGCCTTCGGGCAACCGCCAGGAGCGCTTCGCCGAGGTGCTGCGCCAAGCTCGCGTGCCCGTGACCCTGCGCCGCGAAAAAGGCCACGATATCGACGCCGCCTGCGGCCAACTTCGCCTCAAGACGGAGCAGGACCGCGAGAAGCTGGCCTTGGCCTGAGCCGGGACGGCGAAAGCACGCGTCGAGCCCCGAGAGATTCTCAAGCCACCGCGTGGCTCGCTGGGCGTGATCGCCCCCCCCTGATTGGTTTCGAGGAGTTCGGCGAAGACGCCGAAATCCCGACCTAGGGTGTGTCTGGGAAAAAAACTCGTCGTGCGCCAGAGGAGAAACTCGCTCGGCCAAGGCGACCGAGGCGGAGGTGGACCAGCGGTCCATGCCGCCGAGGTCAACGCTGGCCCAGCGAGTTTCTCCTCTGGTTTGCGCGCATGATGAGTTTATTTGCCAGACACACCCTAACCCGCCGCCAGTTTTCGCAGGTGCTCGATGATGCTCGGGATGGCCTCGACCATCTCATCGCGACAGGCCTCATATTCAGCGAGCGGGCCACCGTAAGGATCGGCGATCTCGCGACTCTTCCCGCGGGGCATGAATTCCCGCCAGAGGTGCACATTTTTCGGCACCGGATCCAGCGCCAGGCCGATCACCGCCCGGTGGCTTTCCGTCATGCAAAGAATCAAGTCCGCCTTGGCCGCCAGCTCGGGGGAAAGCGGCTGACTCCGGTGGTCGGAAATGCGCAGACCCACCTTGGCCAGCGCGTCGACGGAGTTGGGCGACACCTTCTCGCCGCCGCGCGCGGCGACGCCGGCCGAGACGACCTTGCAGGAGCGCAGCGGCTCCGGCTCGGCCGCGAGCGCGTGGCGCAGCAGGGCCTCGGCCATCGGGCTGCGGCAGATGTTGGCGGTGCAGACAGTGACGATGAGCTTGGGCGCGGGCATCAGCGAGTCCCTGACCATCCTAACGACGTGAGCGAAGGTCAAATGCGTTGAGAAAAGCGCCGCACCCGCCCCCCTTCCCTGCCGCGCCTCAAGCGAAGGCGCCTCGCAGCAGACGCCGCGGCTAGGGTTCGGTCTCTGCGGCGGGGACCAGGGGCGGCGCGGCCTCGTGCGCCGGCCACTCGGCGAGGAGCGCGCGCACGAAGGTCGATCCGACCTGATGCGCCGCTTCAAGCGCCGGCAACATGCCTTGAAACTCCGCCACCAAGCTGGCGGCGGCGCTCACACCGGCCGGCGGCATGGAAAAGTTGCTGCCGGTGCGGAGCACGAGAAAGCGGGAAAAGTCGGCGCGCCCGAGGAGCTCGAGCCGCTGCAAGGCGTGCGCGAAGACGTGATCCTCCATGTTGGTCATGGTGCAGCGTCCGGCGCCCTCGGTGTAGAGCGCGGTCCAGTCGTCCGCCCAGCGTTGCAGGACGGCTCCGTGCCAATAGCGGCTGGAGCCAAAGCTGTCGCCCAGCAACACGACGGGCCCCGCACGCACGGCGGGAAAATCCGGCGCGTAGAGCGCGCGGTGGGCGGCGGCCGCGGGAGAATCGGCGAGCCTGAGGTGTTTGGTTTTTGAATACGCCCAGGCGACGAGGCCGGGGTTGAGCCTCCACGCCATCGGCTTGGGCGCCCAAGCGGGGATGATCGGCTTGTCGAGCGGGTTCTTGTTGCCCAGCGGCATGATGCCGTAGGGCCAGTCGGCCGGGGCCTCGCGGGAGTCGATCTCGTAAGCGATGTCCCCATCGATCACGAAACGGGCCCAGGCGGCGCTGCCCTCGGCGGCATGATGCGGGTTCACGCCCGCGATGCCGGCCACCAGCCAGTAGCTGCGCGAGAAGTCGAAACGCGGGTCGAGCCCGAGGGCAAAGAGCTGGAGGCCGGCGCGCCAGACCGTGCCCGACACGAGCCCGTAGACGCCGGTCTCGGGGTTGTAACGCAGGGGGCGGTCCACGCCCGGCACCGTGATCGACTCGGTGAGCCCCTCGCGCTCCACCCAAAACTGAAACTCACCCGGACGATCGCCGGTGTCCTCCCCGACCTCGAAGGCGGTGATGACGACCACCTTGGGCCGGTGGAGCTGTTCCGGAGCGGGCGCGGCCGGCATCCAGACGATCGTCGCGGTGAAAAGGGTGAGGAAGAGCAGCAGGCGAAACGCGGGCGAGAGGATCAGCAGGCTCATGCCCGCCCGGCCTTGCATGGGTCGTGCCAGCGCGGGCGCCGCGGGTGCACCGGCGCGGTGCAAGACGGGCGGTCTACCCGGAGATCTGCGCGACAAAAGCCAGAAACCCGAGCAGAGCGAAGAGGCAGACACTGGCGAGAAAGCCGAGGGTGGAGAGCCGGCCGCGCAGCCAAAAGGTGAGCGCCCCCAAGACCCCCGCGACCGAAACGAGATAGAACGGCCAGGAGGGGAACGGGCGCCGCCCCGAACGCAGCTCGGGGCGCGCGACCAGAGCCCAGGCCCGCGCCTCCTCCGCGCTCGGCACATATTCGCCGACCCGCGCTCCGGGCGGAAGCGCTTCCAGGATGTTACTGGTCATCCCGCCGCCGTCGTGACGGTGGAGCTGCTCGGCGATCTCGCGAAAGAAGCGCACATTCCCCCCCAGGAAAACGACATGGCCGCCCTGTCGGCCGTAGGGGCTGTGTGTGGCCCAGGTGCCGTCGGGTTGGAGCCCGCGCGTCCAGGCGATGGGCGTGGTGGACGGCAAGCTGGTGAGATCGATCTCCCCGAGCAGCACCGCCCAGGCTGGCTTGGACCGGGCGAAGGCGGTTTCGAGCGTTTTCCGGTCCGGTCCCACCACGGTCGACACGCCTTGGAAGGATGCGGAGGCGGGATCTCCCCCGGCGGTCCAGAAAATGCCGTCGTTGAGTCCGCCGTAGATCGCGAGTTGACGGGCGTGGCCCCAGACATCGGTGGCGGCGGGGATGTGATTCCGATGGTCGCCCGCGGCGATCAGGGTGGCCTGGCCGATCTGGCGCAGATTTGAGGCGTCGAGCGCGCGCCGAGAGCTCTCGCGCACCTGAGCGCGGGGCGGCGTGATAATCGCCACGGCGACGAAGACGATACAGGCGGCGGCAAGCAAGGTGGGCCACCAGTCGGAGAAGAGGAGCTCACGGGCGGAAGAGGACGGCGCGGAGTCGGCCTCCGTGCCTGGCCGCTCAAGGTCCGGCGCGAGCGCGAGCGCGGGCGCGGCCGGGGCGCGGGTGGCGAAGGGCGCCTCGGCCTCGGCGGTCTCCTCGGCGAAGGCCTCTCGGAGCTCACGTTGCAGGAGGCGCAGGCGCTCCAACTCGGCGCGGGCGGCGGGATCGGCGGCGAGTTCGCGTTCGAAACGGGCGGCCTCCTCGGGCGGCAGGGCGCCGTCCGCGTGGGCGGTGAGTCGGGGATCGTCGGGCGAGATCATGGCGGGGCGGCGGGGCTGGGGGCGGGTTTCAGCGGACGGACTCGGCGGGCCAGGCGCGGCGCAGGGTGTGGAGCGCGTTGTGGAGGAGCACGCCGACGTGGCTCACGGTCTGGGCGGTGATGTCGCTGATTTCCTGATACGAAAATCCTTCCTGGTAGCGCAGCCGCACGACCTCGCGCTGACGCTCGGGCAGGCTCTCCACCAGGGCGAACAAGTGGTGGCGGGTGTCGGCGCGTTCGAGCGCGGCGGCGGGATCGGCCTCGGGCGCGAGCGCGGCGGGCGCGGCGTCGAGCGGACTGAGGCGGCCCTCGGCGCGGAGGACGTTCAGGGCCTTGCGACGGCAGACCGTAAAGAGCCACGCGGCGAGACGCGGGCGGAGCGACTCGGCCTCGGGCTCGGGCAAACGACCAAGAGCGAGCAGGGTCTCCTGCACGACGTCGCGCGCGCGGGCTTCGTCGTGCAGGAGACGGGACGCGTAGCGGCGGAGCGACCCCTCGTGTTCGCGCTGGGCGAGAATCACGAGCGCCGAGGCGGAGTCGGAGGGGGCGGCTTGCATGCGCGAGTCGGGTGGTCGGGCGGCACAGGGGATGCCACCAGGACTACACGCGAAGGCGCGGTTTTATTACGGCGACGAAGACAAAAAGTTTAAAACCGCGATTTTCCCCGCTCGGATGCTCAGACTTGGGTCTTGAAGTAGGCGATGGTGCGCTTGAGGCCCTCCTCGAGCGGAACCGTGGGCTCCCAGCCGAGGTGTTTCTTGGCGAGCGTGATGTCGGGGCGGCGTTGCTTGGGGTCGTCGCCGGGAAGCGGGCGGTGCACGATCTTCGACTTCGAGCCCGTGAGCTTGAGGGCGAGCTCGGCGAGTTGGAGCATGGTAAACTCACCGGGGTTGCCGATGTTGATCGGGCCCGTGACCTCGTCCTGATTCATCAGACGGATGAAGCCCTCGATCAGGTCGTCGACGTAGCAGAAGGAGCGCGTCTGCAGGCCGTCGCCGTAGATCGTGATGTCCTCGCCCTTGAGCGCCTGCACGATGAAGTTCGACACCACGCGGCCGTCGTTCGGGTGCATGCGCGGACCGTAGGTGTTAAAAATCCGGACGATGCGGATATCGACCTGGTTTTGCCGGTGATAGTCCATGAAGAGCGTCTCGGCGACGCGTTTGCCCTCGTCGTAGCAGGAGCGGATGCCGATGGGGTTGACGTTGCCCCAATAGCTCTCGGGCTGGGGATGGACGGCCGGGTCGCCATAAACCTCGGAGGTGCTGGCTTGGAAGACGCGGGCCTTGGTGCGCTTGGCGAGGCCGAGGCAGTTGATCGCGCCCATGACGGAGGTCTTCACCGTCTTGATGGCGTTGTATTGGTAGTGCGGCGGCGAGGCCGGGCAGGCGAGGTTGTAGATCTGGTCGACCTCGAACTTGAAGGGGTCGATCACGTCGTGGCGCACGAGCTCGAAGTCGGGGCGGCCGTGGAGGTGGGCGATGTTGCCCTTCCGGCCGGTGAAGAAGTTGTCGAGGCAGATGACCTCGTGGCCGTCCTTGAGGAGGCGATCACAGAGATGGGAACCAAGGAAACCGGCGCCGCCGGTGACGAGAATGCGCATGGGAGGAAGCTTGGGTAAGTTAAAACTGGCCGCCGCCATGAAGACGCCCGCAAGTCCCGCGACAAGCCCGCGTCGCTTCGGCACGGCGACCTGTGCCAGAATTCGGGGCATTCCCGACCCACCATACCGGGGAGCCGGGCGCCCCACCCCGCCCGGCTCGCTCAGCGGGCCGCCGCGCCGGCCTCGTAGCGGGCCACCCAGGCGCGATGCCAGGCGGCGTAGTCGCCGGCCTCGATGTGGGTCCGGGCCTGCGCCATGAGATCGAGATAGAAGGCGAGGTTGTGGATCGTGAGCAGGGTGCAGCCGAGGATCTCGCCCGCGACCATGAGGTGACGCAGGTAGGCGCGGGAAAAGTTGCTCGCATAGTTGCGCACCTCGGCGTGGATCGGCGCGGGGTCGGCGCGGAACTTCTCGTTGCGCAGGTTGAGCGGGCCGTCGGGCGTGAAAACGAGTCCGTTGCGCGCCACGCGCGTCGGCAGCACGCAGTCAAACATGTCCACGCCGAGCGCGATCATCTTGAGCAACTGCGGAGGCGTGCCCAGGCCCATGGTGTAGCGGGGCTTGTCGGCGGGCATGAAGGGCGTGGTGGCGCCGACCTGCTTCAGCATCTCGGGCTCGGGTTCGCCCACGCTTACGCCGCCGACCGCGTAGCCGGGGAAATCGAGCGCGGCGAGCGCCTCGGCCGCCTCGCGCCGGAGGTCGTCGTAGGTCGATCCCTGGACGATGGCGAAAACATGATGACCGGCGGCGAGGAAACCGTTGTCGGTCGCGATCTGCTTGCAGCGCGCGGCCCAGCGCAGCGAGCGGGCGCAGGCCTCGGCGGTGGCGTCGCGCTCACAGGGCCAGGGCGGGCACTCGTCGATCACCATGGCGATGTCGCTGCCCAGGTTGGCCTGGATCGTCATGACCTCCTGCGGGCCGAGGAAGAGCTTCTTGCCGTCGAGGTGGCTCTGGAACTCCACACCATCGTCGTGCATCTTGCGCAGCTTCGCCAGCGAGAAGACCTGGAAACCGCCGCTGTCGGTGAGGATGGGGCCGTCCCAGCCCATGAACCGGTGCAGGCCGCCGAGCTCCTTCACCAGCTCGCTGGTGGGGCGGAGGTTGAGGTGGTAGGTGTTGCCCAGGATGATCTGCGCGCCGAGCTCGCGTAGTTGCACGGGCGATACGCCCTTCACCGTGCCCTGCGTGCCCACCGGCATGAAGATCGGCGTCTCGATCACGCCATGGCGGGTGCGCAGCCGGCCGCGGCGGGCGGCGGTGGCGGAGTCGGTCTTGAGCAGGTCGAAGTGCGGGACGGGCATCGGCCCAGCCTCCCCCGGCCGCGGGGCGGCGGCCAAGCGGTTTTTCAACCCAAGGAGGCGCCCCTCGCGCCCGCCGACGGCAGGGAGGTTGCCATGTCGCGCGCCCCCGGCTCAGGTTTCCCTCCTCCCCGTGCCTCCGCCGCAAAAAAAGCTCCGCCTCCCGCTCGCCGCCGTCTTGGTCGCCGGCGCGGTCGGCCTGCTCTGGCTCGGCCTCGAGGCGGAGACGCGTCCGGCGGCGCCCGCGATGCCGCCCGCCCTCCGCGTCGCGCCCCCGCCGCCGCGTCCCTCCCCGGCCGTCACCGCGCCCCCGCCCGAAGAGCTTGCCCGACTGCGCGAAGAAAACGCCCGGCTGCGCGAGCGGCTCCGCGCCGGGGAGGAGGGGCTGGTCGCGGTGAAGGAGGAGCTTGCCGACGCCCTGCATGAACTCGCCGAGCTGCGCCGCCCGATGGAGATCGACATGGCGAGCGCCACGCTGCGGGCCCAGCTGCGCCCCGGCGAAGGCGTGGTCACCGGCGGCTACCGCTTGCCGGACGGTTCTCGCCTCTTCGCCTTCATCGAGACCAGCGAGCGAGGAGACGGCTCGATCGGGGTGCAGGGGCGCTTTTATTCGGTGCCCGACGGTGTGGCCCAGGGTCTCGGCCTGCAAAACCTGCTTACCGAGGCGGCCAACACCCTCCAGCACGGCGAGGTGTGGCTCCGCGAGGAGATCGCCGACATCACCACCCGCATTCAAGGCTCCGGCGTCTCGCGCGCGGTCGGCCTGGGCGCCACCTCCTTGCTGCCCGGCCACGCTTCCGTCGTGCCCATCGAGAGTAACCCGCCGATCACCTACCGGGTCTACATCGAGCGCGACGCGAACAACGGCCTCGATCTAGACCTGCGGCTCGAGTCGATCCCGGCCGAGCACGCCGGGCCTTGATCCGGTCCGCGCCGATCCCAGCGATTTCAGAAATCGGCGGTTTTTGGTCTATCCTAAGCACGGCGAATCTTCCCGCGTGACGCCACCAAGGACCGGTGAGAGTCTGCGTCCACTCTACCCGCGTCCCAGCCGTGTCCACCGCCGCCGCCTCAGCCGCCCCCGCCGCCTTCCTCTCCGCCCTCAGCGCCCGCCTCGGCGCCCACCGCGTCCTCACCGAGCGCGAAGATATCCTGCCCTACGGCTTCGATGGCACCGCCGCCCTCAAGCAGCTTCCGGCCGCGGTCGCCTTCCCCGCCACCACCGACGACGTCGCCTTCTGCCTCCGCCTCGCCCGCGAGCACCGCAGGCCCGTCGTCACCCGCGGCAGCGGCACCGGCCTCTCCGGCGGCAGCCTGCCCCTCGCCGGCTCGCTCGTCCTCTGCCTCGCCAAGATGGACCGCATCCTCGAGGTCGACGCCGCCAACCTCACCCTCCGCGCCGAGGCCGGCGCCATCACCCAAAAGATCTACGAAGCCGCCGACGCCGCCGGACTCTTCTACCCGCCCGACCCGGGCTCGATGAAGATCAGCACCATCGGCGGCAACGTCGCCGAAAACTCCGGCGGCCTCCGCGGCCTCAAATACGGCGTCACCCGCGACTACGTCATGGGCCTCGAGGTCGTCCTTGCCGACGGCTCCGTCTGCTGGCTCGGCTCCAAGTGCGTGAAGGACGTCGCCGGCTACAATCTCCGCGATCTCTTCGTCGGCAGCGAAGGCACGCTCGGCGTTGTCACCCAGGTGCTGCTCAAGCTCCTGCCGAAGCCCGCCGCGCGCCAGACCCTCCTCGCCACCTTCACCGCGATGGACGCCGCCGCGGCCGCCGTCTCGGCCATCATCGCCGCCAAGATCATCCCCTGCACCCTCGAGTTTCTCGACCAAAAGACGCTCCGTTGCGTCGAGGATTTCGCGAAGGTCGGCCTGCCTCGCGACGCCGCCGCCATCCTCCTCATCGAGACCGACGGTCACCCCGCCGCCGTCGCCGACGAGGCCGAGGCCATCGAGAAACTCTGCGCCGCCCAGGGCGCCAGCTCGGTGAAACGCGCCGCCACGCCCGCCGAAGCCGTCCAGCTCGCCACCGCCCGCCGCAGCGCCTTCAGCGCCCTCGCCCGCCTCCGCCCCACCACGATCCTCGAGGACGTCACCGTGCCCCGCAGCGAACTCGCCGGCATGATCCGCGCCGTCGAGGCCATCGCGCAAAAGCACCAGCTCAACATCGCCACCTTCGGCCATTTCGGCGACGGCAACCTCCACCCGACGATCCTCACCGACGAGCGTGACCACGCCGAGATGCACCGCGTCGAGGCCGCCTTCGCCGACATCGTCGAGGAGACGCTCAAACGTGGCGGCACCATCACCGGCGAGCACGGTGTCGGCCTCGCCAAAAAGCCCTTCCTCAAGCGCCAGCTCGGCGACCAGTCCTACGAACTCCTCCGCCTCGTGAAGCGCGCCCTCGACCCCGAGGGCCTCCTCAACCCAGGCAAAATCTTCGATTAACCGCAAATCACGCAGATAAAGCCCCGGCTCCTCCGTCATCTGCGCCCATCTGCGAAATCTGCGGTCCAAGCTCCGTGCCTCTCCGTGTCCTCCGTGGTTAAACCCTCTCCTCCTCTAGAAAACCTCCTCCGCGGCCTCGATTACTCGGTCCTCCAGCAGTGCATGCACTGCGGCATGTGTCTGCCGACCTGCCCGACCTACGACGAGACCAAGCTCGAGCGCCACAGCCCGCGCGGCCGCATCGCCCTCATGCGCGCCATCGGCGACGGTGAGCTCGAGGTCACCAAGTCCTTCGGCGAGGAAATGTATTACTGCCTCGGCTGCCTCGCCTGCACCACCGCCTGCCCCGCCGGCGTTGACTACCCAAAGCTCTTCGAAACCGCCCGCGCCGAGGTGGAGCGCCAGGGCGTGCTCGATTCGCCCAAGCGCGACTTCATCCGCTGGTTCGCCGTCCGCTTCCTCTTCACCCGCCCGCGCCTCCTCCGCCTCGTCGGCCGCGCGCTCTACCTCTGGCAGGCCAGCGGTCTTCAGGCCATGGCCCGCCGCAGTGGCCTGACCAATCTCCTCCCGCCCGATCTACGCCGCCTCGAGCCCCAGGCGCCCGTCATCCAACGCCGCTTCTCCCATCAGCTCATCCGGCCCGTCGAGCGTCCCGCAGACGCGCCCGCCGTATCCACCGCGCCCCTACGCCGAGTCGCCGTGCTCACCGGCTGCGTGCAGGATCTCGCCTTCGCGGACGTCAACCGCGCCACGGTCGACGTCCTCCTCGCCAACGGCTGCGAGGTCCACACCCCGCCGGTGCAGCCCTGCTGCGGCTCGCTCCACGCGCACAATGGCGATCTCGGCTCCGCCCGCGAGCTCGCCCGCCGCCAGCTAGATCTGATCAACCCCGACGACTTCGACGCCATCATCAGCAACGCCGGCGGCTGCGGCTCGCACCTCAAGACCTACGGCCACCTCCTCCACGACGACCCCGTCTACGCCGCCCGCGCCGCCGCCTGGGACAAAAAGCTGAAGGACATCCACGAATACCTCGTCTCGATCCACTTTCGCCGCCCCCTGGGAACGCCGAGCCCCAGCTCGGCTCCGTCCACCGACCTCGCACCCGCCCGGACCATCACCTACCACGAGAGCTGCCACCTCTGCCACGGGCAGAAGATCTCCGCCCAGCCGCGGGCCATCCTCCGCGCCATTCCCGGACTCGAACTGCGCGAGTGCGCCGAGTCCTCCTGGTGCTGCGGCAGCGCCGGCATCTACACCATCACGCAGCCCGAGACCGCCGAGCGCCTTCAGCACCGCAAGGTCGGGCACGTGCTCGCCACCGGCGCCGAGATCGTCGCCACCGCCAACCCGGGTTGCCACCTGCAGCTCGAAAACGGCCTGCGCGCCGCCTGCGCCCCGACGGTCTCGGAGCCGGCCTCGCCGGCCTCTCCCCCGATCGTCACCCACCCTGTCGTCCTTCTCGCCCGCGCCTACGCGGCCGAGGCCGCCGCCTCGCCCCGCCGCTCGATCCACGGCACGTAGACCTGGTTGTAGATGTGTAGCAGCACGCCGAAAAGCGGCGGCGCGGCGAAAACGCCCAGGATCCCAAAGGCCGCGCCCATGATCAGCACAAAGACCAGCAAGTGCGCCTCCGGCAGCCGCACCCGCCCCTTCATCACCAGCGGCACCACCAGGTTGCTCTCGATCTGCTGCACCGCGGTGTAGGCCACCAGCACCCAGAGCACTTTCGACGGATCGGTGCCGAGCGTCACGCCCACCGCAAGCACTCCGGTCGCGAAGGCGCCCACGAAGGGTATGATGCCGAGCAAGCCGGTGAGGATGGCGATCACCAGCCAGTATTCGATACCGAGCAGGGCGAGCGCCACCGCCGTCATCAGGCCCGTGATCGTCATCACCAACAACTGCCCGCCCGCCCAGTGCCGCACCACCGAGGCGCAGCCGATCGCCACGATCTCCACCCGGGACCGCAGTGCGGGCGGGAAAAGTGAAAGCGCGCCCCGGGCGTAGCTGTCGCCGTTGGCCGCCACGAAGAGCGCGATCATCGCAATCACGCCAAGTCCGGCGAGGCTGACGACGCCGACATGCAAGGCGTCCCATAAAAAGCGGCCCAGGCCCTGTATGGCCGGCCCAAACTCCAGCGCGCTCAGATCCACGCCCCCGCCCGGCAGGCGGTTGATCAGGTTCTGCGTGGCATCGAGAAAGTTTCGCATGATCTCGGGCGAGCGTTCGATCAGCCCGCGCGCCTGCCCGACCGCCGCCCCCCAGGCGAAGTAGGCGCCGAGGCCGATCGAGCCCAGACCGAACAGCGCGACCAAGCCGGTGGCGACGCCGCGCCGCAGTTTCCAGTGCCGCACCAGCCACTCGATCGCCGGCGTGAGGAGCACGCCGCCAAACACGCCCACCAACGCCGCGAGCAGCAGAAAGCGGAAACGGAAAATCGCCGCCGCGCTCGCGATCACCAAAGCCGCGAGCAAAAGCGCGCGCACCAGCTCGTGGGAGGAGAAGCCGGTGGAGCGGGAGCGCATGTCCTTCGCGACCAGCCGGAAACAAGCCGGTTCCTCGGGGAGCCTTTGGTCGCCGGCCTAGGGGGTCGCGCGCAAGCGTCCGCCCCCGCGGACGCGGAGTGCTCGCGATTCTCGCCCCGCCGCTCCGCCGCCCGACGGCATGATGCCGCTCAGGCGGCGCGAAGGGCGCCGGCGGACTGCTCAGCCAGGAAGCTTTGGTAGGTCTTCTCGATGCCTTCGCGCAGGCCGATGCGGGCGCGCCAGCCGAGGGCGGCGAGCTTGGACACGTCCATCAGCTTGCGCGGGGTGCCGTCGGGCTTGGAGGCGTCCCAGGTGATCTTGCCGCCGTAGCCGATCACGGAGGCCACGGTCTCGGTGAGCTCCTTGATCGTCACGTCGGTGCCGGTGCCGAGGTTGATCCAATCGGGCGGGTTTTCGAGGCCGAGGAGGAAGGCGCAGCCCTCGGCGAGGTCGTCCACGTGGAGAAACTCGCGCATCGGCCGGCCCGTGCCCCAGGCGACGACCTCGGGCGCGCCGGCGAGCTTGGCCTCGTGGAAACGCCGTATCAGCGCGGGCAATACATGCGAGTTGGTCGGGTGGTAGTTGTCGCCGGGCCCGTAGAGGTTGGTCGGCATGGCGGAGTGGAACAGCACGCCGTATTGCTTGCGGTAATACTGGGCGAGCTTGAGACCGGCGATCTTGGCGATGGCGTAGGCCTCGTTGGTGGGCTCGAGCGCGCTGGTGAGCAGGCAGTCCTCGGTCATGGGCTGGGGCGCATGCTTCGGGTAGATGCAGGAGCTGCCGAGGAAGAGGAGGCGGCGCACGCCGGCGCGGTGGGCGCCGTCGATGCAGGCGGTGGCGATGGCGAGGTTGTCGAGGAGGAACTCGGCCGGGTAGGTGTTGTTGGCGTGGATGCCGCCGACTTTCGCGGCGGCCACGATCACGGCGTCGGGTTTTTCCTGCGCGTAGAAGGCGCGCACTGCGGCCTGGTCGGCGAGGTCGAGCTCGCGGCGGCTGCGGAGGACGAGCGTGACCCCGGGCTCTCGGGAAAAGCGGCGCACGAGGGCGGAGCCAACCATGCCCTGGTGTCCGGCGATGTGGAGTTTCATGGCGGGAAGGAAGTCGAGGAGTCGAAGGGACGAGGAGTCGAGGAGCTGGAATGACGTCGGAGACGGCGGGGCAAGCGAGCTGGGAGCGGGGAGCGGAGCAAGCGGGAGAGCCGAGGGGCCGAGGGGCCCGTCGGAACCAAAGAGCCACGGAGCCGAGAGGCGGATTTACACGCTCCTCGACTCCTCGGCTTCTCGACTCCTCGACCAGCGCGCGAAGCGCGCGCCGGCTCAGGCGGCGAGTTCGCCGATGCTGGGGAGCTTGGCGATCTGGGCCTCGCGCTGGGCGAGCTTGAGGTCGTGGTCGACCATGATCTTCACGAGCTCCTTGAAGCGGACCTTGGGCTCCCAGCCGAGCTGCTTCTTGGCCTTGGCGGGGTCGCCGATGAGGAGCTCGACCTCGGCGGGGCGCTCGTAGCGGGCGTCGTATTTGACGTATTTCTCCCAGTCGAGGCCGAGGTGCTGGAAGGTCTCCTGGCAAAACTCGCGCACGGTGTGGAGCTCGTTGGTCGCCACCACGTAGTCGTCGGGTTTGTCCTGCTGGAGCATGAGCCACATCATCTCGACGTATTCCTTGGCGTAGCCCCAGTCGCGCTTGGCGTCGATGTTGCCCAGGTAGAGGTGTTCCTGGAGGCCCATCTTGATGCGGGTGGCGGCGCGGGTGATCTTGCGGGTGACGAAGGTCTCGCCGCGGCGCTCGCTCTCGTGGTTGAAGAGGATGCCGTTGGAGGCATGGAGGTTGTAGGACTCGCGATAGTTCACCGTGAGCCAGTAGGCGTAGACCTTGGCGCAGCCGTAGGGGGAGCGGGGCCAGAAGGGGGTTTTTTCGGTCTGCGGGATCTCCTGCACCTTGCCGAACATCTCGGAGGAGGAGGCCTGGTAGAAGCGGACCTTGTTCACGAGGCCGGCCTCGCGGATCGCCTCGAGGATGCGGAGGGCGCCGAGGCCATCGACATCGCCGGTGTATTCGGGGATGTCGAAGGAGACGCGGACGTGCGACTGGGCGCCGAGGTTGTAGATCTCGTCGGGCTTGAG
>JAUVVA010000140.1 GCA_030604905.1 Verrucomicrobiota bacterium | reverse complement strand
GTCTGGGAAATAAACTCGTCGTGCGCCAGAGGAGAAACTCGCTCGGCCAAGGCGACCGAGGCGGAGGTGGACCAGCGGTCCATGCCGCCGAGGGCAACGCCGGCCCAGCGAGTTTCTCCTCTGGTTTGCGCGCAGGATGAGTCTATTTACCAGACACACCCCAACAAGCGCCGCCTGATCACGCCTTGGATCTTGGGAATTCGCATGGGTGAAGGGAAAATAGCGTCGGCCCCGGCCATCTTCACCAAAAAAAACAGGCGGCGCTGCCACCAATGGCCGCCGGGGAGCGGAAGCCCGTGACGTTTGGGCCGGGGCGTGCGAACACCCCGCTTGACATCGCCCCAAATTTCAGAAATTACAGAAATAATGAACCTGCCCGCCACCGCCCAAAAGTTTATCGTCCACTGGGGCGAGATGGGCGCGCGCTGGGGCATCAACCGCTCGGTCGCGCAGATTCACGCCCTCCTCTACCTCTCGCCCCGGCCCCTCCCCGCCGACGAGATCGCCGAAACCCTCGCCATCGCCCGCTCCAACGTAAGCGTCGGCCTCAAGGAGCTTCAAACCTGGGGCCTCGTGCGCGTCACCCACACGCTTGGCGACCGGCGCGACCACTTCGACACCTCCTCCGACGTCTGGGAGCTGTTTCGCGTCATCATCCGCGAACGCAAACGCCGCGAACTCGATCCCACCCTCGCCCTCCTGCGCGAATGCGTCTCCGAGGCCAAGGTCTCCGAATCCAAACAACTCCCCCACCTCGACGAACGCCTCGAAGCCATGCTCGAGTTCATGGAGCTCACCGACGCCTGGGGCGAACGCGCCGCCAAACTCGCCCCGAAAAACCTCCGCCGCCTCGCCAAGCTCGGGGACTCCATCTTCAAGCTCGCCGAATGAGCCCCTTTTTTCGCCCTCAATTTCTGTTTTTCCTGAAATTTCCGACACCTAAGCAGACCGCTGCCTCGCCCTCACCCCCCGCCACTTCCTCCACCACCCGCCATGAACATCACCGTCCTCTGCTACGTCGTTTATCTCGCCCTGAGCCTCGCGCTCACGGTTTGGGTTGCCCGCACCCTGCATCGCAACGGGCGCGTCTTCCTCCTCCAGGCCTTCCGCGGTCGCGAGGACATGGCCGACGCCGTCAACCACCTCCTCGTGGTCGGCTTCTACCTCATCAACGTCGGCTTCGTCGTGCTCGCCCTGCGCTTCGGCGAGAAACCCGACACCGCGCAGGCCGCCTTCGAGTTCGTCAGCACCAAGCTCGGCGTGGTGCTGCTCGTCCTCGGCGTCATGCACTTCTTCAACATGTTCAACTTCGACAAGCTGCGCCGCAAGGGCCTGGACGCCGAGCGCGCCCCCGCCACGCCCCCGCCGCTGAACGGGCCCGCGAACGCGAAGATCTTCTAAGCTCCCTCCGCCCATGCACCCACACGAAGTCCATCGCATGCGCCCTCGCGAGGCCTGCACAAATCCCGTCGAAGGCCGCGTGGTCTGGGGGCCGCAGAAGTCGCTTTGGTTCACCGCCCACGCCCTCGTCGCGGTCATCGGCGGAGCGGCCACCCTTCGTTGGGACGCCGTGCTGGTCGCGCTGGTGTTCACCGTCACGACTCTCTGTCTCGGGCATTCGGTGGGCCTGCATCGCCTCCTCATTCACCGCAGCTTCGCCTGCCCGCGCTGGCTTGAGCATCTCCTCGTCCACCTTGGCACGCTCGTCGGCATGGGCGGCCCCTTTCGCATGATCTACCTGCACGAGATCCGCGATTGGGCGCAGCGGCACGCCGCCTGCCACCCCTTCTTCATCCACCGCAACCCGCTCTGGAAGGACTTCCTTTGGCAGTTGCACGGCGAGATCCGGCTCGCGCACCCGCCGATCTTCACGATCGAGGACCACGTCGCCCGCAATCGCCTGTATCGGCTGATGGACAACACTTGGATGCTTCAACAAGTGCCTTGGGCGCTCCTGCTCTTCGCCCTTGGCGGAATCGGCTGGGTCGTGTGGGGAGTCTCGGTGCGCATTGTCGTCTCCCTGATCGGCCACTGGCTGGTCGGCTACTTCGCCCACAACCGGGGCACACGCGACTGGCACCTCGAAGGCCACGCCGTTCAGGGCTACAACGTGCCGGGGCTGGGCCTGCTCACCATGGGCGAGTCGTGGCACAACAACCACCACGCCTTCCCGGGTTCGGCCCGGCTTGGTCTCCGCTCCGATCAGGCAGACCCAGGCTGGTGGGCCCTGCGCGTCCTGCGACGCCTCGGCTGGGCTTGGGACCTGAAACTGCCGTCGGACCTGCCGCCTCGGCCTGAACTCCACCCGCACAAACCATGAAGCTCATCCTCCCCGGTGCTTCCGGCCAGATCGGCCGCGTGCTTGTCCGCGCCTTCACCCGCGCCGGCCACACCTGCGTCGTCCTCACCCGCGATCCGGCGCGCCTTGCCGCCGACTTCACCCGGCTCGGCCTGGGCGCCGCCGCCCGCGCCCTCGCCTGGGACGGCCGCTCGCCCGGCGCCTGGTGCGCCGAGCTCGAGGACACCGATGTCGTGATCAACCTCGCCGGCCGCAGCGTGAACTGCCGCTACACCGAGCGAAACCTCGCCGAGATGCTCGCCTCGCGCGTCGACGCCACCCGCGCGATCGGCGCGGCCATCGCCGCCGCCGCCCGCCCGCCGCGCATCTGGCTCAACGCCTCCACCGCCACGATCTACGCCCACGCCGCGCCGGGCGACGACGCGCGCGACGAGAGCGGCCCGCTCGGCGGCGCCGAGCCGGGCATGCCGGCGATTTGGGCGCGCAGCGTCGAGATCGGGCGCGCCTGGGAGCGCGAGCTCTTCGCCGCCGACACGCCGCACACCCGCCGCGTCGCGCTGCGCAGCGCGATGGACATGGGGCCGGGGCGCGGCGGCGTGTTCGACGCCTTCGCGGGCCTCTGCCGCGCCGGCCTCGGACGGCACGGCGACGGCACGCAGTTTGTCTCGTGGATTCACGAGGACGACTTTGTCGCGGCGCTGCGCTTCCTCATCGACCGCGAGGATCTCGATGGCGTGGTCAACCTCGCCTCTCCCCACCCGCTGCCCAACCGCGAGTTTGTCGCCGCCCTCCACACCGCGCTCGGCGGCCGCCGCCCGAGCCTGCCCATGCCGAATTGGCTGCTGGAAATCGGCGCCCGTCTGCGCGGCACCGAGACGGAGCTGCTGCTCAAGAGCCGCCGCGTCGTGCCGGGCCGCCTCCTCGCCGCCGGCTTTAGCTTCCGCCACCCGGATTGGCCGGCGGCCGCGCGCGACCTCGTGGCGCGCTGGCGGCGCGGCGAAGGGCCGCGCGCCCGCTGATTCTTTCCACCCGCCTCCCCGCTCATGCGACTCCGCACCCGCTTCCTCCTCGACGTCTTCGCGCCGCCGCTCATCGCCGCGCTCCTCTTCATGATCGCGATCTGCGTCGACGAGCGTTCGCTCCGGCCCCTGGCTATCCTGCCCTTCGTCGTGTTTATGGCCTACACCTTTGCGGTGCTCCCGAGCGTGGTGCACGCGCTCTTCATGCGTAGCCGCTACCTTCGCGGCACGCCGCCCGGCGGCGGCCGTGCCCTGCTCCTCTCCACCCTCAGCGGGCTAGCCGCTGGGGCCATGATCGCGCTGGTCATCACCGGCACTTCGGGCGGTCCGGAGGCGTTTCTCGTGTTACTCCCGATGGGCGCCTTCACCGGCGCGATCAACGCCGGCCTGCAGCGCTTGCTCCCAATTCGTCGCAAGGCCTGATCCGGCATCAAGCGGAGCGACGGACGGAGCGGCGCGGGGAAGGCGTGGCCCGCGGAGAGCCGCCCATCAGGGACGATCTGCTTCAAGCCGCCGACTTCTCCGGCACAGAACGCGAAGCTCAGCGATAGGAAGTGGCCTCGATGAACTGGGAGACCTCGCGCAGCAGGGAGTTCTCCGCGATGTGGGCCCGCAGCTCTTTGCGAGAACGGGAGGAGAGGAAGGAGCGGATGCGGTCGTTGCCATCCCCCGCGGCCAGCTTCTCCGCGGAGGCGGTGAATGCAAAGAGCGGTCCCGTCTCGCGCGGAGGCAGCGAGCGCTCCTGCTCCAAGAGTGCGCCCCAGAGTCTGCGAAGATCGACGACGTTTTCCAGATCGAGCGAGACGTGGTTGCCGCGGGGGTCGAGCCGCAGGATGGCGAGGGCGGCTTCCTCCCGCTCGGCCGCGGGCAGACGAGTGGCTTCGGCGAGCGCGAGGAGCTTGGACCAAGCGTTCAGGTAGTCGGGGTCGCGCGCAACGGCGCGGCGGAAACCGGCGGCGGCCTCTTCATAACGCGACTGCGAGCTGCGCAGGTAGCCAAGAAGGTAGTGGACCTGGGCGCGGTCGGGCTGCTCGACGGCGAGACGAGTGAAGACGCGATCGGCGGCATTCTGGGCCTGCTCGCCCTCGAAGGCACCCTCGCAGCCGAAGCAGTGGCTCTCGACGCGACCGAAGCTATCGGGCATCAGTTCGAAGGCCCGACGATAGTGCTCCTCGGCCTTGGCCGTGTCGCCCAGCTCGTGATAGCGCAGGGCGAGACGCGACTGGATGCAGTAGGCGTCTGCGAACTTGAGCAGCGATTCCTCGTAGATTCTCACGGCGCGGGTGAGCAGCCCGGCGCTCCACCAATCGTCGGCCTGCTCGGAAAGACGGATGGCGGCGACGGCGCCTCGCATGAACGCGGCCTGTTCGGCGTCGCCCTTCTTCTCGAGGATATCTCCGAGCACCGCGTAGGCGCGCATGCGATCTCCCTTGCCCTGCTCGCCGTCGGAGGGGTCGATGGCGATGGCGGCACGGATGGTTCGCTCGGCGCCGTCGAGGTCGCCGCTGGACGATTGCCAGCGAGCTTTCCAGATCAGCGGACGCTCCTCAAAGCGATGAACCCGAGCCATGCTCTCCAGCCACGACGCATGGTCGGAGCCGCCAAGCTTCTCCAGACGTTCGTAGACGGCGTCGGCGCCAGGCGCGTCGTCGAGCATGCGGCGAAGGATGGCGCGCGCCTCGTGCGGGCGGCCGGTGGCGGCGAGGGCGTCGGCGATGTCGAGGTGGGGCGAGGGGCGCCGTTTCAGCACACCATGCGTCGGCAGGGCGGAGAGATCGGCGACGCCGAGGTCGGGCGAAGCGACGAACACGCGAAGCACGTCCGCGTGGCGGTCGAGCCGCGCGTAGAAATGGGCCAGCCCGAGAAGAGTCTGCTGCGTGCGGTGGCGGTGCGGGCCCTTTTCGAGATCGCGCAACTGGAGCAGCTCGCCGAGGAGAAGCGCCTCCGCCTCCGGGGCTCGTCCGCGCGCGACGAGGTGCTCAACCATGGCTTCGAGCAGACGTGTCCGCTGATAGCTCTCCCGCTCGCCAAGCCGGGGCAGCAGCGCGCGGGCCGCGCCCATACCCTCCTCCACAAGGTCCGGTTTGTTCATCAGACGCCCAATCTCGACCAAGGAGAGGGCGCGTTCGGCCGCGCGCGCGGGCGCGGAGTCGGAACCTCCGAAATAGCCGGCGAGCTCCGGCTCGATGACGTCGGCCACCGGGGGCGGCGAGGCGGAGGAGGCGTCGGCGCCTTCGGCCGGACGGGCGAGGTCGGCGGCGAGGAGCGAGCGCAGAGACGCGAGGCCCTCGTCGACCAGATCCGCCGCGAGGAGCGCGGTGACCTTGCGCTCGCGCAAGTCGGCCGCGACCCTGGGGTCGAGACCCGCACGGCCCTCGAGGGTGCGGAGGACGCCGAGCACCTCGGCGGCGCGGCCTTGTTGCGCCGCGGCGACGGTGTAAAGATCCCAGAGAGGCATCGACGGATCGCGTTGCACGACGGCACCGAGGAAATCGACCAGCGCGTCGCCACGGCCGGCGCGCCGAAGGTCGGAAAAAAGCTCGCGACTGGCGTAGCCCAGGAAAGAACCGCGCCGACCAAGCCTGAAGTCGGGAGAGAGCACCCGCTCGACCGCCTCCTCGCCACGGTCCGCGGCGATCAGCCCGAAAACGTAGACTAGCGCGGCGGCCTGCTGCTCGTTGCCGCCGCCGGGAAACCTTTTCGCCATGGCCTCATAGAGGGCGACGTCTTGGAGCGAGGAGACAAGGTCCCACCTTGGCCGCTTCAGCTTACCGACGTTTTTCAGCGCGAGTTCGGAAAAGGCGCGACGAGTGGCTGGGCCGGTGCCGTGGAGGGAGAGCTCCGCATCGAGCGCGAGGGCGCGAACGATCAGAGCTTCGGCTTTCTCGCGCGACGCGAAGCGCAGGAGGTCGGGCACTTCGAGAAAGGAGCCGCTCCGGGCCGCCCGTCCGCGGACAGACTCCATCCGGACAAGCGAGCGCTCAAACGCGGCCAAGCGCGCGGCGTCGTCGGCGCGGGCCAACACGGCGTCCGCGATCCGGTCCACGCCCTCGTTGAGGCTCTCGGCCAAGTAGCTCTCGATTTGCCGGTCCTTTTTCACGCCTTCGCGCAAGCGCTCGACGGCGGCCGTTTGCTTGGCGATGTCGCCCGCCAGGATGGTGGCGAGAACGCCGAGAGCGTGCTCGCGCGCCGTCTTGGCGTTTTCCGCACGCCGCGTCATCGCCTCGGCGAGGGCGTCCCACGACTCTGGCGGAGGCAAGGCCTGCAAAAGCGTGCTGAACTCGACCCGGTCGCCGTGACTTTGACGGAAACGAGCCTCCATCGGGATCCGGAAGTAGAGGTCGGCGAGCGCAAGCCAGCGAGCGGCGGCCTGATCCGGAGCAAGCGACGCGGCTTCCGCGCGGTAGCTCGAGATTTGTTGCCGAAGCTGGGCGACGGGATCGGTGACTCGGGCGGGCGAGGCCCCGGCACCGCCAGCCACCCGTTGCAACACGATGTCCGCACCGAGCAACTCCTCGGCGGAGAGGCCGGAGACCGGCAGCAGACAAGACAGGGCCAGGGCGAGGGTCTTAGGGAAACGCATGGGAGCGTGATGCTTGCGAAGCCCCCTTGGAGCGCAATTGATTTTGCGGCCAAGTGAACGATGGGCATCTCTGGGCGTCGGAGTGGAGCGCCGGCGGCCGGAACGGCGGCGGAAGCCCGCGGTGGGAGCGCAGACGCCCGCGTATCCAACAGACGCCTACGGCCGCGTTTTCGGCTCGGCCACGTCCTCGGCTCGTCCGGCCCCCGGGCCGGACGAGTGTCCGGTCCGGAGCGCGGTGCGAAGCGAGGCTCAGCCGCGCCGCGGGCGGCGACGGGAGGCGGCCCAGCCGAGGGCGCCGAGGCCGAGGAGGGCGGCGGCGGCGGCGGGCTCGGGGATGGCGACGAGGCCCAGCCGCCCCTCGCCCGCGAGCGCACTCGTGTCCCAATGGTAGCCCTCGACCGTCGGCAGCACGATCTTGCCGAAGTCGCCCTGGAAGCTGCCGGCCGTGAGCAGATTGATCCAGAACTCCTCGATCGGCGTCCAAGCGCCGGTCAGGCTGACGGTGAGGGTGCCGCCGAGGTGGAAGGTGCCCCCGACGTCGATCGCGTCGTAGTCGAGCCCGCGCACCGCGGAGCCCGCGATCTCCATCAGGGTGAAACTGCCGCTCTCCAGCGTGAGGTCGCCGGTGAAGGCGAGCAGGCCGGGCGAGTTGCCGGGCGCGAGCGTGCCGCCCGCGGCGACCGTGACGGTGTCGAGCGCGCCCGCGCCGATCAGCGACGCGCCGGAGCCGACGGTGACCGGGCCGGTGAAGATCGCGCCATTCGAGTTGAGCGTGGCGCCCTCGCCGACGGTGATCGCGCCGGCCACGGTGCCGGCGAAGGTGGCGGTGCCGGCGGAGAGGGTCTGCGTGCCGGTGAAGTTGGCCAAGCCGGTGAGAAAACCGCCTCGGTTGTTCAAAGCGTTGCCGATGGCGAAGCCGCCGAGGTCGAGCGTGGCGCCGCTCTCCACCGTGACGCCGCCCGTGCCGAAGGCCGAGGCGTGGCCCGCGCGCAAGGTGCCGCCGGCGACCATGGTGCCGCCGGAATAGGTGTTGGCGGCGTTGAGCAAGAGCGTGCCCGCGCCGGTTTTGGTCAGCGTGGCGGTGATGTCGTTCTCCGCGTCCTGCAGTCGTGCGTCGATCACGAGGTCGGCCGCGGCGTCGCCCGTGACATCGGCGACCTCGATCGTGTTCGTGGCGAGGCCGATGCCGCCGTTGCCGTGGCCGGGCGTGACGATGATCGAGGACGGCGCGCTGCCCTCGGCGCGCAAGGTGCCGTTGAGCCGGACGGCCTCGTTGCGGTAGGCGCCGCCGCTGCCGGAGTAGGCCAGCTCCACCTCGCCGCCTCGCAGCGTGAGGTCGCGCAGGTGGGCGTGGCTCTCGCCGTGCGGGCCGATGGCCGCGCTGCCGCCGGTGACGACGCGCAGCTTGCCGCCCTGCTCCACCGTCACGTCGACCGAGAGCGAGTTGATCGGCAGGGCGTTGACGCCGCGGATCTCGAAGGTGCCGCCGTCCTCGACGAGGACCTCGTGGTTGGCCGCGAGGCGGTTCCAGACGTGCCAGCCGTCGACCGCCAGGGTGCCACCCTCGACGCGCGTGCCTCCGGCATGGCTGTTTTCGCTGTTGAGAAGCAGGGTGCCCGCACCGCGCTTCACCAACGTGCCCGCGCCGCTGATCAGCGCGGTGCGCGTGATGTTGTCGGAGCGGTTGAAGATCAACGAGGCGCCTTCCGCCACGCTGACGCCACCGGAGAGCGAGCCGCTCGTGCCGCCATCGCCGATTTGCAGCGCGCCGGCCTCCACGGTGGTGCCGCCCGTGTGCGTGAGCTCGCCGGTGAGCGTGAGCGTGCCCGCGCCGCGCTTGGCGAAGGCGCCCGCGCCGGAAACGTTGCCGCCGAAGCTGGAGGCGTTGGCGCGGTTCCAGGCGAAGGTCGCGCCCGCGGCGACCGAGACGTCGCCGGAGAGCGAACCGCTCGTGCCGCCATCGCCGATTTGCAGCGTGCCGGCCTCCACGGTGCTGCCGCCCGTGTGGGTGAGCGCGCCGGTGAGCGTGAGCGTGCCCGCGCCGCGTTTGGCGAAAGCCCCCGCGCCCGAAACGTCGCCTCCGAAGAAGGCGTCGTCGGAGCGGTTGAAGACGAAGCTCGCGCCCG
>JAUVVA010000105.1 GCA_030604905.1 Verrucomicrobiota bacterium | reverse complement strand
GGCGGACGACGAGGGCGCGCGACTGGTTGACGTAGATGCCGTGCATGTTGGGCCGCACGATGTGGTTGTCCTCGAGGACGACGCCGACGGAGCCGTCGATCTCGATGGCGTTGGCGGCGTGGTGGCGAAACTCGAAGCCGCGTATCGTGATGTTGGATACGCGGTGGAGGGCGAAGCCGTGGGGGCGGTGGGCGACGAGGATCTCGGCGTCGGCGGGCCAGGTGTCGGAGGCGAGGTTGAGGCGGACCTCGCGGTCGGCGCGGGTGAAGTGGAAGCCGTCGGCGGTGGCGAGGGGCTCGCGACCGGTTTTGATCGGGAGGCGTTTGCCGTTCCAGAAGACCCAGGCCATGGGCTGGGCGGGACGGTTGACGCCGAGGCGGACAAGGGGTTGGGGCGGGGCCCAGCGGAAGACGCGGGCGGTGTCGGTCGTGGAAACGTCGGCGGCGCCGAGGCGGGTGGCGCCTTCGAGGATGGCGGGGCGATCGCCGGAGGCGAGGAAGCGGATGGGGGCGGCGGCGGGATCGGGCGTGGCGTCGCGGGGGCCGGCGAGGGTGACGCTCTCGAGGTAGACGCCGGGCATGACATGGATGGTGTCGCCGGGGCGGGCCTGGTTGGCGGCGTGTTGGATCGTGCGCCAGGGGAGCTCGGCGGTGCCGGGATTGGTGTCGGCGGCGGCGGGGTGCTCGATGGCGACGTGGTAGTCGGCGGCGAGGGAGACGAGGGGAGCGAGGAGGATCGCGAAGAGCGCGACGGTGGTTCGCAGCGGGGGCATCGGGGAGAAAACAGAGTGTGCGCGGGGGGCGAACAACGGGTGGGGAATTCTTTGCTAAGAACGGAGCGCGGGGCGGGACGCGGCGTGGCGGGAAGAGATTCCGGGAATAAAAAAGCCCCCGCGGGTGCGGGGGCCGAGGGGGCGGCGGGATGCGGTGGCGGATCAGCGCCCGTCTTCCCAAGGGAGTTGCCCGGAGCCTTCGACGTAGCTCGCGGATTCCGCGATGAAGGTTTCGCGGCTGACGGTCTTCACGTGCCAATCGAAGTAGAGGAGGTTGGTGCGCTCGCCGTGCCGGCGGGAGAAGCGGTCGGTGCGGGATGCGCCTATGCTGCTCGGGGCTTGGGAGTCGTGATTGTTGGGGGAGAGCTGGGCCTCGACCAGAGCGATGACCTGGGAGGGCGCGCTCATCTGGGAGAGGATGAGGGGGCGATTTTGTGCCGTGCCGCCGTTCCTTTCTTGCCAGTTGTGGGCTTGATGATTCGAGCGGGCGTAATGGGAGTAGTGGGCGTCGGTGGCGGACGTGAGGAGCGCGTTGCTCGCCGGGCAGCCCATGGGCGCGGGAGGAGGAGCGCCGACGCGAAAGGGTTGTTTGGTCACGTAGGGGCGGATGTGACGGTCCCAGTAGGGCGATGTCGTGCCGTTGAGGTTGGAGGGTTCGTGGAGGTTGTAGACCATCCGGCCGCGGTGTTCCTCGGCGAAGAGGGCGAAGCCCACGCCCATCTGGCGCATGTTGGACACACACTGACTGGAGCGGGCGGCTTGGCGGACCTTGCCGACCACGGGGATGAGGATCGCCGCCAGGATGCCGATGATAGCGATGACGGTGAGCAGTTCAATAAGGGTGAAGCCGCGAGGGCGCGCGGCGCGTAGAGGGAGGGTAGACATGGGGAAAGGGGATGGGGCCTGCTGACGGTGCAATACGCTGTCGGATCGCCTCGGTGCGCACAACTTGTCCTCAGTTCATTGCATAGAACTACGGTGGCGGCTTCGGCACTGGCTTGCAAAAGAGGCGCCGCGCCCGGTGAGGAGCGCGGCGCGTCGAGGCCGGAAGAGCGGCGGCGGCGAGGCCGGCGGGGGAGCTCAGGGTGCGGGAGAGAGGGCGGCGTTGACCAGCATGGTCCAGCTGGCGAAGCGGGTGGCGGAGGAACCGTGAAGCTTGAGCACGAGCGGCAGTAGTGAAGGATCGAATACGGATGCTTCCTCAAGGAGCGGGAGGGCGCTGCGGGGTTCGTAGAGGCGGCCGGGGCGATACTCCTCGAGGCCGGCGGCGGCGCGGCGGCGGTCGAGCTCGACGGTGGTGTTGCGCCACTCCTCGCGGGTCTTCTCGCCGGAGGCGAAGGGCACGACGTAGTCGACCGACTTCTTGATCGAGCCGCCCGCGGGGGAGACCCAGGCGTAGAGCTCGGGGCCCTTGTCGCCGGCGATGAGGGCGAGCTCGATGATGGGGCGGAGGGCGCTGGTGTGGTAGGTGAGGGAATCGCGGCGCTCGAGGTCGAGGCTGGTGCCGTCGGGGCGGAGGCTGTGGACGACGAAGCGACGGAGGCCCTCGCCGGCGGCGGCGCTCCAATCCTCGCGATCAAGGATGCGGCCGAAGAGGGCGAGGAGGCGGACGTGTTTGGCGTAGCGGTTGTTGAAGCGACGGGAGTTGGCGACCTCCTTGGCATGGAGCTCGGCCATGGCGGTGATCCAGGCGTCGACGCGCTCACGGTCCGCGGGCTCGAAGCCGGGGCGCAGGGCCTCGTAGGCGACCAAGAGCGGGTAGAATTTGTTTTCGTTCACGTCGTTGCCGGTGGGGACATAGGTCGAGGCCCAGGCGAGGGTGAAGCGGCGGAGATAGTCGGCGGCGCGTGTGTCCTCGGTGGCCTGCCAGTGGCGGAGGACGAGGGCGACGTCGCTCATCTCACGGAGCTGGGCGACGGTGGCGATGCGACGGCGGTCGGTGTGGACGATGCCTTCGTAATGGATGACGCGGAGCGGGCGGGGCTGGCGATCGAGCAGGGGCTCGACCTCGGCGCGGAGGGATCGGGCGAGGGCGGCGGCCTCGGCGTCGGTGGCGATCAACTCGCGCAGGCGGGCGCGCTGGGCGGCGTCGAGCGGGGGCGTGGTGGCGATGGTGAAATCGCCGGGGTTGTCGGAGCCTTCGGCGGCGTCGGCGCGGGCGGTCGCGGGAAGAAGGGCGAGGGCCAAGCAATGACCAATGACCAAGGTCCAATGACCAAGGGAGCGGAGGAGGGAGGGGATGGGCATGAGGGGAGGGCGGGGGAAATGACGAATGACCAATGACGAATGACGAATGAGCCGGGGGCCTCGACCAATGGCCTGCTTGGTCTGTCGATAGAACGGGCGGGACAAAAAAAGACGTGGCCCGGGAGAATGCCCGAGCCACGTCGATCACACGGGCGGGACGCCCGTGCCACTTACCAGATGTTGGAGGTGTAGGGGTGGACGAAGCCTTCCACCCACTCGTGCGGATAGAGGTCGGTGAGGCGGCCTTGGTGGCGGATGCCGGGGCCGCGATCGGAGCTGCCGTTTTGGTTGATGAGGAGCGCGGAGCGCACGAAGGCGGCCTTGCGCTTCATCCAGCCGGTCTCGAAGAGGTCGGGGTGCAGGGTGGTCTCGTAGCGGTCGGCGCCGCGACGAATGACCGCCGGGTAGCCGTGCGAATCGCGCTGACCTTCGAGGGCGGGGAAGCGGCGCTCGGGGAGGCTGCGGGTGATCTGATTGCGGTTGTAGATCGCCTCGCGGTTGAAGAGATCGGCCTGGGTGATGCCCCAGCCGGTCTGGCCCTCGGGCACGGCGGCACGGAAGAGGCCCTGGATGAGGGCGACGCCGGACTGGCCCTCGGCGAGCGTGCCGACCTCGGAGCGCGCGGGGATGGGCTCGGGGGCGGAGGCGAGGTAGGCGAAGAGGTTGTCCACGAGGCGGGTGGCCGCGGGGTCCTTGCCGTAGCGGGTGGAGACGTCGAACTGGCAGAAGAGGATCCGGCCCTTGCCGATGGCAACCTCGAGGAGCGGGGTCTCGGCGAGGTCGAAACCGCTGACGGCGAGGGCGCGGGCGGCGCCGACCTGGGGACGGATGATCACGCGGGAGGCGACGGCGTTGGTGTTGGAGGTGTGCCAGACGCGCTCGGGCCAGCGTTGCTCGGTCGAGCTGTAGGGCGTGATGGCGGAGTCGAGGTTGGAGGCGCCGGTCCAGTAGGAGAGGTCGGAGTCCTCGAGGCCCTGGAAGACGGGGTGGCCCTTGGCGGCGATGAAGGCGCGGCGGGGGCGCACGCTGTCGGTTTGGAGGCCGAGGATGTTGGGTAGTGATTGTTCGAATACAATCACGCGGAGGCCGTCGCGGACGAGCTGGTCGAAGTTCATCGCCTCGAGGGTGCGGAGGGCGAGCTCGCGGTCGCCGTGGCCGGGGGCGAGGGTCTGGCGCGGGATGATGAGGGTGTCGCCGGGCTGGGGGAAACCCTCGGTGCTGCGCACGCGGCCGGGGATCTCGGGCTTGCCGCGTTGACGGACGGGGCCGTGGAGGACGGCGGCGGCGTCGGGATGGTAGCCGATGTAGTCGAAGCTGGCGAAGCCCTGCACGAGCGTGGCGTCGATGCCGGCGGCGCGGAGCATCTCCTGGTTGTCGCGGTTGATGAAGAACTGCGGCGACTCGTGGGTGTAGTCGTCGGAGATGTTGATCGTCCAGACGCGGCCGGGGAACTGGGGCGAGGGCGTGCGGTGCTCGGGGAAGACGGTGATGGCGAAGGTATCCTCGAGGCGCGCCTGCTCCGGCAGGCGGGCGCCGGGGGCGGGAACGACCTCGAGGGTGAAACGGGTGCGCTCGGTGACGGCGGGCGCGGGGAACTCGATGGGGAACTCGGTCAGGGCGCGGCGGCCGGGGGCGACCTCGCCGCGGAGGCGGCCTTCGGTGGCGACGCGGCCGGAGGCGTCGCGCAGGCGCCAGAGGGCGTCGACGGCGACGGGCTGGTCGGAGTCGTTGAGCACGATGAAGGCTTTGCGGACGGGGGCGCCGGCGAAGAAGAGGTGGTCCTTGTGGGTGAAGAAGGTGTCGGGACCGCCGATGTAGCCGAGCACGGGCGTGATGGCGCGGAGGTAGGCCTGGGCGGCGGGCGGCGGGGGATCGAACTCGGGGTTAGGGAAGCCGGTGGTGAGGCCGCGGCGCTCGGGCTGCGCCCGCATGCCCTGGATGTTGTAGGCGTTCTCGCGGAAGACGTGGTGGGTGGAGAAGTTGACCCCGTAGGCGCGGTAGGAGCGGAGGACGTTCTCGATGTTGATCGCGTAGAGGCGCTGCGAGGCGGGCCACTCCATGAGCTGGTAGAAGGTGTGGCGGCCCCAGCGGGAGAAGCCGGCGTCGTCCTCCATGTGGTAGGCCTCGGGGCCGACCAAGCGGGCGAGGTTTTCGAGGTGGATCTTGGGCCAGAGGCCGCCTTGGGGCATCTGGTGGGCGATGTATCGGATGAACTGGTGGCCGGCGAAGGGCACGCCGACCTCGGAGGGCCAGACGACCTTGCGGTCGGGGCCGGAGCGGAACCAGTAGTCCCAGAACTCCTCGCGCTCCTGGAGGTCGAGGTTGTCGGTCAGGTAGAGAGTGGAGACCTGGATGGGCGAGTAGAGGCCGTTGTGGTTGGCGACGGCGCGGGTGGGGTCGAGGGCGCGGGCCATCTCGACGAGTTCGCGGAAGATCTCGACGCCCTGACGCGGCGGGCCGGAGAAGCGGTTGAGCGGGAAGTGCTCCCAGGAGCGGAAGTATTGCCCGGAAAACTCCGGGTGCATGGCGGCGAGGCTGTAGGGGGCGTTGGAGCTGTAGGCGATGATGCTCGGGTGCTCGCGCAGGTCGCGGATGCGCTGGGCGACTTGTTCGCGGCGCTCATCGCCGTCCATGCGGGTGAGGCCGGAGCGCGGGTCCCAGATGTTGATGCGGACGAAGCTGCCGACGTTGGTGATGGAGAGGATGCCGGTCTCGTCGGCGGCGCGGAGGTGCTCGGGGCGGGTGAGGCGGGCGCCGGAGAAGCCCATGCGTTTGACCTGCTGCATGGCGAGGACAGCGCCTTCGTGATTGTCGCGAGGGATGCCATACATGGCCCAGACGTCGTCGCGGATGGTGACGGGATGGCCGTTGAGCATGAACTGGCCGTCCTTGATCCAGACCTCGCGGAGACCGACGCGGCGGGCGGCTGTGGTGACGGTCTCGCCGCCGGCCTCGGCGACGCGGACCTCGTAGTGGTGGAGGACGGGCGATTCGCGGTTCCAGGTTTTGAGGCCTGCGAGCGGGGTGCGGAGGGAGGCGCTCCAGGTGCCGTCGGCGGAGACGGTGACGCTCTCGGCCGGGACGTTGCGCGCGGCGGGGGCGTTGGGGGCGGGCGGCTCGAGGCCCTCGACGAGGCGGGCCTCGACGCGGAGGGCGGCGCCCGGGGTGGCGGTGCCCTTGAGGTCGATCTGCACGCGGTTCTCGCGCCACGAGGTGTGGAGGAAAGATTCCGTGACGGTGGGCGCGGCGGCCAGCGAAGAGAGGCCGGAGACGAGGGCGAGGGCGGGGGCGGCGAGGATGCGGCGAAGCAAGGTAAGCATGAGGACGGGCGCGGGGTTGCGGAGGGAACGGAAGGGCCCGAGGGGACCGCTGGCGGGCGGACAGGCGCAAGCGATTGCCCATTCACTCAGAAGAACCGCCGCGACGGGGTGCGGCGGCAAGGGAAGGCTCGGCGGGTGCGGCGGATGCGCCGAGGGCGCCTATTTGCCGGCGCGTTGCGGGCTCCGGGCGGGGGCGAGCGGCTTTAGCTCAAACTCGCCGCTGCCGGAGGACCACTCGCCGCTGACGACGAGGCGGAGGGGCTTTTCGGGCAGGCCGCGTTCGCCGCGGCGGATCATGGCGGCGAGGTGCTCGACGGCGACGCGGAGCAGATGGTCGTTGTCTTCGACGATCCCCGGCATGCCGGGGTATTCGTGGGCGCCGCAGGTGACGACGATGACGTCCTCGGGCACGCGCACGCCGCCGGCGCGGAGCAGGGAGACGGTGGCGGCGGCGTTGTGAACGAGGATGGCCTCGGGGCGGTGTTTCTTGAACCAGCCGGCGACGTCGGCGTGCTCCATGTCGTCGACCCAGAGGGTGGGCACGGTCTCGGCCTCGGTGTCGCCTTCGGAGGCGTGGAGGAGGGTGCGGTAGGCGGCGTAGCGAAGGGTGTCGGTGCGGAGGTGCTCGTGGCGGAGCATCACGAGGCCGATGCGCCGGCGCCCGGAGAGGCGGACGCCGCGGATGAGCAGGCGCATGTTGGAGTAGTTGTCATGCGCGGCGCGGTGCAGCTCGGGGCGCGCGAGGGAGTAGCCGATGGCGAGATTGGAGAACCACTCCCAGCGGAAGCGGAGGTGGGCGCGGCCGCCGGGGACCGGGGGCACGATGACGCCCTGGACGCCGCGTTCGCGGAGCACGGTGCCAAGCCGCTGCCAGGTGTAGCCGCCGGGGCCGAGGGAAAACTCCTCCAGGTTGAAGCCGTTGGCTTCGCAGTGGGCTTTGGCGGTCTGAAAGGTTTTGGCGAGGACGCCGGTCCGGAACATGCCGGGATGATCGGCCCAGCAGTCGAGCCAGGCGATGACGCCTTGGAAGCGGCGCTCGCGGCCGGCGAGGCGGTAGGCGTTGAGCGCGTCGAGGAGGGGATCCGGCGCGTAGCCGAGCTTTTCGGCGATCGCGAGGATGCGCTCGCGGGTCTCGGCGGGCAGGCGGGGGCTATTACGCAGGGCAAGCGAGACCGTGGTCGGGTGGACTCCGGCAGCCTTGGCGACGTCTTTCTGCGAGATGCGCGGTTGCATGCGCCATTTGCTGGGCGGCGGGCGCGGGCGAGGCGAGGGGAAAGCGTTTCGCAAACGCAACCGCTCAGGCCGGTGGCGCCGAGAGGCCGACGCCTAGTGTTTTTTCATCGAAGTGACGAAGGAGGCCCGCGCGGGCGGAGGAAGGCGTGTATCCACTTTTATGGGACGGATACCGAGATGCCCGGAGGCAGGGCCTCGAGGATGTTGGTCGTGTAGCCTTCGCCATCGAAGCGGGAGAGCGGGTTGGAGGCGAGGTCGCGGTAGAACATCACGTTGCCGCCGAGGAAGGCGATGTGCCCGCCCTCGCCATTGTAGGGGCTGTCCTTCGCCCAAGTGCCGTCGGCTTGAAGGCCGCGTGTCCAGGCGACCGGGGTGGTCGGCGGCATCTCGGTGGTGAGGCCGCCGAGCGGCACGACAAAGGAGAGGCGGGCCTCCCGGAAGGCGGGGTCGATCCCGGAGCGATCGGGGGTGAGCACGGCGCCGAGGTTCGCTTGCTGCGAGCGGTCGGAACCGGCGACCCAGATGCTCGCGTCGTTGAGGCCGCCGCCTCGGGCGAGCGCGGCCGCGTAGGCCCAGCCGTCCGGCGCGGTGGGCAGCCGGTCTTCGTGGTCCATCGCGTAGATCAGCGAGGACTGGGCGATTTGGCGGAGATTGGCCGAATCCACCGATCGACCGGCGGCCTCTTTCACTTTGCCCACGGCCGGGATGACGATCGCCAGGAACACGACCGCGAAAAATACGATCGTGACGTAGCCAATGATGATGCCCGCGAGGGCCAGACCGGCGCCGGAGATCGCTCCACCGGAGCGCTTGATGTTTCCGCGAGCGATGTGTCCGCAGATCACGGCGGGCACGGCGGTGAAGATCGTGCCGAAGAAACTGGCGAGGCCGAGCACGAGGCTGGCGATGGCGAGGCCCGAGGTGGGCGCCGTTTCCGAAGAGGGGACGGTGAAGGGGCGCGCGCCGGGCGGGGGCATGGGCGGCGGCGCCGGCTGCGCGGGAGATTGAGGAGCGGCCGGACCTTTGCCCGCCCCGGTAAAGGCGGCGGAGACGCGTTGCCACTCCGCCCAGCCATCGCGCCAGCAGAGATCGTCCGGGGCGAGACGACCGGAGGCGATCATCTCGTGGATTTCTTGCTCGGAGTAGGGGCCGCTCTGGGCGCCGCGAATCGCCACGTGGTATTGCATAAGCTTTTTGCTTACCTCAACCGATTCGCGCCGAGCGAGATCGGAATTGGGCGGGCGCTCACCACACGCGCGTGGCGCGCCGGGCCTCGAGCTCGAGCTGCACCGCGGGGTCGAGCTCGGCGAAGAAATCCAAGCCGGTGCGGCGCTCGATCTCGGCGATCGTCGTCAGAAAATCATCCAGCCGTGCGCCCGCCGGAGGCTCCTGGGGGAAGAGGAAGGCAAGCGTGCGGACGCGTCCGTCGCTCTCGTCGGCGAGGATCATGAAGCAGCCGCTGGGCACGCGCACCGCGCCAAGGCCACGGCCGCCGATGCGCCGGATGCGGTCCGGGGGCTCGGCGTCAAACACCGGCCCCGCGATGATCCAGATCTCCCCGAAGCGGGCCGGGTAGCTGGTGGCGGCGCGTTGCTCGAGCTGCTTCCAGAGGCCGGCGTTGAGGGCGTGCCGCTGCGGGATGATGTTGCTCATCAAAAAGGTCTCGCGCTGGGCCGCCTCGCCGTGCCGGGTGGCGATGGCGAAGTTGGGCGCGAGGTGGCCGCGGTCGAAGCCGGTGTGGGTGTAGGCCTCGGGAGAGATGCGGGCGACGGTGCGAGGATCGGGCTCGAAGCGGCCGGGGCGCTCGCCGGCGGGAGGGAGCGGCGAGATGTCGTGCATCCGGTAGGCGGCCCAAAGGGGCGTGCCCCACTCATCGGCGTAGCCGACCACGAAGCCTTGGTTCACCAACACCCGTTTGGGCGGAAGCTCCGGGGACACGACCTGCGGCAGCCCGGCGAAGGCGAAGGCGCGGTCGCCGCCGACGGGCGGGGCGGAGACGAAATCCTTGGAATAGTAGAGCTGCCAAAGGTCCCAGGCGACGTCGATGGGCGAGACGTTTTTGTTGGCCGCGAAGGCGTTTCCGACCAGCAGACGCACCTCGGCCTGACGAGGCGCGGGCTGGACGAGATACCAGCCGCCGACGAGCAGGGCGACGAAGAGATTGAGCCAGAGAAACGCGCGGGTGCGGCGGAAAGGACGCAGGCGGGCGGAGGGCTTGGACTTTTTGGCGGCGGAGGACTTTCGGGCCATCGCGGGCGATGCTCACGAGCGGGAGGTCCGCGCCAATCTTTTTGGCAAGGGCGCGGCCGCGCATCTTGTCACTTGCGCTCGCCGCCGGAAGCGGGAATGGAAGTTCGTGGTCGGTCGCTCCGGCGCACCTACTCGTCCCCGTAGCTCAAACGGATAGAGCGGTCGTTTCCTAAACGACTGATCCGTGTTCGATTCACGGCGGGGACACCACCGCGCCGCGCCGGAGGCGCGGAATGACGAATGATGAACGGCGGAGGACGGAGAGCGGGCGCGATGAGGGAGGGGGAGGGTGGTGCAGGGGGACCTTGGGGAGGCTTTTTTGTCCCTTGCGGCGCGGGGGGCGGGGCGCAACCTGCCCCCACGATGCCCAACAGCTTCGGACACCTTTTCCGCATCACCACCTGGGGCGAGAGCCACGGTCCGGCCATCGGCGTGACCGTCGACGGCTGCCCGCCGCGCCTGCCCATCTCGGCCGCCGAGATCCAATTTGAGCTCGACCGCCGCCGCCCCGGCCAGAGCGACATCACCACGCCGCGCAAGGAGGCCGACTCGGTCGAGATCCTCTCCGGCGTCTACGAGGGCCAAACCACCGGCACGCCGATCTCCCTCTTGGTGCGCAACACCGATCAGCGCTCCTCCGCCTACAACGAGATGAAGGCGGCCTTCCGCCCCTCGCACGCCGACTTCACCTACCAGACCACGTTCGGCATCCGCGACCCCAACGGCGGCGGGCGCAGCTCGGCGCGCGAGACCATCGGCCGCGTGGCGGCGGGTGCCATCGCCAAAAAAATCCTCGCGAGCCGCGGGCTCGAAATCCGCGCCTACATCACGCGCATTCACGATATCGCCGCGCCGGCCGAGGCGCTGGCCGAGTTCCCCAGCCTCGAGCAGATCGAGGCGACGGCGGTGCGCTGCCCGCACGGCGAGACCGCCGCGCGCATGATCGAGCGGATCAAGGCCGTGCGCAGCGAGGGCGACTCGGTGGGCGGCGTGATCCAGTGTCGCGTGCGCGGCGTGCCGGTCGGCCTGGGCGAGCCGGTTTTTGATCGTCTCGAGGCCGATCTCGCGAAGGCCATGCTCTCACTGCCCGCGACCAAGGGATTCGAGGTCGGCAGCGGTTTCGGCGGCTCAATGCTGCGCGGTTCGGAGCACAACGATCTCTTTGAGAACCGCGACGGGCGCATCCGCACCACGAGCAATCGCTCCGGCGGCGTGCAAGGCGGCATCAGCAACGGCGAGGAGCTGCTCTTCAACGTCGCCTTCAAGCCCACGGCCACGATCCTGCAGGCGCAACCCACGGTCGATCTGGCCGGGAATCCCACCGAGTTGATGGGCAAGGGCCGCCACGATCCCTGTGTCGTCCCCCGCGCGGTGCCGATCGTCGAGGCGATGACGGCGCTTGTGCTGCTCGATCATTGGCTGCGTGACTCGGCGCAAAATCACAGCTTTGAGTTCTGAGTTCCTTTTCGTCGTCTAGCCAAGGGCTTCCCGCTTCGAGGCTTTTGTTCGTTCCTTCGCGTCAACCCAACTCCACTCCACCATGTCCGACGTCGCCGCCGCCCAGAGCCAGCTCGTGTATGTGATCCTCGGCGCGCCCGGCTCGGGTCGGCGCGAGGTGCTGGCCGATCTGGTGGCCGACGGGCTCGATCCGGTGGAGGAGCGGGCGCATCTCTATCTGCCCGCGGGCGAGGGGGCCCACGCGGACGACGCCAAGATCGAGGCCGCCTCGACCGCGCCGCTGGCCTGGAACGCGGAGTTGCAACTCATCGTGGCCGACGCGCCGCCGGCGGAGGCGACGCACATCTTTGTGCTTCTCGACGGCCGGGTGGATCCGGTGGACCAGCTCGAGGCGCTCAAGCCCTGGCTCGCCGCGCACTCGCTGCCGGTGGCGCGCATCTTCACCGTGGTGCACTGCCGGCTCATCGAGCAACACCCCGCGCTGCAGCAGTGGATCGACGCGTGCATCCATTTTTCGGATGTGGTGCTGCTCAACCGCCGCGAGGGGGTGGCGAACAAGTGGATGAGCGACTTCCGCCGCCGCTACGAGGACCAATACATGCCCTGCGTGTTCGAGATGGTGAAGGGCGGCCGGGTGAAAAATCCCGCCGCGATCCTCGATCCGGTGGCGCGGCGCTTGAGCCAGTTTTTCGATCCCACCGAATGGGACAATGTCGACCTCGAAGGCGTGGAGATCGGCGAGTCCGAGGACGAGGACGGCGAGAACACGCGTCCGCTCGACAAGAGCCAGCTCGATCCCGACGACCAGCCGCCGGTGGAGGTTTGGCTGGAGCGCGACGCCGCGGGCCGCCGCAAGCACCCGCTGCCGGACATCCGGAAGTTTCTGGAAGGCTAGCCGGCGCCGCTCGGTCCGGCAGCAGACGCGGCCGGCCGGTTAGGTGCGCTGCAAGGGGATCGGACGGATAGGGCTGATCCGACGGATCGGACGGATCGTTGGTCAGAGTGCGGAAATGCCCTTGCACTCCGGGTAGCGGGTGCAGCCCCAGAATTGGGAGCCGGGGCTTTTGCCGCCCTTGGCGGTGCGGAGCACGGTGAGGGCTCCGCATTTGGGGCAGGGCGGGGGCTGCCGGGCGGCGGGCGCGGCACGCTCTTGGCTGCGGCGCTTCAGGCGCTCGGTGGCGAGCTGCTCGGAGTAGCCGCCCTCGGAGACGAAGGCCTCTTCGAGGGCGGCGATCTGGCGGTCGAGGAGGTAGTTGGCCTGGTGGATGAGACAGATGAGGGCGTTGGCCCTCACCGCGGCGTCGGCGTGGTCGAGCCAGCGGGCGTAGAGCGACCAGCGTTGCTGGTCGCTGAGGTCGGACAGATCGGGCCGGCCAGACTGATCTTGCCGGTAGCGCGCCGCCACCGCGCGCACCGCCGAGGCCTCGGGGCCGTCGGGGGCCCACTGGGGGAGGTGGCGGTGGCGCAGGTAGTCCTCGTAGTCGAGGAGCAGCTCCTCGAGGCTGGCGCGGGCGACGTTCACGAGGCGCAGCTCGGTCTGCGAGCTGGTGGCCGAGGCGCGGCTGCCCTCGGCGATGTTTTGCCGGCCCGAACGCGCGGCCTGCACCATCTGGTCGGCGGTGCGGGAGCGCGGGTCCACGAACTTTTCGCAAAACCACACCGTGGCGTCGTAGATCAACGTGGCGGTCTGGAAACTGGCGGTGCTCCGGTAGCCGCCGCTGGGGCGCAGTTTTTTTGTGGGGGCCTTGCATGGGATCGGGCGGACAGGACGGAGCAGACTGATCGGTCGGATCTACTCAACATCCCAGAGGCGCACGCCGGAGGTGGCGAGCTGGCGCTCGCTGATGAAAGCCACCTCCCACGTGTCCTCCTCAAGGACCTCGCGCACCTGGCCGGTTGCGGCGTTGGCCGGGACGCGTGACGTTACGGTTTGGGGCCAACGCTACAGCGGGCGCGTTAGCCGGTGTAGTCGCGGCGGAGGTTGCTGGGGAGGAGGCCGAGCTCCTCGCGATACTTCGCCACGGTGCGGCGGGCGATGTTGATGCCTTTGTCCTTCAGCTTCGCCACCAACTCCTGGTCGCTCAAGGGACGCGCCTTGTCCTCCAGATCCACCAGCTCGTGGATCATCTCCTTCACGCTCTTGTTCGAGACCGCCTCGCCGGTCGCGTTTTCATAGCCAGGCGTGAAGAAAAACTTCATCTCGAACACGCCGTGGGGCGTGCGGATGTATTTGTTGGCGATGGCGCGGCTGACGGTCGTCTCGTGCACGCCCACGGCGTCGGCGATCTGCGTCATGGTGAGGGGGCGGAGCTTGTGCACACCCTCCTCGAAAAAGTCGCGCTGGACCTTGATGATCTCGCGGGTGATGCGCTCGATCGTCTGCTGGCGCTGCTCGATG
>JAUVVA010000043.1 GCA_030604905.1 Verrucomicrobiota bacterium | reverse complement strand
GACGAACTCCTGGCCGTCCACGACCGCCTTCTCGAAGGCGGCTTTGGTGAAGTTGCCCGCGGGCACGGCGACGGGGCCGGGCTCGAGGAGCGGCGCGGGCGCGAGCGTGCTGGGCTGGGCGAGCAGGGCGTGCAGGGCCTGGAGCTCGACGACGGCGCGCGCGTAGGCGGCCTCGGGCGCCTCGCCGGGGGCGAGGTGGGCGTTGACGCAGAGTCGGAGGGTCTGCTTCGCGCGGTCGAAGATCAGGAGCGAGTCCGACAGCATGAAGTAGAGCAGGGGAGTGCCGAGCTCGTCCCTGGCCGGCGCGGGGATGCTGGGCTCGATGCGCGTGGCGTATTCGTAGGCGATGAAGCCGACGGCGCCGCCGGTGAAGCGCGGTAGTCCCGGGATGGATACGGGGCGGTGGCCGCTGGTCTCGGCCTCGATCAGGGTGAGCGGATCCTTGGGCGTGGGCACCTGGCGCTCGGGCCGGCCGGGCTCGCGGATGGTGGTGGTCTCGGGGCCGCAGGCGAAGACCTTGCGCGGGCGGCAGCCGATGAAGCTGTAGCGCGAGAGGGTGTCGCCGCCCTCGACCGACTCGAGCAGGTAGGAGGGCCCGTGGGCGCGCAGCTTGGCGTAGGCCGAGACGGGCGTCTCGAAGTCCGCCATCAGGTCGGCATAGACCGGGATGAGGTTGCCCTGCTGGGCGAGCCGGGCGAAGTCGGCGGCGGAGGGGAGGATGGTCATGGCCGGAAGAGGTCGAAGGTCTGAAGGTCGAAGGCCTGGAGGTCGAGTCCGTCGCGGCCGGTGCCGCGACCCTTTTGGCCGGGCGCGAAGCGCGGTGGCGACCTGCGACTTAGGGACCTTCGACTTTCGACGGCTTGGTGTTTGGGTTTGTTACTCCACCGTGACGGACTTCGCGAGGTTGCGGGGTTTGTCGACGTCGCAGCCGCGGGTTAGGGCGATGTGGTAGCTGAGGAGCTGCACGGGGATGGTGGCGAGGATCGGCATGGCGGCGTCGTGGCAGTCCGGGATGCGGATCACCTCGTCGGCGAGACCCTCGGGCAGCTCCACGCTCTCCGGCGCGATGGCGATGATCGGGCCCTTGCGCGCCTTGATCTCCTGCATCGAGGAGAGGACCTTGTTGAACAATTCCCCCTTGGGCACGAGGAAGACGCTCGGGCAATCCTCGCTGATCAGCGCGATCGGCCCGTGCTTCATCTCGGCGGCCGGGTAGCCCTCGGCGTGGATGTAGGAGATCTCCTTGAGCTTGAGGGCGCCCTCGAGGGCGATGGGGAAGAGGTCGAGGCGGCCGAGGAAGAGGAAGTCGTTGAATTTTGAATACCGCTTGGCGATGCCCTCGATCTGCGGGGCGAGCTTGAGGGTGCGGGCGGCGAGGTCGGGCACCTGCTTGAGGCCCTTCACAAACTCGAGGCCGTCGGCGTAGCTCATGTCGCGCATGCGGGCGACGTAGAGCGCGAACATCGCGGAGATGAGCAGCTGGCTGGTGAAGGCCTTGGTCGAGGCGACGCCGATCTCGGGGCCGGCGTGCTGGTAGATGCCGCCGTCGGACTCGCGGGCGATGGTGGAGCCGACGACGTTGCAGATCGCCATGCACTTGTAGCCCTTGCGCTTGGCTTCGCGAAGCGCGGCGAGGGTGTCGATGGTCTCGCCGGACTGGGAGATCACGAAGAAGAGCGCGTCGCGGTCGAGCGGGGCGTTGCGGTAGCGAAACTCGGAGGCGTAGTCGACCTCGACCGGGATGCGGGCGTAGCGCTCGATCAGGTGCTCGGCGACGAGGCAGGCGTGCCAGCCGGTGCCGCAGGAGGTGAAGACGAAGCGGTCGATGGTGCGGAAGTCGGCCGGGGTGAGGTTGAGGCCGCCGAAGTTGGCGGTGGAGCCGTCGGCGGAGAAGCGACCGCGCATGGCGTTCTCGAGCGCCTGGGGCTGCTCGAAGATCTCCTTCAGCATGTAGTGCGGGTGCTCGCCGAGCTCGGCGTCGTCGACCGACCAGGTGACCTTGTCGATCACCGGCGAGACGTCGGCGAGGTCGAGCGTGCTGAGGGTGAAGCCCGCGCCGGTGACGTGCACGAGCTCGCCGTCCTTAAGGTAGACGACGTTCTGGGTGCGCGAGACGAGGGCGGAGACGTCGGAGGCGATGAGGTGTTCGTTTTCACCGACGCCGAGGATGAGCGGCGAGCCCTTGCGCGCGGCGACCAGTTCGCCGGGGTGGGCCGGGGAGAGCACGGCGATGCCGTAGGTGCCCTCGACGTGGAGCAGGGTCTTGCGCACCGCGGTGAGGAGGCGGGAGGGCGTGTCGGAGGCGCCGTTGGTGCCGGGGGCCTGGGCGCTCGTGCCGCTCAGGGGCTCCTTCGCGAGGTGATAGGCGATGAGGTTGGCCAGCACCTCGGTGTCGGTCTCGGAGGCGAAGCTGTAGCCTTTGGTGAGAAGGAATTTTTTGATCGCGACGTAGTTTTCGATCACGCCGTTGTGCACCAGCACCACCTGGCCGTCGCTGGAGACGTGCGGGTGGGCGTTGGCGTCGGTGACGCCGCCGTGGGTGGCCCAGCGGGTATGGGAGATTCCCGTGGTGCCCGTCAGGCGTTTCCCGGAGGCGAGTTTGGCGAGGTTGGCGACCCGCCCCACGGACTTCACGTTTGTGACGCCCTCCTCCTGAAGAACGGCCAAGCCGGCGGAATCATAACCGCGATATTCAAGGCGCTTTAGGCCTTCGAGCATGATGGAGGCGGCTTTTTGGCGCCCGACGTAACCTACGATTCCGCACATGAAGATTTTGAGGGTTTTAGCTGGCGAAGCTACGGGGCCCCGCAAAGTTTCCGCAAGGCTTTAGGCCAGCACTCACAATGACCCCACAAAAGAACGTATTGGCGGTGATCATGGGCGGCGGACGCGGCACGCGTTTGCACCCCTTAACGATGGAGCGTTGCAAGCCGGCGGTGCCGCTGGCCGGCAAGTATCGGCTGGTCGACATTCCGATCAGCAATTGCATTAACAGCGACATCAATCGCATCTTCCTGCTCACGCAGTTCCACACGGCCTCGCTGCACCGGCACATCCAGAACACGTTCCACTTTGATCCCTTTGGTGGGGGCTTCGTTGACATCCTCTCGGCCGAGCAGACGGAGAAGACCAGCGACTGGTATCAAGGCACCGCCGACGCCGTGCGTCGCAATCTGCAGCACCTGCGGAATTTTCCGCACGAGTTCGTGCTCATCCTGTCGGGCGACCAGCTTTACCGGATGGATTTCCGCAAGATCATCGAGCAACACATCGCGACCGGCGCCGATGTGACGCTCGCCGCGGTGCCCTTCCCGGTGTCCAAGGTCGAGGGCCTCGGCCTGATGCGCGTGGGCGACGACCTCGCGATCTCCGAATTCGTCGAGAAGCCGAAGGATCCCAAGATCATCGCGGGCCTCGCGATCAGCGAAAAACTGCAGGCCCGTCTGGCGAATGCGAGCGACGAAAAGCACTGCCTCGCCTCGATGGGTATCTACGTCTTCAACCGCAAGGCCCTGGCCGACGCGCTCGACAACCAGATGACGGATTTTGGCAAGGAGGTCATCCCCTCGCTGCTCGGGCAGAAGAAGCTCTACGCCCACGTTTTCGAGGGCTATTGGGAGGACATCGGCACGGTGAAGGCCTTCTTCGACGCCAACCTCGCGCTCGCGCATCCGCTGCCGCCCTTCAACTTCTTCGATCAGACCGCACCGATCTACACGCAGGATCGCTACCTGCCGCCCTCGAAGATAAACAAGTGCGTCTTCGACTACGCGGTCTTCGGCGACGGCTCGATCCTCGAGGATTCCACCGTGACGCACTGCCTGCTCGGCATCCGTTCGATCGTGCGCGCCGGCTCGGTGCTCAAGGACGTGGTGATGATGGGCGCCGACTACTACGAGACCGACGATGAATTGCAGGCCAACCTGGCCGCGGGCCGGCCGCACATCGGTGTCGGCGCCGGCAGCCACATCGAGCACGCGATCATCGACAAGAACGCGCGCATCGGCACCGGCGTGAAGATCCTCGCCGCAGGCAAGCCCGACGGTGAATACCCGCACGGCATCATCATCCGCGATGGCGTGCTGGTGATTCCGAAGGGCATGGTCGTGCCGGACGGCTTTGTGCTCTGAGGCGGCGTCTTGCGAAGACGCTTGTCGTCAGGATCAACGAGTTCCCCGAGGGCGCGGCTGAAGGCCGCGCCCTTTTTTGTTTCTGCCAGGCGCGAGATTTGCCGAACCAAGGGGCCCGCGCCCACGTTTCGCGCAACAATTTGCGCGGGTGGGGCTTCGCCTCCGACCGACGCGCGCGAGAGAGTGGTCGCATGCCCCGCCTCCTTCTCGCCTACGCCTGCTTGCTCGCCGGGCTCCTCGCGCCGGCTCTCCGTGCGCAGCCCGCGCCGCCTCCGCCTCCGGGCTCGCTCGTCGTCCTGCTTGCCGATCAGGCCTTCGTCGAACGTCCGCCCGGTCGGGTGATTCCCTCGCAGGTTCGAAACGATCGATACCTGCTTTATATCACCGCCACCGGCGACGATTTGGTGTCGTTCAACGTGGTCGCGCCCCGGTCCGGGGCTTATCGCGCCACCAGCCGACTCTTCAACCAAGAGGATCCGGGCAGCGCTCGCCTCATCGTCAACGACTTCACGGAGGGTCCCTCGGTCCCGCTCGCGGGCACCATGCAGCACGGCATCGTGGAGCTCGCCGCGGGCGCGAACATCGTCACCTATCAGCTAAGAGGCACCGCTCCCCGCGCGAAGGTGCGGCTCTGGCAGATCACCTTCGTGCCGGTCGTGCCGCCCGCCGCCGGCTCGGCCGAAGCGCCCGCCGCGCCTTGATCTTCCGTGGGCGGCATCCGAATGGAGCGACGGGGCTCCCGCCCCTTCGGATCGGTTGTCGTCTGACACCTCACCGGCGAGCACCGAGCTCCGGCGGTCGCGGCGCGGTTTGATCGTGGTGTCTTTCGCCATCCTTACGTGTTTCCGAACCGCATGAGGCGGCCGCCCCGTTCCCCCTTTGTCGCCCTGCGACCAAACCTCGCTTCCCTTTGACTTCACTCGCCCGTGCCTGACCTCCCCCTCGTCGCGAGCGCCATCGGCGCGCGCCATTCCTTCCACTTGCGCTGCGCCTCGCCCTCGGGATGGCGCGCTTCGCTCACCGTTCACGCCGAAGCCAGCGCAGGCGCCGCCAGCGGCTCGGAACTCGAAATCGTCAGGCTCTCGCTCGAGAGCGACGCGCCCGCGCCGCCGCCCGCCTGCGCGCTGACCTTCACGCATCCCTCGATAGACATCCACGCCACCTGGACGCCCGGCGCCGGCTTCTACAAAGGCGTTCGCATGGACTGGTCGCCGCCCTTTGACGCCAAGGCCACCTCGCAGGCGCCCGTCGTCTGCCTGCACGCCTATTCCGGTGAGAACCGCCTTACCTTCGCGTGCGACGAGGTGCTCGCGCCGCTGCGCCTGCGCGCGGGCGTGCGGGAGGAGAACGGCGAGTTTCAATGCGAGGTCGCCTTCTTCGACGCGCCCGCCCCCCTCGCGACCCGCTACACCGCCACCCTCCGCGTCGACCGACGCCGCGTGCCGTGTCACGAAGCGCTGCGCGATGTGGCGCGTTGGTGGGCCGCCCAGCCGGGCAACACGCCGCTTCCCGTCCCCGACGCCGGTCGCGAGCCGATGTATTCGACCTGGTATTCGTTTCATCAGGACTTCACCGCGGCCGAACTTGAGGCCGAGGCGGCGCGCGCCCGCGAGCTGGGTTGCACCGCCATCATCGTCGACGATGGCTGGCAGACGAGCGACGCCCGCCGCGGCTATGCCTACTGCGGCGACTGGGAGGTCGCCCCCGCGCGCATCCCCGACATGCGCGCCCACGTGGCGCGGATCCACGCGCTCGGCCTGCGCTACCTGCTTTGGTATTCGGTCCCCTTCGTCGGCATCCACGCAAAGAACCATGCCCGCTTCGCCGGAAAATATCTTTACCACATCGACCGACTCCAGGCCTCGGTGCTCGATCCGCGCTTTCCCGAGGTTCGGGAGTTTCTGATCAACACCTGGGAGAGGGCGGTGCGCGATTGGGAGCTCGACGGTCTCAAGCTCGACTTCGTCGACCGCTTCGACCCCGCGCAGACCAGCGTGCACGCCGCCGTCGACGGGCGCGACATCGCCGACGTCATGCTTGCGGTCGACCGCCTCCTTTCCGAGGCGACCGCGCGTCTGCGGGCGCTGCGCCCCGACATCCTGATCGAGTTTCGCCAGACCTATGTCGGTCCGCGCATGCGCCACTACGGCAATCTGCTGCGCGCCAACGACTGTCCCAACGACTCGCTGCGCAACCGCGTGAGCGTGCTCGATATCCGCCTGCTCTGCGACGACACCGCCGCGCACGCCGACATGCTCATGTGGCACCCGGACGATCCCGTGGAGTCCGCCGCGTTGCAGTTGCTCAATGTGCTTTTCGCCGTGCCGCAGATTTCGGTGCGCCTTGACCGCGTGCCGCCCGCGCACCTCGCCATGTTGCGTCACTGGCTGGGCTTTTGGCGCGAGTGGCGCGAGGTGCTGCTCGATGGCGAACTGCGTCCCTCGCACCCCGAGACCAATTACCCGCTCGTCTCGGCCTTCCGCGGTGCGCGCGGGATCGTGGTCTTCTACGACGAGGCGGTCGCCGCGCTGCCCCTCGCCGCCGGTGCCTCCGCCGCGGGCGAAGGCGACGGCGTCTCACACGAAGGGCCTCGCGAGATCGTGTTGGTCAACGCCATTCGCGCCGGGCGCGTCGTGGTGGAGCTTGCCGAGGCGTGCCCCGCAGCGAGCCTGATGGTGCAGGATTGCCTGGGGCGCCACGTGCGCGAGGAGCGTCGGGCCTTCCCGGTCGGCGCGCACCGCATCGACATCCCGCCCTCCGGCCTGGCCCGTCTGATTTTCCCATGAGCACCTCCGCCCTCCTCTCGGCCGTGTATCTCCTGTTCGCCTTTCCCGGCAGCGACCGCGGCGGGCTGGATCTCTACGCGAGCGAGGACGGGATCGCGTGGCGCACGCTGGCCACCGGCGTCTACCGTCCGGCCCTTGGCGAGTGGCGGATTTTTCGCGACCCCTGCGTGCACCGGGACGAGGAGGGGGTGTTTCACCTCGTCTGGACGACCGGCGAATCCGGCTTTGGCTACGCCCGCTCCCGCGATGCCGTGACGTGGACGGACGAGCGCTTTGTCGTCGTCGCCGACCCCGCGCGAGACCTCGATTTCAAGAACGTGTGGGCGCCGTTCATCCACCCCGATGGTGAACGCACCTTGATCGTCTGGTCCTCGACTCTCCGGCGCGAGTATCTGCCTCCGCCGAAGAAGGACGAATGGTGGACCGCCACCTGGAACCACCGGCTCTACTACACGAGCACCACCGATTGGAGCACCTTCGCTCCGACGCGGCCCTTTTGGGATCCCGGTCACAACGTGATCGACGCCAAAATCGCGCGTGTCGCCAAGGGTGACTACCGGCTCTACTACAAGGACGAGCGCAAGGAGGCGAAGCATGTGGTCGAGGCGCGCGGCACGAGCCCGCTCGGTCCTTTTGCGCAGCCGCGTGTGCTCACCGGCATGTTCACCGAGGGCGCCATCCTCCTGCGTCGCGGGCCCGGCGACTACCTGCTCTACTACGACCTCTACAAGGATCGCCACGGCTACATGGCCCTGCCTTCCGAGGACCTCGAAACCTTCGGCCCGCCGATCCAACTGCAAAAAGACGAGGCCGCGCGCGTGCTGCGCCACGGCTCGATCGTGACGGTGGATCGGGAAACGCTAGCCGAGGTCGAGCGCGCCTTGGCCGAGCGGAGCGCGCCGTAGCGTGCGGTTGTTTGCCTCGCGATGGGGACATCAAGCCGATGGGGCGGGAGCCCCGTCGCTCCGTAAGTGCGTGGCGCAAGACCGATGGAGGCACGGGGCTCCCGCCCCGTGCGGTTCGCGTTTGCGCACCGAATGGCAACCATGCGCTTCAAGCACCGATTGGCGGATCGGTGCTACAGGCGAGCGTCGATCCGACGGGGCGGGAGCCCCGTCGATCCGGGAGGGCTGCGAGAATTGGGGGAGGCATGGGGCTCCTGCCCCGTGCGGTTCGCGTTCAAGCCCCGAACGCCAAACCACGCCGTGTCCACAAGTGGCGAGCGTGGGCCGCGGGCCGCTGAAACCGATCCGACGGGGCGGGAGCCCCGTCGATCCGGTGCACTCACTGCACGCGGAAAAGCGCGTTGGTGGAGAGGTCGGCGCTGGTGAGGGTCTTCACGCTGCCGTCGAAGAACACCGCTTTGAGGGTGTTGTTGTGGCGAAACTCCGGCAGGGCCCAGGAGCCGACCTCGGTCAACCACTCGGAGTTGATGACGACACGGTCGCCGGCGAGCAGCATGCGGCTCGGCGCGGTGATTTGGCGCATGTTGTTCAGCTCCGCGGTGCCGCCCACGGCGGCCACGCGCATGTTGTAGTTTGCGCCGTAGCTGCCCTCGTCCACGTGCGCGCCGGGGAAGGTGGCCCCGGGACACTGTAGCACGAAGGTCTTGTCGCGTGCCACATCGTAGGTGTTACCGCGATTTGCTGCGACGTATTGCGGCACGATGCGGCGAAAGATCTCGCGGCCCGCCACGCTCGTGTTGGGGCGGTCGTTGATGCCGCCCGGCAGGCGGCCCTTGTTTTCGTCGGCGTAGAGCGCGATCGCCATGTGCACCTGACGGAGGTTGGAGGCGCACTGGGAGGAGCGGGCTTGGGCCCGCACGCGGCCGGCGACGGGGATCAGGATGGCGGCGAGGATGCCGATGATCGCGATCACCGTGAGAAGCTCGATCAGGGTAAACGCGCGGCGAGCATTCCGCGCAGGAACGGGGAGGGGTGGGGTCATAACGGCGGCGATTATCCGCGGGCAGAAGGGGGCCGCTATTCAGGGGCTCCGCACATTGTTGTCCGGCGCCGCCCCTCGGTGCAACGACGCAACAATGTGCACGCGCGGGCCGTTGAGGGCGGGAGTGGTGAGGGGCTTTATGCGGTCCTGAGCCTCAACAAATCATCCATGAAACCTACCCCTCGCTTCTTCGCCGCCTCCGCGGCTCTCGCCGCCGCTTTTGCCTCTGTTGCGAGCGCGCAGACCTTCGTCACTTGGACAGGTGCCAGTGGCACGGGTTGGATCACCACTGGAAATTGGAATCCAGCCACTGCTCCCAATAGTGCAAACTTCTATGCGACCTTCGACAGCACGTCGGCCACGCCAGGCGAGGTCAGTATGAACAACGGCAACCGCGTGACGGGCACGCTGGAGTTCGCGAATACGACCGGATCCTATAGCTTCGTCTCGGGTGGGACGAGTGGCCTTCTTCGCGCCAACGTGATCCTCAACACCGCTTCCACCTCCACGGGTAACGTGATCGGCGCGGATTTCCGGAATGCTCGGGGAAGTGATGGCACAGGCACCGTTACCTTCTCGGGAACCGGATCCGCATCCCTCACTCTCAGTGGGATTGTCGGCAACCAGTCCGCCGCCCGTCCCACCGCGATCGACAAAACCTCCACCGGCGTCCTCATCTTCTCCGGCAGCGCCGCCAACACCTACACCGCCGGCACCGCCGTTTCTGCCGGACGACTCGAGCTATCCAAGACCGCCGGCCTCGACGCCATCAGTGGCTCTACCCTGACCATCAGTGGTGGCGAGGTGCGGCACATCAACGCCAACCAGATCAACAACACCACCGCGGTCACGATCTCCGGCGGTCACCTTAACCTGAACAACAACGCTGAGACCCTGGGCTCTCTCTCCATCTCCGGCTCCAGCACGCTCTCGCTCGGCACCGGCACGCTCACCCTCACCGGCGCCAGCACCACCTTTGCCTCGGGCCAGACGCTCAATCTCGGCATCTCCAGCCTGGCGAGCTTCGGACGTATCGACGCCGGGAGCAACCTGCTCTCCTTCGCCGGCACGCTCAACGTTACGAGCACGCATAGCTTCAGCTTTGGCGATTCTTTCAACCTCTTCGACGGGCAGCTCGAAGGTGCTTTCTCTTCGATCTCACTCCCCAGCCTTTCCGCCGGCCTTCAGTGGGATACGAATTCGCTCTACTCGAGTGGAGTGATCTCGGTCATCCCCGAACCCTCCGCCTTCGCCGCGCTCGCGGGGCTGGCCGCGGTCGGCTTCGCGGCCACCCGTCGCCGTCGCCGCTGAAAAGCTGTTCGTTACCTTCGGGCGCCACCACCGAATAGGGGGTTCCCGTTTTACCGCCGCGTTCCTCACCGAACGCGGCGTTTTACTTTTGGAGCGACGGGGCTCCCGCCCCGTCGGTTCGACGACCACTCGTTGGCGCAAGCACGAGCGAGACCCCACGCGGATACAACAAGGCCCCTCGTTGGTTCGCACCGCTCGGGGCTCCCGCACGCTCGCTTCAAACCCCACGGGGCGGGAGCCCCGTGGCTCCAGCAGGAGTGACGCTCGATCAAGGAGCGACGGGGCTCCCGCCCCGTCGGTTTTCGGCGAGCCCCAGCAGGCGCACGCACGAGCCAGACCCCACGCGGATACGACAAGCCCTCTCGTTGGTTCGCGCCGCTCGGGGTTTCCGCACGCTCGTTCAAAACCCCACGGGGCGGGAGCCCCGTGGCTCCAGCAGGAGTGACGCTCGATCAAGGAGCGACGGGGCTCCCGCCCCGTCGGTTCGACGACCACTCGTTGGCGCAAGCACGAGCGAGACCCCACGCGGATATGACAAAGGCCCTTCGTTGGTTCGCGCTGCTCGGGGTTTCCACACGCTCGCTTCAAACCCCACGGGGCGGGAGCCCCGTGGCTCCAGGCGGAGTCGAACAAGGAGCGACGGGGCTCCCGCCCCGTCGGTTCGCCGAACGCAATCGTCCCCCCCTCGTGGCTGGCGCAGCCGCGTATCCGTAAAATCGCTACAAAAGGCCGCGCGCGCAACAATGTGCCTCGCGTGGGGGTCGCGCCCGCCGCTCGCGCCCGCCTCCCTCCCGGCACGACGCCTCCCCTCGGTCGCGAGACCGCGCGCGTCGCCTCGCTCGTTCCCCGCAACCCCAACCCCCAAAACACCATGCCCACCCCGCTCCGCTTCCTCGCGGGCGCGCTCCTCGCGTCCGCCTGCCTCAGCCCCGCCGCGCTCGCTGCTCTCAAGACCGCCGTCGCCGACGGCAACTGGACCGCCTCCGCCACCTGGTCGCCCGCCGGCGCCCCCGTCGCCGGCGACGACGTCGTCATCCCCGCCGGCCGCTTCGTCACCTACGACAGCACGTCCACCGCCGCGCTCAACACCGTGAAGATCCGCGGCACGCTGAAATTCCGCACCAACGGCAACACCAACCTCACCGTCGGCGTGCTCACCGTCGGGCCCGACGCCTTGCCCGGCTCGCCCGATACCGGCACGCTCATCGTCGGCGAGCCCGGCGCGCCGATCCCGCGCCCCTACACCGCCACCATCCGCCTCGCCGCCCTCTCCGGCCAGACCGTCGCCGACCACCCCGCGCTCTTCTGCAACGGCGGTCGCTGGGTCATGCAGGGCGCCACCCTCGCCAACCCCTGGACGCGCCTCACCGCCAACGCCAACGCCGGCGCCACCTCCATCACCGTCGCCGACTCGATCAACGACTGGGCTGTCGGCGACGAGGTCCTCGTCGTCGCCTCCCGCAACAGCAAGTCCTGGTTCGCCGATGATCCTCCGAGCTACCGCAGCTCGATGACGCCCGAGAGCGAGACGCGCACCATCACCGCGATCAACACCTCCACCCGCACCATCACGCTCAACTCCGCGCTCAGCTTTCCGCATCAGGGCCACGGCAGCTACTTCCCCGAAGTCGCCAACCTCACGCGCACCGTCGTCGTCACCTCCGCCGACCGCTCCACGAGCAACACCCGTGGCCACACCATGTTCAACGCCCACTCCCGCGGCTCGCTCGCCTTCGCCCGCTTCGACGGCCTGGGCAAGGAGGGCGTGCTCGGCCGCTACCCCGTGCACGTGCACATGGCGGGCAAGACCGCCCGCGGTCTGATGATCGAGGGCTGCTCCGTCACCGACTCCCACAACAAGTTCTACGTCGTGCACCGCACGCACCACGTCGTGCTGCGCAACAATGTCGGCTTCCGCGGCTTCACCAGCGGCTTCTTCCTCGAGGACGGCACCGAGACCTACACGCACTTCGACCGCAACCTTTCGGTGCTCACCATCACCGGCGCCACCGCGCCCAACGAGGCGCTCAGCTACCTCAACGGCGAGGGCTTCGGCTTCTGGTGGGCCAATGGCCGGAACGCCTTCACCCGCAACGTCGCCGCCGAGAGCGACCGCTTCGGCTTCTTCTATGACGTGCGCCGCGTCACCCGCTACTACAGCACCGTCTACAGTTCGCCGGCGATTCTCTCCGTGCCCATGCTCCGCGAGGACGGCAGCGAGACCAACACCGTGCTGCGCGACATCCGCATCTTCCGCTTCGACGACAACATCGCCCACGCGCAAAAGACCTGGGCCTACATGTTCCGCGGCGGCCTCTGGACCAACAGCGCGCCCTCCCGCATCCGCGACAACGTGTCGTGGAGTTCCCACTACCCGATCAGCGTGAAGTCCGACGGCATGCTCGTGGAAGGCTTCGTGAGCCGGAACAGCAACTACGGCGTCGACATCATGTCCAACTACGACGCCGGCAACAACCAAGCCTCGCACATCACCTTCACCAACCTCTCGCTTCAGGGGGCCACGACCAACGGCTTCGACCTCGAGCCAGCGGGCGCGAACGTCAACTTCCTCGGCGCCACGCTCACCCAGGTGACGGCCGGCTGGAACTTCCCCAACTTCTCCTGGGACGTCGCGCCCGCGGTCACCTTCACCAACTTCAGCGAGGACTATCCGGGCGGCTTCATCCGCGTGCGCGACGATGCCGCGCCGAAGGGCAAGGTCGGCTTTGTCTGGATCAACAACCGCTACGGCTCCAACTCCGCCGCCAAGGTGAAGCACGTGGACGTCGCCGCGGGCGACGGCCTCAGCTACGGCACCGACTCCGAGCTCACGCTCAGCTCCACGCGCCGCGCCGTGACGACCAACCACACGGCCTTCACCGCCGCGACCTTCACCGACACCACGCGACCCGCCACCACGGTGACGAGCCTCGGCGCCAACCCCGGCGGCCTGAGCGTCTCGCGCGATGGCTCGGGCAACCTCGTGCTCGAGGGCACCTGCATCGACGACGGCACGATCTCCTGGGTGCGCGTCAACGGCGTCAACGCGACCTCGCTGGAGAACAACTTCAGCCGCTGGCGCGTCACGCTGACCAACATCGGCGCCGGCTCGCGCACCATCACCGCGCAGGCGCAGGATTCCGCCGGCAACCTCGAGTCCACCCCGCACACCTTCACCATCACGGTGCTGTGAGCTGGACCAAAGGAGAGGGCGTGACCTCACGCCCTCGGGGCCGCGTTTCCCGCGGCCTGCAAGCCGTCTGAAAGCGGGCGTGAGGTCACGCCCGCTCCCCGTTGCCTGGCAAAGCGCCACTCCCCCCATGAAGTTTTCGTCTCTTCGTTCCCGCCCGGCGGCAATCGCCGGCTTCGCTGGTCTTCTTTGTCTCGGCGTTCTCGGCCTCGCCTGGCTAGGTGGTGGGGGCGCTTCGCCGACGAGTTTGGCGAGCTCGGCTTCGCCTTCGCCGCGTGCCCTGCCGGTCTACGCGGGGCCGGCCGTCGTGGTGGGCGAGATGGTCGATCCGGCCGCGGCGCCGGCTCCGAGGCCGGATCCGATGCTGCCGATCGGGGTGGAGCTTTGTCTGCCGTCGGAACACTATCGCCCGGCCAACCCTCCGGTGCCGGCCGGCGTGGATCCTGTTGTCGTCATCGAGACCCTGCGCGCGCGGCTCGCGATGATCGAGGCGGTGGAGCGCGATCTGAGCGTGCGCTGGCGGGGAGATCCGGAGCAGCCCTTCGAGGCGGTGTTCGACTTTTATCGCCGCGGCGAGGGCGCGACCTTTCATCACCATTGCACCTTGCTGCAGGGGGCGGACGGCCGCTGGCGGATAATCGACTACACGGTGCAGCGGGTGAGTCCGCGCGAGGACGAGCCGGTGCTGGTCTTGACCGAGCGCAGCCGCGAGTGGCGCGAGTTGCTGCGTGGCTTGGCGGCCGGGGCGAGGGGGTGAAGGGGTGAGTGGTCCGGGTGAGAAGGTGAACGGGGCGTTGGGTGAGCGGAGCGGTGGGTGCTGGGTGTGGCGCCACACGAACCGCATGGGGCAGGAGCCCCATGCCTCCGATGGAGTGCGCGACTCGAATGGAGCGACGGGGCTCCCGCCCCGTCGGGTTTTGCGCTGATCCTCGTCGCCTATTCCTCCCGCGTCCACAGCGTGTAGGCGCTGTCCGGCAGATTTGCCCGCATCGGGTTGCCTTGGATATACGCCATGCAGCGCCGCCGGTGCTCGGAGTCCCGCACCAGCCGGTCCCAGTAACCTTCCTGCCAGAGCGGACCGGTCCGTCCGGTCTGCTGGTTGATGTGCCGCGCGGACCACGTTTTCCAACGCCTTACGCGATCCTCGAGTCGACAGCCGGACAGGAGCCGCACCAGGACGTGCACGTGGTTGGGCATGATAACGAAGGCATGGAGTTCGTGCGTCTCGCCCTCTTGGTGGCGCAAGACTTCTTCGACGATGGCGCGGTTTGTAGGAGAACGGAGTTCGCAGCGCCCCTCGCTCGCATCCAGCCACGCTTCCATGCGCGCGGGGAACAAGGTGCGGTAGGTTGCGCGGGTGGTGGCGTCGTGCGGCTCGGGGTGGTGCGCGAGCCAGCGCCGGCGTTCCGAGGTCCAATCGCGAAGTCGGTCGGCCGGCACCGAGTCGATCAGCCGCCAGGTGAGAAAGACCAGCGAGCGCGCTTGTTGCCAGTGGGGAAGCCCGTGTCCGTGGGTATCGATCGGCTGGTAGGGGTTGAGGAAGCCTTCGCTGGATTCCATGTCAGTCTCATCGCAAAGCGAGGCGCACCGGCGCAGGCAAGTTTGTTGCGAGCACGCATGCCAATGGAGCCACGGGGCTCCCGCCCCGTGGGGTTTGGGTGGGAGTCGCGGGCTTCGCGCAGGCTCTCGTTCCTCATGGAGGCGTCGGTCGCGCGTTGCGTGGTCGATCCGACGGGGCGGGAGCCCCGTCGCTCCGTAGCTGTGACGCAGGGGTGAAACGTAGGTGGGTGGTTCGCACGGGGGAGCGCGCACGCCAATGGAGGTAGTGTCTTGAGAGTTCAGCAAAAAGGTCGGGTCATGGAAGAGTGGTTTTGGTGACCAAACCTAAACCACGAACGAAGGAAGAACCGACCATGACCCGACCGAAGAAGGAAATAGTGATGAACGAAGACGCGCGCGAGCATATGCTGGCGCTTTTGCAGGGGGACGAGGCGATCAAGCGGCTGCTTGAGACGACGATTCAGAGCGTGCTGGAGGCGGAGATGGAGGAGGCGCTGGGAGCCGGGCGCGGCGAGCGCACGAGTGGCCGGCGCGGCTACCGCAGCGGCTACTACACGCTCAACCTGGTGACACGGGTGGGCACTTTGGAGCTGAGGGTGCCGCAGGACCGGCAAGGCTTGTTCCAGACCGAGGTCTTCAGCCGTTACCAGCGCAGCGAGCGCGCACTGCTGTTGTCCTTGGCGGAGATGTATGTGCAAGGCGTGTCGACGCGGAAGGTGAAGGCGGTGACCGAGCAACTCTGCGGGCACGCCTTCTCCGCCTCGACCGTTTCCGAGGCGGCCAAGCAACTCGACGCCGAGTTGGAGCGAGTGATGCGCCGGCCGCTGGAAGAGGCCTACCCCTATCTCATCCTCGACGCGCGCTACGAACGGGTGCGGGAGGACGGGGTGATCCGCAGCCGCGCCGTGCTCATCGCGATTGGCGTGGACTGGGAGGGGCGCCGTCAGGTGCTGGCGGTGGAGCTGGCCAACCGGGAGAGCGCCTCCAGCTGGCAGGAGTTTTTGCTTGGGCTAAAGCAACGCGGCCTGCGTGGCGTGCACCTGGCGGTGACCGACGACCATCCGGGGCTGAGGCAGGCGGTGGCGAAGGTTCTGCCCGAGGCGGCGTGGCAGCGCTGCTACGTGCACTTCCTGCGCAACGCGCTCGACCACCTCAGCCGCACCGCCGACCGCACCGTGCTCCAAGAGCTGCGCTGGCTCTACGATCGGCACGACGCCACGGAAGCGCGGCACGACCTGCGAAGCTGGTTGGAGCGCTGGCAGTCAAAGCACCCCCGGCTCTGCCGCTGGGTGGAGGAAAACATCGAGGAGACCTTCGCCTTTTACCGGCTGCCCCGCGCCCACCACAAACACCTCAAATCGACCAACCTGCTCGAACGTCTGAACCAGGAACTGAAGCGGCGCACTCACGTCGTTCGCATCTTCCCCGACGCCCAAGCCTGCCTGCGGCTTACCCGCGCCCTCGCCGTCGAGATCCACGAGGAGTGGATCGACGCCAACCGCTACCTCAACATGGAACCCCTCCGCGATCTCGCTCCCCACCTCCTCGCACACGCCGCCTGAACCAATCCCGAGCGGGCGGGGCGGGGGCCATGCCCCCGCCCCTGCACCCCTCCCCATTTTTTTATCTCTTTAGGTCCCCAATCCCTCTCCCAACCCAACCACTTTTGCTGAACTTGACGGACACAACTCCAATGGAGCCACGGGGCTCCCGCCCCGTGGGGTTTGGGTGGGAGTAGCGCGCCTCGTGCAGGCTCTCGTTCCTCATGGAGGCGTCGGTCGCGCGTTGTGTGGTCGATCCGACGGGGCGGGAGCCCCGTCGCTCCGTAGCGTGTGACGCAGGGGTGAAGCGTTGGTGGGTGGTTCGCACGGGGGAGCGCGCACGCCAATGGAGCCCCGTCGCTCCGTAGCTGTGACGCAGGGGTGAAGCGTTGGTGGGTGGTTCGCACGGGGGAGCACGCACGCCAATGGAGCCACGGGGCTCCTGCCCCGTGGGGTTTGGAGTAGGAGTAGCGCGTCCTCCCCGGCGCGCTCCTGTTCACTCAATCCGACGGGGCGGGAGCCCCGTCGCTCCGTTGTTTTGTCGCTCCGGCTACACGCTGGCGGTGCTGACCGCGGGCACCATGGCGCGCAGGGTGCGTCCCGGCACCCAGGAGCTCTCGATCAGGAGGCGATGCGGCACGGCCGGCAGGCCGCGTTCGCTGCGGTGCAACATGCCGACGAGAAACTCCACCGCGGCTTCGCCGATCAACTCGGAGTTCTCCTGCACGCCGGCGTAGAACTGGCCGCCATCGTAGCCGGGCACGGCGCAGAGGCCGATATCGTCCGGCACCTTGAGGCGCTTTTGCTCCAGCCAGCCGAGGACGACGTCGAAGTTGGGCGTGAGAATCACGTCCGGGCGATGTTCATCAAACCACGCGTGAAACGCCTTCGCCTCCAGGGCCGACATGCGCAGGCAGGGCACGCGCTCGGCCTCCGGCCAGGTGAGCTGCGAACCGAGGAAGGCCCCGGTCCAGTTGTGGTTGGTGCGCTCGTCGTTAAAATCGGCCAAGACCAGCCCGAGCCGGCGGTAGCCGAGCGCGCGCACCTGCGAGATCGCCAGATACATCGAGCGAAACTGGTGGTTGGCGATGATGTGCAGGGCCGGCGTCACCAGGCTGAAGCCGAGCGCGACCGCCGAAAAGCGCGCCCAGTCCAGGTCCGCGCGCCCCTGGAAATCGGGCTGGGGCGCGATGAGCAGCCCCTGGATGCCACGCGTGGCGAGGATCGTGGTCGCGCGGGCGGCGCTCATGCCGGGCTCGCGCAGCCAGAAGGGCTCCAGCTTGTAGCCGAGCGCGGAGGCCCGGCGCTCGGCGCCGCGGAAGTAGTCGCGCGCCACGAGCTGGTTTTTCCAGCCTTCGCGGTCGGGGTGGTTGGTCACCCAGCCGAGGGTGGCGTTGTAGTGCGAAGGCTGCGTCGCCTGACGGTAGGCCATCAGCGAGGCCAGCATCGGGTCGGGCCGGTAGCCGAGGCGCTCGGCCGCGGCCTGCACTTTCCGACGCGTCTCCTCGGGGATCGAGGGGTGGTTGCGCAACGCGCGAGACACCGTGGCGGCGTGAACCCCGGCTTCGGCGGCGACATCGCGGATGGTCGTGCGGCGTTGCACGGGGCGAAGCCTGTTCACGGGGGTAACCATGCGCAAGCAGGCTCGTTGCAAAGCGGAGGCGCCCGCGAGCGCCTCGTCATGCACATTGTTGTGTAAGCCCCTCGCCGACACCGTCGGCGGGAACGCGTTCGCCGCGGGCATCGATCGGCCTCAAGTGCGCGGCAGGTTCACCGGCTCGTAGATTTGCCGCACCTTGACCGGCATGACGCTGGAGGCCTCGGGGTCCTCCACCGCGTCGCGCACAAAGAGCAGCACGCGGTGCGCATCGGGCAGGGCGATGGTGCGGTTGACCACGACCCGCCAGCCCGCCGGATCGGCCACGGCGAGGCGCAGGGGGCCGCGTTGCTGGCCGGGCGCGAAGAGGGTCGTGGCCTGACCGCGGGGCGGCACGGTCTCGGGCGGGCGGTCCAGCAGGGTCCAGGCGGCGGGGCGGGAGGTGAAGTTGTAGATGCGGACGTGGTTGGGGCCGCTGGCCGCGTCGGTGTCGGGCAACACCAGCAGGCGAAAGGGCGTGGGGGCCTCGGGGCGCGAATCGCGCACGAGCAGGAGCAGCACGCGCGGCACCTCGGCCGGCAGCGAGGTCGTGGCGAGGAGCTCACGGCCCTCGGGGTGCGCGGCCGAGGCGGGCACCTGACGAAACAAGGTCACGGCTCCGGTCTCCGCCGTGCGCCAGGGCTCGGAGAGAAAGTTGCTCGGCACGGTCATGACGCGCTCGCCGTCGGAGCCGCGCACCCGCACGTCCTCGACGTCCCCGTCCCACGCGAGGATGCGGCATTCGGTGGCGGCGCGCAGGGGGCCGACCAAGACCCCCGGGAAGGCCACAGCCACGAGGACCAGCAGCAGGCGAAGGGAGCGAAGCGCGGCGGGGGTGGGCATGGGGAGCGGCGGCGTCAGAGGTCGGCGGGGCCGAGCCAGCGGAAGGAGACGAGGGCGAAGCGCCGGCCGAAGCGGCGATTCTCGGCAGAGGTGGCGGCCGCGGGCGCGATCTCGGCGGCGTCCGCGGCGGGATCGAGGTAATCGGGCAGACGTTGCACCACGGCCTCGGCCCAGGCGCGGGCGGTGACTTCGGAGGCGTCGAGCGGGTTCACCGCTTCGCCGTAGACGCGCAGCGTGAACGTGTCCCCCCGGGTCACGAGCGAGGGCCCGATCACGGCGAGGAGGTCGGCCTGGGTGAGGTAGCCGGGGCCGAAGGCGTTGCGCGAGGCGATGGGGAGCAGGGTGCTCGCGCCGCCGCGCAGGTGGTCGAGATCGTAGCTCGCGGCGCTGTTGGGCGAGACGGTGGCGTGGGTGTCGTAGGGCGCGTCGGCGCTGATGCGGCGGCCGGGGTTGGCCATCTCGCGGTCGGTGGCGTCGATCGCGGCTTGGAGCGCGCCCTTGAGGCCGAAGCGCGCGTCGGTGGCGCTGCGGACGACGAGGCGGCGGTTGATGAACTCGGCGAGATGGAGGAAAGGGCCGGGCGTGGCGGTGGTGTTGGTCGCGGCGCGGGCGCGAAGCTCGGCGACGATGTTTTCCGCCAGCGCGTCGAGCTGCTCGGCGTCGAGTTCGCGAAAACCGAGCCAGGGATCGTTCGAGCCGGCGAGGGGGCGGGCGAAGCGCGAGAAGGGACGCTCCAGCGCGGTGCCGGCGGCGTCGGCAACCGGATCATAGGGCAGTCCGTGGAGCGCGCCGAGCAGGGCGCGCCAGGCCTGCACCGAGGTGGAGTTGACGTTGAATCCGCCCTCGAAGAGGAGCCGGGTGGCGGCGCGACGGTGGTCGGTGAGGTCGGCGACGGTGGCGCCGCCGAGCGGGCGCAGGCGGGCCTGGGGCAGGCGGAAAGAGGGGTTGGCGAGATCGGCGGCGGAGAGGCCGGCGGGCACGGTGGAGAAGTGGTGCGAGTCCCAGAGGGCCTGGTTGGCGAGGAAGGAGAGGTCCATCAGCGCGAAGGGCGGGCTGGGGATGGTGCCGGGCTGGGTCTCCCATGGGCGGCTGCTGAACTGGCGGGGCACGCGCAGATCGGCGAGGCTGTTGCCGAGGACGTAGGTCGGGCCGGTATCGATCCGAGCCAGCGGGGCGTGGCGTAGATCGGCGATGGAGAAGAGGGGGCGTCCGGGACGGGGCGTGCCGAAGAGGACGAGGCGGCCGTCGGGGCGGATGTCGTAGTCGCTGCCGATGGCGACGTGACCGGGGCCGCTGGTGTTGATGTTGAGGACCGGAGCGAGGTCGTCGCCGCCGGCGACGAGGTCGCCTTGGTAGAGGTTGGCGCGGCGGTTGTAGTCGGAGTCGGTGTGGGCGCGGAGGGAGAGGGGGGCGGCGAGGCTGGCGTTGGCGATCCAGCGTTGCGGCAGACCGGCGGGGCCGTTGTGCGCGTTGGCGAGGCGGGCGAGGGAAACGAGGCGAAACTGCGGGCCGGTGGCGGCGAGCTCGGGGTTGATGGCGAGGCCGGTCGTGGCGCCGGAGACGGCGCGGCCCACGCGCATGGCCCACTTGTGCAGCTCCTCGCCCGCGGGGGGATCGTTTTCGGGCGGCACCGGGGAGAGCGGCGGCGTGCCGGCCGCCTCGCGGAGATAGAAGTAGTTTTCGCCGGAGGCGAAGCCGGTGAGCTGCGTGGGCGCGGCGCGGGCCGTGGTGGTGGTGATGACCGCGGAAAAATCCCGGTTGTCGCCGGGGACGAGGGTGTTGGTGCCGGCGATGTAGTCGGCACCATTGGCGGAGAGGGTGAAGAGCAGGGCGCGGCCGGCGGGGATCTGCACGGGATCGACGATGAAGCGGAAGTAGGCGGCGGCGCCGCCGCCGGTGCCGGCGAGGCGAGCGGTGGCGAGGGCGACGCCGAGCTGGGGGCTGCCATCGAGCTGGATGTAGCCCTGCCCGCGCATGCCGAGCTCGAGGCGCGGCACGTCGAGGGGCTTGTCGTAGGGGTTCCAGAGGACGAGGCGCGGGAACAAGTGCAGGCGCGGCGTGCCGGCCGGGCTCTCGCCCTCGTAGCCGATCGAGAAGCCGAGCTCGGCCCAGACCGGCACGGCGTGGAGGCCGGCCCGCGTGTGCGACTGGGCGCGGGCGACGAGCGGCGAGGCGGTGAGGCCGGCGTAGGAGCGGAGGATGCCCCAGGTAGGCGGCCCCGCGAAATCGGGGGATCCCGGCGGCAGATCCGCGGGGGCGGGAAAGAGCAGGTCCGCGTCGGCGGGACCGGTCGTAGTGGAAGCAAGGATACGGGTGAGGTCCTGCTTGAGCCCGCCGCGGCGCGCGTCGGCGAGGACGGACGCGGCCGCGATGGTGACGTCGTCGAAGCGGGCCAGGGCGAAGTCGCGCCACGCGGTTTCCTGCCCCGAGGGCGCGGCGAAGGGCGTCTGTCGCGGGGTGAGCACGCGGTCGAGGGCGGGATTGACGCGCGGGAAGGCGGCGGGGCCGAAGGGCGTGCCGCCGTAGGCGGGGGGCTCGGGCTCGGTGGCCATGAGCTCGATGGCCTTGCGTTGCGCGGTGGCAAAGCTGTGCGCGCGATTGGCGGTGGGGGCGTGCGGATCGTCGAGATCGAGGCGGGCCTTCTGGCTCTCGTCGTCGGCCCACCAAGCATAGCGGCCGATGGTGGTCGGGGCGGTGCCGGAGAGGCCGGGCACCTGGCCGGCGGGCACCTGGATGTCGACCAGGGGGGCCCGGACGCCGGCGTAGGCGCCGCCGCGCGAGGTGCTGCCGGCGCCGAGGAGCTGGGCGGAGTCGGCGGGGCCGTAGCTGGTGGTGGGCAGGCGGGCGGGAGGGGTGGTGACGGGGCCGATGCGGCCAAACTCGACGCCGGCCCCGAGGTTGACGCCGTAGTCGACCCGCTCGTTTCCGCTGACGAGCCAGGTGAGTCGCACGGCGTCGGGCAGGTCGGCCGCGGGCGAGGCGCCGTTGCCCCAGACCCCGATCCAGCGGGGGTTGGGTGAAGCCGGATCGATGAGATCGGCGCGGGCGGTGGCGCGTTGGTCCGGCCCGAGATGCCGCTGGAGTTCACCGAGGGCGAGATTGAGCCCGAACAAGGCGTTCTGGCGGGCCCGGGCGAGATCCTGGGTGTTGGTCGCCACCTGGGTCTCCACCCGGGTGAAGGTGGCGAGGCCAACCAATACAAGCACCAGGAAGGCCACCAAGACGATGGTGACGATCAGGGCGAAGCCGCGCGCGGCGCGACACGGGGGCAGTGCTCGGGGGCGGGGCATTGTGCGAAAACGTGCGTGGGCGGGGCGAAAGCGAAACCGGACGTCGGCGCACATTGTTGCGCGGGGGAGACGGCCGGTCGAAGATCCGGGCGCGCCAGCGGCGCTCATACTTTGTCCGGGCGCAGGAGGTAGGGGTAGAACTCCGGCACGGTGGGCACCCGCCGCCGCAGCTCGGGGTCGACGGACCAGGCGAGGTCCATCTCGCCGCCGCCTTGGCGGAGGGCCTGGGGGCCTTCCCACGCCATGGGCTCTTTCGGGCGAAGGAGCTCGAGGCCGAGCGAGACGAAGAAGGGGCCCCACTCGGCGGGGGTGCAGAGGCGGGGCGCGCCTTCGTGCACCACCGCGTCCACCCAAACGGAGTCGCCGGCCCCGCCCGCGCTCCACGCGAGGTCGCGCCCGGCCGCAAAGGCGGGGCCGGGGTGCACGACGGCACGCCACTCGCCGGCGAAGAGGGCGTGGCGCCCGCCGGGCAGGTGCTCGCGCCGGACGCCGCGGCCGGAAAGCTGCACCCGTATCCGTAGGTCGGATACCTCGAAACGGCCGTCGGCCGGCCGGTCGAAGGGATAGCTGTCGCCCTGGTTGGTGAGCAGGTGGAAGCTGGCGAGCACGCGCGGGCCGCGCTGCACGGTGCGGAGGTAGCCGCTGGCCCAGTCGCGTCCGTTCTTGAGCAGGCGGGCGCGGAGACAGACCGCGCTGTCCGCGGGGGTGCGCCAGTAGGCGAGGAGCGCGCGGCGCTGGTCGCGGAGGGTGTCGTGGTTGACCGTGCCGAGGGTGGCGTCGGCGCACATCCAGGTGGTGCCGACGACGTCGTCGTCGGGGCGGAGGTCGCGGCGGGCGAAGACCTGTCGTGCAAGCGTCGGCGCGCGCCCGGCGGACCAGGGCGCGAAGGCGGAGAGGATCTCGGCGGGGCAGGGGAGGGGAGGGATGAGCGGCTCGGGGACGGGCGAGGCGGCTGGCTCGCGCGGTGGAACGGCGCGGCCGACGCGCGCGGCGAGCGTGGCCGCGAGCTCGGGGGAGAGGTGGTCGTGGTAGGCGCGGCTGTGGGGGCCGGCCCACTGGGCGGTGCCGGGGTGAAAATGGGTGGAGATGACGTGCCAGGCCACGCGGCGCAGTCCCTCGGCCGCGGCGCGGGAGCGGGTGTCGTCGGCGAGGTGGAGGATGCGCTCGCACTCGTGCAGGGCGATGGGGGTGTAGGCGGGGCTGTTGTATTCGGCGAATCCGTCCAGGGTGCGGGCGTGGGCGAGGAGGCGCTCGAGCTTGTCGCGGCCGTAGACGAGGGCCGCCTCGTCGGCGAGGACCTCGCCGGCGACGACACAGACGCCGGCGCCCATGAGGGCGATGTTGGTGTAGCCGAGGCTCACGTCGCGACGCTGGATCTGGGCGAGGGCGCGGCGGAGGGCGGCGCAGGCCTGCTCGCGGGTGGAGTCGGGCAGGAGGTCGGCGTGGCGTTTGAGGATCTGTCCGAGCGTGGCTCCGGCGAAGTCGGCCGTGTTGGGATCGGGGTTGGCGCAGACGCCGAGGGGCTCCTCGTGGATCCAGGGGAAGATGCCGAAGGTCGGGCTGAGCGGGTCGCGGTCCTGATGCTCGAGCACGGCCTCGACAATCGCCGCGGCGAGCACCGGATCCGGCGCGGGCGCACGGAGCAGGCGGAGCGCGTGCTCGAGGGATTTGACCACGAGGTGCACGGGTGCGCCCGGCGCGAGGCGGGTGAGGTAGGCGGGGGCGCGCCAGCTGGCGCGAAGGAGCTTTAGGGCGGGGTCGAGCTCGGGAGCGGCGGAGGCGGGCTCGCGCGCGACGGGCGCCGGCGAGGAAGCGGAAGCGGCGGAGGCCATGTCAACTGGAGGAGGCGTCGTCGTCGGGAGCGGGCTGCTGGTCGAGCGGGAGGAGCTCGATGCGCTGGAGGCGGAGCTTGGCGCCGGGGTTGAAGCCGGAGAATTCGAGCGCGAGCACGTGCTCGCCGGCGGGCAGGTCGACCTCGCCGAGGCGGGTGTTGGCGCTGACGCGCACGGGGCCCTGGCCGGCGGGCGTGCCGTCGACGAGGAGTTGCACCTGCGCGCGGTCTTGCTGTTGGAAAAAGACGGCGAAGACGGCGAAGCGGCCGGGCGCGGGGGGCGCGGGCATGCGCCAGGCGAGGCGGGCGGGCGAGGAGCGGGGCACGAAGACGCGGTAGGCGGTGTCGCGCACTTCCGCGGCGGAGTAGGTGCCGGGGGCCGGGGAGGCGAGGCGGAGCTCGTTGACCGGGAAACGAATCTTGCGGGCGTCGAGCTCGGCTTGGCGGGCCCGTGCCGCCTCACGCTCGGCGCGGACGCGGGCCTGGCGGGCTTGCTCGCGCTCGTGGGGGGCGGCGGCGCGGAAGTTGAGAGTGTCGACGATCAGCTCGAAGCCGCCCTCGGGGCCGGGGCCGAGGGAGCGGTAGGCGAAGCGTTGGGGGCCGGCCTGAAAGGAGGCGACGCCGTGCGAGATGGTGCGGCGACGCTCCAGCGTGAAGGGCTCGCCGAGGGGCTGGCCGTTGACGAGGAACTGGAAGCGGCCGCTGCGCCGCGATCCCGGGGTGACGGTGGAGACGAGAAAACGCTCGGCGGAGGGGAAATCGGCGAGCAGCTCCACGGTCGATCCGGCGGGCACGGGGCCGGCGAGGTAGGCTCCGCCGGAGGCCCAGGTGCGGCGCTCGGTGCGGAGCGGCGTGTCGCCGGAGAGCTTCATGGTCTCGACCTCGAGATCGAAATACTTGCGCGCATACTCGGCGGCGACGGCGGCGCTGGCGCGGGCGGCGCGCTCGCGGGTGGCGGCGTGTTGCACGCCGACGGGGCCGGTGAGACCGGCGCGGAAGGGACCGAAGCGCATGGGTATGCCGCCGGGGAGCGTGAGCGTCTCGGGCGGGACCGAGGCGAAGGCGGTGACGTTGGCGTCGGGCGCGAGGATGCTGTGGCGGTCGTTGCCGGTGGCGGCGCGCCAGTCTTCGAGGGTCGCGTAGCGTTCGCGGTCGCCGGGCTCGAGGCCCCAGACGGCGGGCGGGGTGTCGAAGGCGTAGGCGTTGAAGTCGGAGCGGATGACGTCCTTCAGCGGGCCGGGGGCGGCGCCGGCGACGAAGAGGGCGCGGGGGGCGACGCCGGGGCGGCCGCGGACGAGGTTGTTGAAAAGAACCATCTGCGAGCCGTTGATGAACATGCCCTCGCGGGGCGTCCAACCGGAGAGCTGGTTGTTGCGGCCCGAGACGATGACGCCGGTGTGGTCGCGAAACTCGTTGCTCACGACGAACCAGGAGCCGCCGTCGAAGACGTAGGGGAAGAACCAGGCGCCGTCGCGGAGCAGGTTGTAGCGGAAAACGAGGCCGCCGCCGATGCCGACGGAGTCCTTGATGTAGCCCTTGGCGAACTCGCTGTGCTCGATGAGGCCGAGGCCGCCGTGGTTGGCGAGCGGGCGGCCGCCGTGGGTCTTGCCGGCGGTGTCGCGAAAGCCGACGTCGATGAGCGAGTCGTCGGGGCCCCAGTTCTCCACCTTGGTGTTGCGGATGAGGTAGGGCTGCACGCTCTGGATGTAGATGCCGTCGGAGTTTTCGTTGCCCTTCTGGTCGCGCACCCAGGTGTTCTCGATGAGGAGCGGGCCGGGCGGGTAGATCATCTTTTCCGGCGCGTCCTGGTGGACCCAGCCGATCTTGCCCTCGCCGACGCCGGTGGCGACCCAGATGCCGCCGGCGGCGCGGTCGAGACCGTTGACCTCGACGTTGCGGATGCTGGTGGGGCCGCAGCAGAAAATGTTGAGGTGCCCGCGCCAGCCGATGGTGCGGCCCTCGAAGTAGCTGTCCTCGACCTCGACCCGGAGGCAGTCGTAGGCGGTGACGGAGGCGATGACCTTGCGCATCGGGTCGAAGGGTGTGGCCTTGGAGATGAACACGCTGTTGCGCACGATGACCTCCTTGTAGCCTTCGACGTAGACGGCGGAGCGGCGGGGGTCCCACGACTCGAAATCACCCTCCTCGAAATCGATGATGAAGGTGCAGTTTTCGATGATGAGGCGCTCGGACGAGAAGCGTCCGCCGCCGCCGCTGCCGAGGAAGAAGAGCGCTTCCTCGGGGTTTTCATGCACCGCGAGGCCTCCCGGGGTATTGGCGACGGCATCGCGGGTGGCGCGGTCGAGCTTGGCGCGGGGGGAGACGCGTTTGATTTGAAAAACCCGATCGCGGATCTCGACGGTGTGGAGCTGCTCGGCGCTGGGCAGGCCGAGGCGGCGCGGCTCCTCCCAGACCTGCGGACGCGGCGTGAAATCCGGCGCGTCGAGCGTGATCGGCTGGTGGAAGGGGCGCTCGCCGGGAACGGCGCCGGACAGGGCGCTGGCGGCCAGGCCGCAGGCGAAAAGCAAAAAGGTGAGGACCGGTGCGGGTTGGGGTAACTTCATGGAGCGGGTCCGAGTAAAGCCGACGGCGCCGGCGAAGGTGAACCGGGCCGCCGCGCACATTGTTGCGAGGGCGGCCCGCGTTGCGCAACAATGTGCGCGCGCGGGGGCTGGCGAGACGCGGCGTCGCGGGTCACCTTGCCTCGAGAACCCCTTTGCCCCCATGCGCTTCCCCCACGCCCTGCGCCTGGCCGCCGCCGCACGTCGGCGCGCCGCCTTTTCCCTGATCGAGCTGCTCACCGTGATCGCGATCATCGGGATCTTGGCGGCTTTGTTGATCGGCGTGGTCGGCCGCATGCGCGAGTCCGCCAGGTCCACGCGTTGCACCGCCAACCTGCGCCAGCTCCACCAGGCCGCGATGCTCTGGGGCAATGATCACCGTCGCATCATCCCCGCCGGCAACGAGCTTCGCGTCGGCACGACCAATTCCGACGGCAGTTTCCAACGTTTCGAGGCGCGCCTGCGGCCCTACCTCTCGGCGCTCAACAACCAGCGCGCCGACCAGCGCTCGGCCTTCAGTTGCCCGAGCGCGGAGCTGCTGCCGCAACATCAGGCGAGCCCCATCCACGGCTACGGCGTGGTCGACACCGTCGACGGCACCGCCGGGCGCGGGCGCACCTTCTTGCAACGCGGCGATCCGAGACGCCCCTTCATCGCGGACAAACTCGTCTACGGCGCCGACGGCAGCTTGCACGGGAACGACTACGTCGGCCTGGGCACGGTGGAGTATCGGCATGGCGGTCGCAGCAAGGCCAACGTGGTCTTCTTCGGCGGCCACGTGGAGTCGATCGACCGGGAGCGAGCGGCCACGCTGCTTTGGTAGCGTGGCGGCGGCCGGGGGCATCGGCGGGGAGGCGCGGCGGGAGAGGTGAACTCCCGGCCGGCGCGCGGGCCGGCGCCGGGCGCGGCGGGCCGGCGCTTCAGCGGCCGAGCACGGATTTGAGGACGCGGCCGAGGTCGCCGACGCGGTAGGGCTTGGTGATGTAGCCCACGAAGCCCATCTCGAGGTAGCGCTTGATCATGTCGTCGTCGTCGTAGCCGCTGGTCACGATGGCGCGCACGTCGGGGTCGAGCTCGCGCAGGCGCTTGAAGCACTCCTCGCCCCCCATGCCGCCGATGACGGTGAGATCGAGCAGGACGGCGTCGTAGGGGCGGTTGACGTTGAGGTAGCGCCGGTAGAGCTGGATGGCCTCGTCGCCGTTGCGCGCGATGTCGTGCGTGTAGTCGAGGCTGGCGATCATCGCGCCGGTGAGCTCGCAGATCTTGGGGTCGTCGTCCATGAAGAGGACGCGGCCGGTGCCGAAGCGGATGCTCGGGGCGACGCGCACCTTCTCTTGTAGTTGTTTGGTCGATACGGGGATGAAGATGCTGAACAGGGCGCCCATGCCGGGGGTGGACTGCACGCCGATGCGGCCGCCGTGGCGACGGACGATGGCGTCGACGGTGGCGAGGCCGAGGCCGGTGCCGGTCTTCTTGGTGGTGAAGAAGGGCTGGAAGATGCGGGCGAGGACGTCGGGCGGGATGCCGGCGCCGTTGTCCTGGACGTCGATGCGGAGGTAGCGGCCGGCGGGGAGCTCGTCGACCTCGCGGTCGGCGAGGTCGAGGTTCTCGGCGCGGACGACCACGCGGCCGTCGGCGGGCACGGGCATGGCCTGGATGGAGTTGATGACGAGGTTCTGGACGACCTGGATGATCTGGCCCTTGTCGACCTCGATCGGGGCGAGGTCGGCCGGGGTCTCGACCTTGACGACGACGGGGCTGCCGGCGGCGGCGATGCGCACGGCGTTTTGGAGGAGATCGGCCGGGGCGACGACCTGACGGGAGGCGTGGGAGCCGGATCCTTTGGCGAAGCTGAGGAGCTGGCGGGTGAGCTGTTTGGCGGCGAGGCAGGCTTGTTCGGCGGCGTCGAGCTGGTTGAAATCCCGGTTGTCCTTGGCGGTGGACACGCCGCCGAGGATGGTGGTGAGCAGGTTGTTGAAATCGTGCGCGATGCCGCCGGCGAGGAGGCCGAGGGATTCGAAACGGTTGGCGCGGACGAGTTCCTCCGGGGTGAGGCTCATCTCCTCGGGGTCGCGGAAGGCGATGACGAAACCGGCGAGGGCGCCGCTCTGGTCGCGGGCGTCGCGCGCGGTCCAGACGACGGGGCGGGTTTCGCCGCCGGGGTGCCGGGGGGCGAGGGCGTGGAGATCGTCGAGGCGGGAGGGGGTCCCGGGGCGGGAGCTCTGGTTGAGGGCCAGCTCGACGGCCTCCTCGGCGGGGCGGCCGTCGGCGCGGCGCACGAGGGTGAAGACCTCGGCGAGGGGCTTGCCGACGGCGTCCGCGACGGCGAGGCCGATGAGGGCGGAGGCCTTGGGGTTGAGGGCGACGACGAGGCCCCGGGCGTCGGTCATGATCACGCCTTCGGCGACGGTGGCGAAGGCGGCGCTCACGAGGTCGGGCGGGGTGGCGTCGGGCGAGGCGGCGAGGCCGGTGAGGGGGATGGCGTAGCCGGTGACGCGGAGCAATTCGCCGCGGCGGCTGACGTCGCTTTGGAAGGCGAGGAGGACGGGGATGGAGTCGCCGCGGGCGTCGAGCAGGCCGAGGGTGCGCCGTCCCTCGCCGGTGTCGGGGTCGGAGGGGCGGAAAAGCTCGGCGAGGCCGGCGGCGGCGGTCTCGGGGGAGAGCGCGCGGAGCAGGGGGACGGGCTCGGCGAAGGTGGATTCCTCCTCGCGAGCGGGGGAGGCGAGGAGGCGATGCCAGGCGGCGGAGAACCAGTGCTGGTGGGAGCTGAAGTCGAGGTCGAAGGCGGCGAGGCTGCCGTGGGTGGAGAGGCGTTGGAGGCGTTCGTCGTTGAGGAGGCTGATCTCCTCGAGCTCCTTGCGTTCGGTGATGTCGAGGTGGAAGCCGGAGACGCGCTGGAGGGCGCCTTCGGGGCCGAAGAGGCGGGTGCCGACGCAGGCGACCCAGAGGTAGCGACCGTCGCGGTGGCGGAGCCGATATTCGACGGAGAAGGGGCGGGCGCCGGCGGGTTGGCGGCGTGGGGCGTGGTCGGGCGCGGCGGCGGTGTCGTCCGGGTGCACGATGCGGCGCCAGGTGGCGAGGGTGTCCGGCAATTCGTGCTCGGTGTAGCCGAGCATGCGTTTCCAGCTTACGGAGGTGGTGAGCTCGCCGGTGTCGAGGCGGAGGTCGAAGAAGCCGGCGGGGGCGCGATTGGCGAGGAGCGCGAGGGCCTCCTGCATGGGGTGCAGAGTGGCGGCGGGCGCGGGCGCGTTCTGGTCCGGGAGGGGGACGAGCGTGGCGAACCAGGTGTTTTCGGCGCCGCCGGCCGCCTCGAGTCGGAGATGGTAGGCGCGGGTCGAGTTGAGCGGGCGGATGCTTTGGGGGCGGCTGCCGGCGGTGCCCAAGAGGGCCTCCCACTGGATGGCGAGCATCGCGGGATCGTCGCTGAGAAACTCGAAGTGGAGAAAGGCGACAAAGGGGCGCCCGCGAAGAGCCTCGACCGGCCGCGCGAGGGTGGTGGCGGCGGCAGGATTGGCGGCGAGGATGTGACCCTCGGCGTCGAGCAGGAGGACAGCGGGAGCTTCGGTCGTGGCGGCGAAAGCCATGGGTGGACGTGGGCAAGCGGTATCTGGTGCGCGCGCGGCGTCGAGCACGGGTTGTGCGGAGGTCGAGCGGAACGCGAGCCCCGGAGAGGTTTCGGGGTTTTTTGACGCGACACCCGCCACTCGGGCCTTGGAGCCGCGCGAGGGCGTCCACGTCGAATGGGTATTTTGCCCCGGCCTGAGCGCCTGGGGGCGCGGAAGAGGGTTATCTCGCCGCGCCGGGGGGCGATGTGTCGGGCTGGCCCAGGGCTAGGCGGGCAAAGGGAGTCCCGCGGGAGAGGCGGTTGGGTGGGGCATGGCGCTGGGTATGCAGAGGGGCGGCGACTATGGAAGGGGCGCCACGCGGAGGCGGAGGAAGAGGCGTTCGCGGCCGGCGAGGGGGACGCTGGCGCGAATCTCCTCGTGGGTGAGGGATCGGGAGAGGATCCAGCGAGAGGCGATGGCGGTCGGTGGCGGAGCGTCGGCATGGACGGTTGCCGAGTCGAAGCCTCGGGTTCCGAAGCGGGTGGCCACGCGGCGCGGGGCGGCGCGGGACAGGACGGTGCCAAGCCCGGGCTCGCTCTATCCAAGAAGGCGGGCGAGGGCGTGGAGGAACCAGGCGTGGGGGTGGGAACACCAGGCGGGCAGGCGCTTGAAGGGCGAGTGCGGCGAAGTGGCGCCAGGGAAGGCGGAGAGGGAGCTGTTGATTACATCGGGCGCGGTCCAGTGGCCGACCCAGTTGCCGGGGCAGGCGCGGGCGTGGTGCGCGAGGCTCATGCGGCGAAACAGATCCCAGGCGGCCTCGCGATCGAGCTCGGCCAGGGCGATGATGAGCGGGCCGTTCAATGCATACCACACGCCGCCGTTTTCGTGCGCGCCGGGCGACCAGGCGCGGGGCGAGGTGTCGGGGCGATCAAGCTGGCGGAGGCCGAGGGGCTCGCCGGCGCCGAGGCGCTCGCGCAGGAGGTGCCAGAGGGCGAGGCGGCGTTCGCGCGGGAGCGAGCGGAGGAGGAGGGCGTGAATCTGCGGCTCGAGGTAGAGCGTGTCGTCGCCGAGGACTTTGTCGTCCGCGAGGTAGGCGCGGCGCGAGAAGGGGCGCTCGCCGAGGTCGCGCACGAAGGCGTCTTCTTGGGAGCGGGCGAAGCGTTCGCAGGCCTCGGCGAGCGCGGTGGCGGCGGAGACGTGGGCGGCGAGGG
>JAUVVA010000111.1 GCA_030604905.1 Verrucomicrobiota bacterium | reverse complement strand
GTTGTCGCGGGTCGTCTCACCCAAGCTGGTGGCCGCCAGCTCGCCGCGTCATCCGCTCCATGCACCTTCTCCCGCAGAACGGGACACGTCGGGATTCCGCGACGACCTTCCGCCTCACCACCTCGCGAGATACTCCGCCGGGACAATCGCGGAATCCGGGTAGAAATGCCCGAGGCGTCTGCACCAACTCATGCGCTCGGTGATTTCTGGTGCTTTTTGCGGCCAATCTCTCCAGCCCAATGGCTCCAAGAGGAGCGGCACGTCGGGCTCCGAATCGCTGGCCGCGCCAGCACCCGTTCGCGGCTGTTCGCCTCGGCAGGTTCACGTCGAGCATCATCAGGCCAGAGGGGTTATTCAGGACCACACGGGGCATCAGCCCGCCGGCCATCCCTCGCCACCGCAGGACAGACCGGCGGTGCCGGGACGCAAAAAGGCCTCCCGCGAGGGAGGCCTTGAGAGTGGTGGGGCCTTTGGGCGCCCCGCGTGGCTTGGCTCAGACGCCCGCCTTGGCCGGAGCCTTGTCCTCTTCGGCCGCGGCCTCCTCGTCGCCCGAAGCCACGACGTAATAGTCCTTGTAGGACTTGTCGTAATACTGCGCGTAGTAGTAACCGGATACAGCCAGATTGAGGCCGTTGAGCACCGCGCCGAAGCAAGTCACGTTGGAGTCGAGCAGGCGGCGAGCGGCGGCCTGGGCGGCCTTGCGGCGGACCTTGTTGAAGAAGATCGTGAAGATCGAGCCGTCCACGAGGGGAAGCACCACGAGCGCGTCGGAAACCGCGGCCAGGGGCGGCGTGTCGATGAAGACTCGGTCGTAGCGCTTGCGCAGGTCGGAGATCAGGACCTCGAAGGACTTGTTGTTGAGAATCTGCGTGGGGTTCTTCGCGCGACCACCGGTCGGCACGATGTCCAGGTTCGGATGCACGTCGCGCAGGATGACCTCGTCGAGCGAGGCGCTGCCGGCGCAGACGTCGATCACGCCCTTGAGATTCTCACGACGGAAGGACTTGTGAATATTCGGCTTGCGAAGGTCGCAGTCGACGATGCACACGCGGTCGCCGTGAGCGGCGTAGACGAGGGCGAGGTTGGTCGTGGTGAAGGATTTGCCTTCTCCGGGGATCGTCGAGGTGGTGAGGATCACCTTGGCGTCCTTGGCGTCATCGCGGAGTCGCAAGCTTGAATGCAGGGTCAAGAATGCCTCCGCCACCTGTCTGTCCGCGTTATTGACCACGATCTGGGCCTTGTCGGCCTGCTCCATCTTCTTGATTTGGGGAATGATTCCCAAGAGGGGAAGGCCCACCACGGACTCGATGTCGAAGGAGCTCTTCACCCGGTCGTCGATGAACGCGACGAAGAAGGCGAAGGCGAGGCCGAGGCCGAGGCCGCCCACGAGACCCACGCCGATGTTGAGGGTGTTGTTGGGCGCGACGTAGCGGCCGAGGGGCGGGGGAACCGCGGTGTCGACCTTGCGCACGTTCTGCAGCTCCATGGTGGCGATCATGTTGGTCTCGCGCATGCGGGCCACGATTTCGCCGAGAATCTGTTCATTGATGCGGAAGTCGCGCTCCTGGGCTTGGTATTGGACGGCGAGGCGATCGAGCTCGAGGGTGGCGTCCTCGGCGCGCTTCAGGGCGGCGCGGGCCTCGATGTCGTTGCGACGCGCGCTCTCGAACTCGGCCGCGACGCTGGCGGCGGCGGAAGCCAGGGCACGGGTAAGCTCGCGCTCGGCTTGAGCAAGGGAGTTGTTGGCCTCGATCATGCGCGGGTGGCGCTCGCGGTAGCGCTCGCTGAGCTGCGCGATCGCGATCTTGTGCGAAGCCACCTGCTGGGTGAGCTGGCTGATGATCGGATTCTGGGCGATGAAGGGCAGCTCGGCGAGGTCGCCGTTGGCCGCGATCCGCTCCTGCACCTGGAGGTGGCGGATCTCCGCCTCAAGCAGGCGGGACGAGTTCGCCACCACATGGGCGCTCAGCTGCTTGAGCTTTTCGGTGATGATGTCGCGACGCTGGTCGAGGGAGACCATGTCGTTCTTGCGGCGATACTCGGCAAGGGCCGCGGCCTGCTCGTCGACGCGCTTGCGCTGTTGCTCGACGCGAATCTGGAGATCCTCGACGCCGCGGATCGTGTCGTCGATGCGGACGCGCGAGTTCCACTGGATGAGCTCGTCGACAAACATGTTGGCGACGCGGGCGGCGATGATCGGGTCCGGGTGACGGTAGGAAACGGCGACGACGAGACTGAGACGCAGCGGGGTGATGCGCCGATTGGCGCCGAGCACCTCGCGCGGAGTCAGCGGATCGCCCCAGCGCCCCTTCTCGTAGGGGGCCATGAACTGGCGGAGGTCTTCGCCGGTGATGCGCTGGCTGACACGCTCGATGATCAGCGCGCTCTCCATCACGCGAACGAGGGTGTTGAGGTCCTCGGTGGAGCGAACCGTGGTGTCCACCACCGCCTCGGTCTGCATCACACGCGGATCCTGGCGCAGCACCTGAACGCTCGCGGTCGCCTCGTAGATCTTCGTCTGGCTGAAGGTGTAGACCAGCGCGGAGGAGAAGACGACGAGGAAGACCACCACGACATACCACACGCGTTCGCGCAGAATGAGGAGGTAGTCGTTGAGGCTGCGCTGGGCGGCGCTTTCACCATAGCCGGAGCCCGGATAACCATACCCGTAACCGGTGTTGCCGTATTCGGCCGGGGCGGAACCGGACGCGTGCTTGTGATGCGAATCCATGAGGTGGGGACGGAACGTGACGAAATCAGACGAGAGCAGACAAAGGGCGGATCAAAGGAATCTTTCCGGAACGAAAATCACGTCGTCAACCTGAAGGGTCCAAAGATTGGGGGAACGAGCGTCGAGCAAGCGGTTGGCGTCAACTGTGAACGTGGTGGTAACTCCACGGTCGTCGGTGCGGGTGATGGTGACGCGGGAACGGTCGGCGAGGCGGTTGAAGCCGCCGGCCCGGGTGATGGCCTCGATCAGGGTCAGGCCGCGCTCGGGCGGAAAGGGCACCGCTTGGGGCGAGTTGACCATGCCGATCACGTTCACGGCGCGCTCGGCGTAGCGGAGCACGATGACCGTGACCTGCGGATTCACGAGGAAATCGCGATCGTAAAGCTGGCGGATCAGCTCCTCCGCCTGGCGAACGGTGCGCTTGCGCAGGTCCACGGTGCCGATGAGCGGGAGGGAAACGGTGTATTCTTGGGAAACGGACACCTCGCGAGTCAGATCGTCCTCTTGGAAGACGCGCACTTGGAGGATGTCGGAGGGACGGAGCATGTAGTCCGTCGTGTTGGGAGCGGGGGCGGCCGTGGCGGCCTCGGTGGCGCCGGCGGTCTGAGCTTGGAGCGGAAGCGCGCCAAGGGGCAGGAGAAGCGCGAGCGTGAAGAGCAGCGCTTTTAGAGCGGGTCGGACCATGAGTCGGAGAGGTAGGGGGATGTGCATGAAGACAAAAAGGGGAGAAGACCGAAATCTTCTCCCGTTTGTTCCTTAATGGGAAGACTGACGATCAACCCACACGGCTTAGTAGCGGAAGTTCGCGGCGATACGGAAGACGTTCGCGGTGAAATCAGCGAACGAGGAGGAGTTGCGGTTGATCGAGTAGCCGGCCTCGAAGTTAACCAGCTCGTTGTAGATGTATCCGACGCTGACGCCGCCGACGAAGTAGTTGTCGGTGCGATCGGTGTTGAGGTATTCGAAGCGCGAGTAGGAGAGCGTGGCGCCCACGTTCCAAGCCGCGGTCAGATTGGTGCGACCGCCGATGGCGATGGAGGACGCCTCCAAGCCGCTGGCGTCCGCGCCGACTTCGAAGTCGCGGCTCAGATCGAGGGTAAAGGTGGTCTTCGGCGAGTAGGCGAATTGGAGGCCGCTCTTCAGGCCGATGCTGCCCTCGTCGGAGCGGGTGGAATCCTCGGGCTTGCGCAGGATGTAACCGACGCTGAAGGAACCGGTCAGCTTGGGGGTGAACTCGCCGCGGGCTCCGACATTGAAGTAGTAGTCCTCGGAATCGGCGTTGGGGGCGTCGACGCGGTTCTGGCGGTATTGCACGCCGGCGCTGAGATCGACCTTCTCGGTGATGGCGAAGAAGTAGTTGACCGGAATGGTGTAGTTTTTCTGGTCGGTGAAGGCGGCGGTCTTGAATTGGGTCCAGGTGTAGCTGCCGCCCACGCCGATCTTCGACTTCTCGGTGGCGGCGTATTCACCATTCAGGCCGGCGGCGTAGACGTCGCGGCGCACGAGCGTGGCGTCGGCGCGGGCGTCGCGGGAATTTTGGTTGAGCTCGCGGAACGAGGCGTTGGCGCGGAGATCGAGGCGGGCGCCTTCGTAGAAGGCGTTGAACAGCAGGTTGGTCAGGTTGCTGTTGAGGTCCGAGTTGTCGGAGTAGGCGGTGAAGCGCTCGAAGGCCGCGAAGGACCCGCGGGTGAGCGTGGTCTTGCCGAAGAGCAGTTCCACGCCGGGGGAGAATTCGAAGACCTCGTCGCGGATTTGGTTCTCCGAGCTGAAGGTCACATTGTCCTCGTGACGAATCTCGGCGCGAGCGGTGAGAAACAGCTCAGCGTTGTCACCGATGGCCAGAAAAGGGGCGGCGAAAGCCGGGGTGGCGGAAAGGGTAGTGAGCAGGGCCAGGCGACGCTTGTTGATCATAGGTGGAAAGAAAACAGTGAAGCAGGGTGTTTTGGATGAAGCTGGGTGGCAAGCCATCTTTGAGGCCCGTAACATGGGATTTACGGATCCCTTTATCGGGCTAGTTGGGGATGCAGACTGCGGCCGCTCGGGCTGTCAAACGCACTTCGCCTGCGCCGCGCCCGGTTCGCGGCTCCGGAAAATCTCCGGGGGCGGGAAATGCTCCCACGGCAATTGGGGGGTTGCAACCAAAGGGCCGGCTTCTGGACTAATGGCCAACGAACCGATGCCCGATCCCCACCCCACCCCGGCCCCCGTCGCCTCGACCGCACAAGCCAAAGTCGCGGCTTCCCCGCCGCGCGCGCCCTCCACTCCCCGTGGCTGGAAACGGCTCCTGCCCTTCCGCGTGCAACGCACCAGCGGCGGCATGCGGCTTCGCATCGCCTGGCGACAGGCGATCCTGACCTTCGTCGCCCTGGTGCTGCTCGGATGGTTCGGCCTGGCGGGAATGGCGTATTTGTTCGTCAAATACCGCCGCGACTTCAGCGACGTGCGCTTCACGCACATGCTCTTCTATCCCGCGCGGCAGGATGAATACCGGGCCGCGCGCGGCGACTTCCTGATCGCCCGCGCCAAGGAACAACTCGAGCAACAGCAGTATCGCGAGGCCTTCTACAACCTCCGCGTCGGCTCCGCCCAATCCCCCGGCAACCGCGACGGACGCATGCTGCTCGCCCAGTTCTACGTCGTCTGGCAACGCCCCGACCTCGCCCACCGCCTGCTGGTCGAAGGCCTCGACGCCAACCGCCACGACCGCGAATACCTCCAGACCCTCTTCAGCTTCCTCCTTCAGCGTCAGGCCGACCACGAGGTCATCGCCATCACCGCCGACCTGCTCGGCACCGCCAACCCCGGCCCCACCATCGACGAACGCACCCGCCTGATCGCCATGGCCCGCGCCACCGCGCAGTTCTTCCGCGGCAACTACGACGCCGCCGAGGACACCCTGCGCATCTATCGGCTGCTCGAGTCCCCGGACGGCCAGATCCTCGCCCTCCGCATCGAGTGGGAGCGCGGCGAGCGCGACCTCGCGCTCGCCCGCCTTCAGGCCCTCACCGAGCAGATGCCCGACAACGAGCAGGTCTACGCCCAATACGCCGCCTACCTCCGCGAGGCCGGCCGCGACGACGAGCTCCGCCGCCTCGCCCTCGTGCGCCAGATCGCCCATCCCGACCGGCCCCGCCCCCGCATCGACCTGCTCTACCTCTACGACAAGGCCGGCGACGAGGCCAACGTGCAGAGCGGCATCGCCGACCTCTTCCGTGACTTCCCCAAAAACAGCGAGGTTCTCCTCGCGCTCGCCGATTTCGCCGCCAACACCGGCCGCCCCGAGCTCGCCCGCCGCATCTACGAGTTTTGCCGCGAAAACAACCTCCCGTGGGAAGGACCCGCGCTGATGACCGTGGAGGCCTACGTCGTCGCCCGCCGTTTCCACGAGGCCCTCGAGGCCTGCCGCGAGATGATCCGCGACAACCCCGAGTGGGGCCGGCGCTTCTTCTCCGTGTTCAACGGCCTCCAGGCCATCGCCAACTACGGTCTGCGCGACGTCGAGGCCGCGCAGCTCTTCCTGAACAACTTCCTCAACCAGCCGGGCGTTCGCGCCGACAACCTGGTCGCCGTCTCCAACCGCCTCATGAGCGTCGGCGCCCGCGATCAAGCCCGCCAGGTCCTCACCCAGGCCGTGCGCGCCGATCCGCTCAACCAAACCGCGCTCGTCAGCCTGATCCGCCTCGAACTCGAGCTCGGACACACCGACACCCTCTCGGCCCACCTCCGCTCCCTGCTCTCCATGCGCAAACCGCCGCGCGAGCTGCTCGAGACCGCCTACACCCGCCTCGCGAGCGATCGCTACATCTTCGCGCCCGGACGCGGCTCCTTGCTCGAAGAGCTGCGCACCACGATCGTCGCCCAGCCGCAGACCACGGCGCCCGGCGCCCCCTCCCGCCGGAGCTGAAGGCCCGCCACACCCGCCCGCCACACGCGCGGCGGCGGGCCTCGAAGCGGGCGCTCCGGGCCCGCCGCGCCCCGGCCCGGGCTCACGCGCGCCTCGCCGCGCGCGCCAGCATGCTCATGATCGCCTTCTGCACGTGCAGCCGGTTCTCCGCCTGGTCAAAGATGATCGAGCGCGGATTCGCCAACACCGCCTCCTGCACCTCCTCGCCCGGATGCGCGGGCAGGCAATGCATGAACAAGGCGTCCGGCTTGGCCGCCGCGAAAAGCTCCGCCGTCACGCTGTAGGGCGCCATCAGCGCGAGCCGCTCCCGCTTCTCCTCCTCCTTGCCCATGCTCACCCACACATCGGTGTAGACCACGTCGGCGTCCTTCACCGCCTGCATCGGATCGGTCGTGAACTCGTAGCCGCCCGCGAAACCTTCCTTCGCCAACAGCGCCTGAAACTCCGCCGAGGGCTCGAAACCCTTCGGCCCGGCGAGGCTCACCCGCATGCCAAAGAGGTTCGCGCCCAGCACCCAGGAGTTCGCCATGTTGCAGGCCGTGTCTCCGAGGAAGGCGATCTTGCGGCCCTTCAACGACGCGAGCAGGTCCGCCCCGCCCGCGCCCGCCGGCGCCCAACGCTCGGCCATCGTGAACGCATCCGTGTAGATCTGGCAGGGATGCAGGAAATCCGTCAGCGCGTTGATCACCGGCACCGTGCCCGCCGCCGCCAGGCGCTCCACCTCCGCGTGCTCGTAGGTGCGCACCACCAGGCCGTGCACGAAGCGCGAAAGCACCTTCGCGGTGTCCTCGACCGACTCACCCCGCCCGAGCTGGATATCGTTTTTGTTCAAGAACAGCGGATTGCCGCCCAACTCGTGGATCCCCACCTCGAACGAGACACGCGTGCGCGTCGAAGATTTGGAGAAAATAAGCGCCCAGGTCTGATGCTGCAGCACGGTTCCCGCGCTTTGGCCACGCTCGGCCTTGAGTTTGCGGGCCAGCGCGAACGTCTCGGCGACTTCAGGGGGAGTGAAGTCGGTCTCCTTGAGGAAGTGCTTCATGGAAAGAAGCGTTCGGTCATACAGCCCGGCCGGCCCTCCCTGCGAGGGAAAAAGCGCGAAGGTCTGGCGCCGGGGAACGATCCGGGCATTCTCCCGGTCGCATGCACCCGCCAAAGCCCCATGCGCCCGCGTCCCCGCCGCCCGCGCCGCGCCCACCGCGCGGACGCTTCTCCGCCGACCCCGAGCCCGCGGGCCTCCCCCGCGTCGCGCCGCTCGTCGACCTCCGCCTCCGCGTCTCTTGACGCCCCTGCTAAGCTCGCCCCGTGATGCTCGACCGTCGGCAGTTCCTTCGCCGCGCCGCCCTGGCCTTGGGCGGCCTGGCGCTGCTGCCCTCGCCGCTGCTCCTCGCCGCGCCCGCCGAGCGCGTCCACGTGGTCCGCTCGGGCGACACCCTGAGCGCCATCGCCACCCGCTACGGCGTATCCGTTGAGTCGATACGCACGCGCAACAAGCTCGACTCCACCCGCATCCTCGTGGGCCAACGCCTCGTCATTCCGGCCGCGCCCGGCGCCTCCCCCGCCGCCCGCCCCGCCACGCCTCCCGCCGCCGCCACCGCGCCCCTCGCCCCCGTGCTCGCCGCCTCCCGCGGCCTCCGCATCCAGCCCGGCCGCTGGACCCACCTCGTCGTCCACCACAGCGGCATCGAGACCGGCAACGCCCGCGCCTACGACGGCGCCCACCGCCGCCGCGGCATGGAGAACGGCCTCGCCTACCATTTCGTCATCGGCAACGGCCGCGACTCCGGCGACGGCGAGATCGAGGTCGGCCAACGCTGGACGCGCCAGATCTTCGGCGGCCACGTGCGCTCCCGCGCCATCAACGACTGCGGCATCGGCATCTGCCTCGTCGGCAACTTTGAACAACGCGAGCCCGGCGCCCGCCAGCTCGCCTCGCTCCACGCCCTGCTCGAGCACCTGCGCGGCCCCGGCCTCCCGGGCTCCCGCCCCGCGCGCGTCACCGTGCACCGCTGGGTCGACCGCAACCACACCGTCTGCCCCGGACGCCGCTTCCCCTACGGCGATCTGCGCAGCCGCTACGGCGCCGCCCCGGGCTGAACACGTCTCGCCGAGCTCGCTTCGGCGCCGACGCCCCCTCCCGCGGTCGCCCCGAGGCGCGCGCGCCCGCCGCGCGCGGTCTCGGCCAATCCCTGCGCAGCCGCCCGCCCCCGCCCCGCGCTACACTTCCCCCGCCATGTCCGAGCCCGCTCCCGCGCCCCCGCCCGCCCCCCGCGATCCCCTCCCCCGCCTGCTCGCGTGGCTGGAGGACGCCCGCGCGCGCGGCCTCCCGGAACCCTCCGCCATGGCCCTCGCCACCGCCTCGGCCGAGGGCTCGCCCTCCGTGCGCATGGTCCTGCTCAAACACGCCGACGCCGCCGGCCTCGTCTTCTACACCAACCTCGAGAGCCCCAAGGCCGCCGACCTCCGCGCCCGCCCCGAGGCCGAGCTCTGTTTTTACTGGAACCCGCCCGGTCGGCAGGCGCGTATCCACGGCTCGGTTACGCCCGTCACCGACGCCGAGGCCGACGCCTACTTCGCCTCCCGCCCCTACCTCAGCCGCGTCGGAGCCTGGGCCTCGGCGCAATCCCGCCCGCTGCCCCACCCGCTCGCCCTGCCCGGCCGCGTGGCCGAGTTTACCCTTCGCTTCACCACCTCCGTCCCGCGGCCTCCGCACTGGGGCGGCTTTCGCCTCGTGCCGGACTCGGTCGAGTTTTGGGAGGAGAAACCCTACCGCCTGCACGAGCGCGTGATCCACCGCCGCGGACCGGACGGCTGGAATACCACGCCGCTCTACCCGTAGCGTTCCTCCAGGTAGCCGAGCAGCGCGCCCGCCCCCAGCTCTCCCCCCGTCACCCGCCGCGTGAGCGCAAACGCGTCCTCGCGCCGCCCGCGCGCATGCACCTCCGCGCGCAGCCAGCCGAGCAGTCGGTCAAATTCCCCGCGCGCAAAATCGTCCTCGATCCCGGGCAGCTTCGCCCGCGCCGTCGCCCAGAGCTGCGCCGCCATCATGTTGCCGAGCGTGTAGCTGGGGAAATAGCCGAAGGCCCCGCCGCTCCAGTGCACGTCCTGCAACACCCCCTCGCCCACATGCGCCGGACGCCGCCCGAGCAGCTCCTCGCAAAGCGCGTCCCAGGCCTCGGGCAGCTCCGCCACCCGCAGGGTCCCGGCGAAAAGACGCTTCTCGAGGTCGAAGCGCAGCAGGATGTGCAGGTTGTAGTGCACCTCGTCGGCGTCGACCCGGATCATGCCGCCCGGCTCCACCGCGTTGGCCGCCGCGTGTAGTTGCTCGCCCGATACCCCGGCGAGGGGCCCCGGGAAGGCCGCGCGCAGCTCCGGCTCCAGCCAACGCCAGAACGCGCGCGAGCGGGCCACCTGGTTCTCCCAGAGGCGGCTCTGCGACTCGTGCGCCGCCATGCCCGCCGCTTGCGCCAGCGCCGTCCCCGCATGCTCGCGCGCGAGGCCCTGCTCATACATGCCGTGCCCCGCCTCGTGGATCGAACTGTAGAGCGCGTCGAGCGGATTGTCGGCGTCGAAACGCGTGGTGAGCCGCAGGTCGTCGCCCGCCCCCCCGCAAAACGGATGGAGCGACACATCGAGGCGTCCGCGCTCGTAGTCGAAGCCGAGGCGGGCGGTCACCCGTCGCACGAGCTCGCGTTGCGCCCCGACGTCAAAGCCCTTCAGCGCCAGCGGACCCTCGCCGCGCGCCCGCGCCTCCTCCGCCCGCGCGTCGATGCGGCGCGCGAGCGGCACCAGCCCGGCCCGCAGCTCGGCGAAAAGCGCGTCGATTCGCGCGGCGTCGAGCCCCGGATCATGCCGGTCGATGGCGAGGTCGTAGGGGCGCTCGCCGTAGCCGAGCAGTTCCGCCTCCCGGCGCGCGATCTCGAGGTGTTTCTCCAAAAACGGCGCGAAGGCCGGAAAATCCCTCGCCGCGCGCGCCGCCGCCCAGGCGTGGTAGGCCTCGCTGGAGAGTCGCGCCTTCTCGGAGACCAACTCGGCGGGCAACTTCGTGGCCCGGTCGTAATCACGCCTCGCCGCCGCCACGACCACTCGCGCGTCCTTGTCGAGCGCGTCCCCCGGCGCCGCCTCGCAGGCCGCGATCGCCGCGCCCAGCGCCGGCGCGCTCGCCTCCGCGTGCTCCAACCCCGCCATCAAGGCCATCTGCTCCCCGCGCTGCGCCGCCGCGCCTGGCGGCAGGTTCACCTGCTCGTCCCAGCCCAGCAGCCCGGCCACCGAGCCCAGCACGTGCGCGCGCCTCAAGCGCGCCCGAAGATCAGCATACGCCGCGAGTTCGTTTCCCATGCGCGCAAGCTGCCGCCCTCCGCTCCCGCCGCAAGCCCGGCGATGCCGCCGACGCCCCGGCCGCCGCGGCGTGCGCATCTTTCGCCCCCGGCCACTTCGTCCTTCCATTGGACCGCGCTCCTTCGTCATTCGTCATCGCGGATGAAATCCGACCTCTCCCGTCTACGCATCGTCGGCATCCTCGAAGGCGTCTCGTTTCTGCTTCTGCTCTTCGTGGCCATGCCGCTCAAGTATCTCGCCGACCAGCCCCTCGCCGTTCGCTACGTGGGCATGGCCCACGGCATCCTCTTCCTGCTTTACCTCCTGGCCATCGTCCCCGTCGCCCTCGACCAGCGTTGGAATTGGAAAACCACGGGACTCGCCGTGCTCGCCAGCATCCTCCCGGCCGGGCCCTTCGTCTTCGACGCCCGCGTGCTCAAGCCCTTGGAACGCCCCGCGGCCTGAGTGCCGCCGAGCCCCCGCGCGGGCGCCCCGTCGATCCATGCCTCCCCGCCCCATCACGGCCGCGCAGGTGCGGCGCGATTTCAACGACCTGCGCGCCGTCGTGCACTATGCCAAGGCCGCGCACGAGCTCGGCCTCTGGGCCAGCGAGCGGCTCATGATCGAGCGCCACTTCCCCGACCGTGCCGCCCCGCTGCTCGAAGCCGGCTGCGGCGCGGGCCGCGTCTGCGTGGCCCTCCACGCCCTCGGCTACCAAAATCTCACCGCCTTCGACTTCGCCCAGGAGCTTGTCGATCAAGCCATCGCCCTCGCCGCCGAGCGTCGCGCCTCGATCGCTTTTCACCACGCCGACGCGACGAAGCTTGCGAGCCACCCCGCCTTCGCCTCGGCCCGCTTCGCCGGCGCTTTTTTCCTCTTCAACGGCCTCATGCAGATCCCCCTGCGCCGCAACCGCCGCCGCGCCCTCCGGCAGCTCGCCGCCGTCTGCGCCCCCGGCGCGCCGCTCCTCTTCACCACCCACGACCGCGACCACTCTCCCGCCGAGCGGGTCAGCTGGCGCCTGGAAGCCCTCCGCTGGGCCGAGGGAAAACAAGACCCCCGTCTGCGCGAATTTGGCGACCGCCGCTTCAGCGACGACTGCGGCGACACCTTCATGCACCTGCCCGACCGCGCCGAGATCCTCGCCGATCTCGCCGCCACCGGCTGGCGCCATGCCGAGGACCACCTCCGCCGCGAGCTCGCCAAAGAATCCGCCTCCGTCCGCGCCTTTTCCGACGAGTGCCGCTTCTGGGTCGCCCACCGCGCCTAGGAGCTGTCTTCAAGTTAAAGTGATGTGGCGTGGTGAGGAAAAGGGGCTCGCCCAAGGCGGCCGAGGTGGAGGCGGGCCGGAGGCCCGTGCCGCCTCGGGCAACGCCGGGCCAGCCCCTTTTCCTCGCCACCCGAAGGGCTGGGGCGGAGCCGG
>JAUVVA010000095.1 GCA_030604905.1 Verrucomicrobiota bacterium | reverse complement strand
TGAACCCCGAGCTGCGCGCCGCCCTCAAGAAGGCCGGCCACCTCAAGCGCGACCCGCGCGAGAAGGAGCGTAAGAAGCCCGGCCAGCCCGGCGCCCGCAAGCGCTTCCAGTTCTCCAAGCGCTAAGGCGCCGCGAGAGGACTGCGAAAGCAGAATCTGGTTTTCGAGACCGCCCCGGTTTGCCGGGGCGGTTTTTTCGTTTGGGCGGGAGCGGGCGGTGGGCGGCTGGCGGCTGGCGGTGGGCGGTGGGGGATGGGAGGTATGGGAATTATAGGACCTATGGGATCCCTGATCTACACCCCGGGGCGCCTACTTCGCCTTCTGGATGAGCTCCACCTCGTAGCCCTCGGGCGCGTCGATGAAGGCGATGAGCGAGCCGCTGCCGGTCTTGGTCGGGCCGTCGCTGAGCTCGTAGCCCTTGGCGGCGGCCTCGGCCGCGAATCTTTCGAGGTCCTCGACCTCGAAGGCGAGGTGCGTGAGGTCGGGCTGCACTTTCACCGGCTCGGCGGCGCCGGCGGGCATCTGGCAGAGCTCGATCTCCTCGGTGCTGTTCGGAGTGGCGAGGAAGACGAGCTGCGCGCCGCGCGGCGAGGTGTGCTGGCGCGAGACCTTCAGGCCGAGGCACTCGGTGTAGAACTTCACCGAGGCGGCGAGGTCGTTGACACGATAACGGGTGTGGAGGAGGCGGGTGACGGTGGGCATGGCCGCCCACGCTACGCGCGTGCCGAGGCTTGTCCAATCCCGCGCGGGCCGGCCTGATGTTCCCTTATGTCGGGAAACCTTCCGGGCTACTGGACCCTGCTCGCGCTCGTGATGCCCGTCTTTGCCGTGATCGCGGCGGGGGCGGCGGTGCGGCGCGCGGGCTGGCTCAAGCCCGAGGCGGACGAGAGCCTACTCAAGCTCGTCGTCAATTTTCTCTACCCCTGCCTGATTTTCGACAACGCGCTCGGCAACGAGGCCCTGCGCACACCCGGCAACCTCCTCGCCGCGCCGCTGCTCGGCTTCGTGACCATGGGCGGCGGCATCCTGCTCGCCTACGCGGTGGCGAAGCGGGCGGGCTTCGCGCTGGGCGGCGGCCTGCGCACCTTCGCCTTCAGTGTAGGGATTTTCAACTACGGCTACATGGCGATCCCGCTCGTCGAGGCGCTCTTCGGGCGCGAGACGCTGGGCGTGCTCTTCGTCTTCAACGTCGGCTGCGAGGCGGCGATCTGGACGGTGGGCATCCTCATGCTCTCGGGCGTGTCCCTGCGCGGGGGCGGCTGGCGGCGGGTGCTCAACCCGCCGGTCTACGCGCTCGTGCTGGCGGTGGCGCTCAACCTTCTGGGTGGCGACGCCTGGCTGCCGGGCGCCCTGCGCCAGGCGATCCGGCTGGTGGCGGCCTCGGCGGTGCCGCTGGGCCTGCTGGTGATCGGGGCGACGCTGGTCGAGTATCTGGCGCGACCACGCACGCTGGTGGACCGGCGGGTGACGCCGCTCGCCTGCGCGCTACGTCTGGGCCTGATCCCGCTCGGCATGCTCGGGCTGGCGGTGGCGTTGCCGATCCCGCCGGAGTTGAAGGGCGTGCTCGTGGTGCAGGCGGCGATGCCGGCGGGCATCCTGCCGATCGTGATCGCCAAGCACCACGGCGGCCAGCCGCTCACCGCGGTGCAGGTGGTGCTGGGCACGACCGCGCTCGGGCTGTTTGCGGTGCCCCTTTGGCTGCGTGTAGGCTTAAGCTGGATACAGTGACCACGCCGCTGGCGCGGAATGGCCGCTGGCGCGGAATGGCCGCTGGCGCGGAATGGCCGCTGGCGCGGAATGACCAATGACCAATGACCAATGACCAATGACGAATGTCCAATGACTGATGGCGGAGGGCGGATGGGGATTGGGTAGGGCGTTCGCTTGCGAATGCCGGTTTGCGGCGGACGCGGGGCGAAACGCGGGCGCGGTCGTCGCGAGCGACGACCCTATCGCGCGCGGCGGCGGCGCAGGGCGGCGAAGCCGAGGGCGCCGAGACCGGCGAGACCGGCGAAGGCGGAGGGTTCGGGGATGGCGGAGAAGGAGAGGTTGTCGATCGCGAGCGCGGGGTCCTGGCCGGTGAGGTCTTGGGCGGTCCAGCGCAGGACGAGGGTGTGGCCGGGCAGCCACTCGATGCCGGCGAGGTCGGCGCTCACGAGCGAGCGGTTGGCGGGGGCGTTGCCGTCGAGGGCGGTGTTGACCGGGGTGGTGTTGAAGATCGGCGCGGTGAAGGAGAGCGCGGGCACCGGGGTGAAGACTGAGCTGTCGCCCGCCAGCGTGGGCGCACTCTCGAAGAGCGCGTAGGCGAAGGTGAGCGACGAGGCTACGCCGAGGTCGCCGTAGCGCCATTGTTCGCCGATGTAGCTGAGCGAGAATTGGGTGAGTGTCTGGCCGCTGGTGTTGGTCAGGTAGAGGCCGAAGTGGTTGATCTGGTTGCTGGTGGAGAGGGCGCCGAGGGCCCGCTCGGAAGAGCCGGTGGTCCCGAGGGACAGCACGCCGCGCCCGGACCCCCCGGAGAGGCTGCCGTCGTGCGCGCGAAATTCGGTCGTGGAGCTGGAGCCGTCGGGATTGCCGGCGAACCAGCCTTCGAGACCGGTGACGCCAAAAGCGTCGTTGAGGGAGTGGGGACCGCGGCCGGCGAGCGAGGTGGAGGCCGGATTGGTCTGCGGCAGGGTGTCGAAGGTCTGCGTGTAGGTGCCGCCGGAGTAGTTGATCTGGGCAAAGGCGCCGGAGGCGGAGGCGAGGGCGAGGAGGGCGAGCAATCGGGTCTGGTTTTGCATGGCGCGAACAGCGTGGGAGCCGCGAGTTACGGGAGCATGGACCCGGCGTGAATTTCCCGTGACGTGGAAGAGGCGCAAGGGGCGCAAAAAAACCGGCTCCCGAAAGAGCCGGCGGAGGAGGTGATGCCGACAGGGCGTTCGCTGGCGAAGGCCGCTTCGGCGGGTGGATCAAGCGCGGCGGCGGCGGCGCAGGGCGGCGAAGCCCAGGGCGCCGAGACCGGCGAGGCCAGCGAAGGCGGAGGGCTCGGGGATGGGGGCGAACTCGAGGCCGCGGAAGGCGAAGTTGGTGCCGGCGGTGGCGAGGGTGGTGGCAGCGCTAAACGCACCTTCCGAGAAGTTCAGCGAGAATAGAGTCGAGGGGTTCACGGTGAATATGCTGTCGGAAGTGGTCCCGAAATTGACGGCAAGCCCGGTGAGGCCTGTGCCGATCACGGAGGAGGTGTTGGTCAAGGTCCACGCGGAGCCGTCGAGGTCCCAGCGCTGGATTACATTGCCGTTCGTGACGTAGGCTCGGGTGAGCGAGTCGTTGAAGGCGAAGTCGTAGGGATCGGCCGAGCTTCCCATATTGATCACCACGCTGGCGGTGGCGGCGGACGTGGGAGTGGCGCTGTCAAAGGTGTAGATGCCCCGGTTGGTTCCGGCGCCGGTGCTGAAGAACAGCTTGTCGCCAAAGATGTTTACCACGCGGGTATTGGTGACAGTGGATTGGATGGTGGTGTTGCTGCCGGAATTATAGACCGTGCCGGTGGTGCCGCCAGCTAACCATACGCCCGTGCCGTCAGTGACGCCGGAACGAATGTTGTTTCCGCTAAAGGCGCCGACTTGCGTAACCGCGCCAATCGTTCCGTTGAAATTAATGTTCAGGTAGGCACGCGGAGCATTGGCATCGGTGCGGCTAGCGAGGGAGCCCGTGCCTCCAAAGGGGGGGGTATAGCCGACAAGCGTCAGCTGCGTGCGATCCTTGGAGAGCGAGATTACGCCTTCGGAGGTGGCGGTGCCGCTCCACTGTAGTGTGGAGGTAGGAATGTCGATAGTGCGGACCGCGGTGCCGTTGGTGGTAAGCTCCAAGAGAGAGATCGCACCGCCGCTGTTGGCCAAAGCGTTTGCTCCATCGCCAACTCGGGAGACGACGAGGTTGCCAGGAATGAACGCCACTTGCGCGGAGGCAGCGGCGGCGGTGGCCGCGAGGGCGGTAAGGGTGAGGAGGGACTTTTTCATCGGTGAGTAGGAAGTGAAGGGCGCAGGATGGATGGCCTGCGTGACGTTCGCGGGGATCAGGGGTGACGATTCTGTCACGTCTTCGCGCCGGCGGGAGCGGCGGGGGGCTTGCTCCCGACGCTTCGCAGTCGCGGCAAGTGGGGCCGCGGGAGAAGGTTTGCTCCGTGCTTCACCAAACATCACGGGGCAGGAGCCCCGTGCCTCCTTCCCTGCTCGCGATTTACGCGTCTACCGCCACCAGGCGCGGAGGGGCGTAAGGTCTTGTTCACGTTCGGCGCCGCCGGCCGCTTTTTTCCCCTTGCCCTCCGTCCAGCGGTTGGGCGCGCCGAAGGTGCTGCTCGTCGCGTCGCCGTAGGCCGGACTGTCCGGGCGGATGTCGGGCGTCGGGTCGCCGCGCAGAAGCATGACCTCGCGGCTGTTGATGCCCGAGAGCGGCGGCACGCCTTCTCCCGTCCAATCCATCAGCAGGCGATTGTCTCGGTCGCGCAGGCGGACCTGAAAATCCTCGTTGGTGCCGTGCTCATCGCTGATCGGGTGACCGGACTCGACGAGGGTCTCGTCACCCGTCCAGAGGTGCAGCCACCAGCCATCCGGCCCGCGGCGCGGCTCGAAGGCGAGGCGAGAGCCCGAGACGACGACATGGCCGCGTTCGCCGCGCAGCTCGCGCTCGGTGGCGAGGGTGAGGATCGCCCCGCGGGGGAGCGCGGCGAGGGCGGGGGAGTCGGAGAAGACCAAGGTGCCGCGGGCGCTCGCCTGACGCCAATCGAGGGAGACGCCACGCAGGTCGAGTGCGCGGGCGGGATCGCTCGCGCCGGGTGCGGTGACGACAAACTCCAGCCAGGTGCCGCCGTTGCCCATCACTCGACCGAGACGGAGGTCGCGCGACTCGGGGCCGGCGGCGGCATGGTCGTCGTCACCCAGCCAGCGGCCGGCGCGCACGGCGGTGTATTCGTTGAGGAGGAGGGCGGGAGGGCCGGCGAGGGGCGCGGGCTCGGGCGGGGCGGGCGCGGTCTCGAGCGCGGGCAGCAGCGGGAGCGTCTCAACGACGAGCGGGCCGGCGGGGCGAAAGGCGGAGAGGGGGAGGTGGAAGACGTCGCGGCCCTCGTTGGTGAGGAGGAGCGTGTCGGCATCGAGCCAAGTGATGCCCTCGGCCTGACCGGCGGAGAAGGGCGCGAAGGCGGCGGTGGCGGGCGGGGACCAGAAGTCGGTGCCTGGGGCGGGGCGGGTGAAGAGCCAGGCGCCGCGGTAGGTGAGAAGGACGAGCCGTAGTTGGTCGGTGGATACGGAAGCGTCGGTGACCGGCGAGCCGGCGTGGAAACGCGCGAGGGGGTCGAGGGCCTGGGGCGGGAGGGCGGGGTCGAGGTGGGCGAAGCGGTAGCGGGTGGTCCAGCCGTCGGCGCGGGGGGGGGAGACGAGGTGGGGGGCGTCGTCGAACCAGGCGGGGGCCTCGGCGTCGTGGCGGAGCACGAGGTGGGGGAAGGCGGTCTGGTCGGCGTAGGTGAAGGGGATGCGCGCGGCGGGCGGGGGATTGGCGGCGGCGCCATCGGCGCGGGGGGCGGGCTCGGGCCAGAGGTAGAGGGCGAGGTCGCGGCGCTGGTTGGCGTTGTTGCCGATGTCGCCGATGACGAGGCGGCCGTCGGGCAGGGCGGCGAGGGCTTCCCAGTCGGTGTTGCGGGCGCCGGGGACGATCCCGCCGGCGGCGGGGCCAAGGGGGGCGCCGGAGGCGTCGAGGGCGTAGAGGACGGGTTGGCCGCCGGAGTCGTTGAGCGACCAGAAGACGCCGGGGTGGGCGGGGGATGCGAGGAGGGCGGAGGATTCGACGAGATCGGGCGCGGCGAGGCGGCCGGAGGCGGAGAGCGCGGGCGGTGGCGAAGGCAGGTCGACAGGCAGCGCGGCGCGGTGATGGGGGAGCGAGTCGGCGGCCGCCGCCGCGGTGAGGAGGGAGAGGATTATGGTGAAGGTCGCGGAGCGGAGGGGGGCGGCGAGCACAGGGGAGCAGGGCATGGGGATGCGGAAAAAGAAGCGCGCGCGAGGACGCTTGGAGAAAGGATGCCGCGCCCGGGAAGGGCGCGGCGGGGGAAGTGGGGGAGGAGGGGAGCCAGCGAGGCGAGGTCAGGGCATGCCGGCGAAGAAGACGACGGAGTTTTCGGAGGCGGTGCCGCGGTCGATCTCGTTGGCACGGAAGCCGCGCACGCTGCCGTCGAGGAAGGCGATGCGGGTGGTGCCTCCGAGGTGGGCGATGTGTTGGGCGCGGCCGTAGGCGCGACCGGAATCCACGTTTTCGGTCTGGCTCGTGTTCAGGTTGGGACCGCGGTCGTTGTTGTTGGACCAGCCTTCGATGAAGAGCACGGTGCGGGAGGGGTCGGTGAAGCGGGTGATGGGCTGGCGGACCCGGACGTCGAGCGTGTTGGCCGCCGTTTCGCTCCGCGAGTTGTTGAGTTGGGAGTTCCAGGCGTAGGAGAAGGCGGGACGGTCGAGCACCTGGCGTTCTTCGGTGAAGCGCGCGCGCGGGTTGCGGTGGATGCTGTCGTCGGAGTAGAGGCGGGAGCGTTGGTTGAGCTCGGAGAGCTCGCTGAGCGGCCGTTCGCTGACGAAGGGGGGGAGGGCATTATACCAAGCAAACTGAGCCTCGGCTTGGGCAACCTGGGCCCAGGTCGGGCGGTCGACATTGGCGTTGGTGAGGCCGCGAAGCGGCAGGAGATTCCGGTTCTCCGCGACGTAAAGCTGGGTGGCGATGCCCCACTGACGAAGGTTGGAGGCCGACTGGGCTTGGCGCGCTTGATCGCGGACGCGGCCGACGACGGGGATGATGATCGCGGCGAGGATGCCGATGATGGCAATGACCGTGAGGAGCTCGATGAGCGTGAAGGCGCGGCGGTGATTCGCGAGGAGGACGGTGCGGTGATTCATGCGCCAGCGACGGTAGGCAAAGGCTCGTGGTCGTGAAGTGGGCCGCGGTTAAGCGTTTGCGACGATCTTGTGTCGTGACTGTGACAAAGGGGGTGGGGGATTTTCTGAAAGGGCCGTAACCGAAAGTTTTTACGGCTCGCATACCGCGGGTAGGTAGCAGTTTACCCGTGGATAAAGGCCCCGTCCGGGGGCGGAGCCGGCTTCTGGCTTGATTCATATGGTTCATCGGGAGCGTAATAGGCCTCTTACCTCATGAGTTCCGGAAATGCTCCTGCGATAGTCGGTCAGGGCGCAGTCGCCACTGGCTCTGGATCGCCCGAGGCCGAATTGTCCTTGGGGGACCACGGCCATTTAGCGGTGGAACAGGGTGTGAACGGAGGGAAGGGCTCGGAAACAAACGGGGGCAACTTCCGCGGGCCGAACACACCGCCCCTGAAGCTGGGGCGTCGTCGGGTGAATTCGAAGGGCGACCGCGTATCGATGTTTCGGTTGCGGGATCTCTGGCTGGTTCCGTTTTTGGCCGAGGTGGTGCTGATGTTTGGCGCCGCTTGGCTGAGTTACTGTCTGTTCCAAGTGGTCAAAGAGCCTGGCTCGGGCTTCCCGATCGCCTCGGTCGCGGTGCTGGCGCTCACCTACGCGGCGTTGGTGATGTATTCGATCCTGCACGAGTTGTTCCTGCCTCGCAAAGTCGTGTTCCTCGGCGTCGGCCTCCTTCTGCTGCTGTCTTTGGGAACTTCGGTTTTCGCGCAGATCGACGCGCTCCTCGTCGGGGGCAAATCGCGGTGGATGAATACGACCCTCGCCTTGACGCCCCTGCATCTTTTCGTGCTGCGCTGTTTGCTGGTGTTTCGTGAGGCGCGTTTCACCCCCTCGGCCGCGTCGCTGACGATCCGGCTTCAGGCCAAGGCGGAGCGGCTCGAGGCCTTGCGGCGAAAGCTGCGTTTCTGGCTGAGCTGAGCCGGAATCATTCGGTTGCCCGCGCCCTTGGTGGACTCGGTTTTTCCCCATCGCGGCTTCGCACCGGCCCGCGATTGACCGCGCCTCGCCGGCCGTCACTGTGGCCCCTCCTCCGACTCGTATGGCCTCCTTTCTCATCGACATCCCGGTCCCCAGCATGGGTGCGACCGTCAACGAGCTGACCGTCATCGACCTCAAGGTCGGCGCGGGCGACACGGTGAAAAAAGGAGGGATCGCCGCCGAGTTGGAGAGCGACAAGTCCGTCTTCGAGTGGGAGGCACCCTGTGACGGTGTGGTCAAAGCGGTGCATTGCCGCGCGGGTGACATCATTCGCTCGGGCGATCTTTTCCTGAGCATCGAGACGGCCGACGAGTCGTTGCGCCACCTGGAGTCGAAGCGGGCTTCGGGAGCGACGGCTCCCCGCCCGGTCGTGGCTCCGGCTGCGGCTCCGGCCGCCATGCCGGCCGCCGCGCCGCCCGCCGCGCAGCGTCCCGCCCCCGCGAAACCCGCGGCGCCAAGCCCGGCCGCCGGGCCCGGCGCCCAGCTCTGGACCCCGCGCGCTCAAAAGCTCGCCCAAGAGGCGGGCTTCGATCCGGCCACGCTCAGCGGCCTGACCGGCAGTGGTCCGGGCGGGCGCATCACCGGTGAAGATTTTCAAGCCTGGCTCGCCACGCGGCCCACGGCGGCCGGCGCGGGTGGCGCCCGCGCCAGCCTCGCGCCGGCCGACGCGCTGGCCGGCACGCCGCCGCCCAGCGACGACACGGTGTGCATCGCCGGCGTCGGCTACGCGGTGCCGAAAAACGTCCGTCCGACGAGCGAGATTCTCAAGGCCTTCCCGGGGCGCACCGAGGCCGAGATGCACAAGCTCACCGGCATCCACGAGCGCCGATACGCGGGCCCGGACGAGACCGCGACGTCGCTCGCCGCCACCGCGGTGAAGCACGCCTTGACCCAGGCCGGCGTGGCCGCGGCCGATATCGACGGCATCGTGCTCGCGACGATCATCCCCGACCAGCCGGTGCCGGCCATGGCCAGCGCGCTGGCCCGCCACCTCGGTTGCCCGAAGGCCCTCGCCTTTGACCTCAACGCGGCCTGCTCCGGCTGGCTCTACGCGCTGGAGGTGGGCCGCGCCTTCATTCGTGGCGGCACCGCGAAAAACGTCGTGGTGGTGACGGCCGAGCTGCTCTCGCGCATCACCAATCCCAACGATCACGAGACCGCCTTTCTCTTTGGCGACGGCGCGGGTGCGGCGCTGCTCACCGCCGCGCCCGGCGGACATCGCCTGCATCGCATGGCGCTGTCCGGTGACGCCGCGCACTACGACGCGATCCAGCGCCGCGGTGGTGGCGCCACGCGTCCCTGGCCCTGCGCGGACGGAAGCGACCGCGCCGATTTCTATCTGCAGATGGACGGCGCGGCGGTGTTCAAGAACGCGGTGATCGCCTTTGCGGATCAGATCGAAAAGACGCTCGCGCGCCACCATCTGAAGCCCGACGACATCGCGTGGATCGTGCCGCACCAGGCCAACGAGCGCATCCTCCGCGCCGTGGGCAAGCGGGTCGGCATTCCCTACGAGAAGTTCGTCGTCACCATCGCCAAGTATGGCAACACCTCCGGCGCCTCGGTCTCCATGGCGCTCGGCTGGGCGGCCGAGGAAGGCATCTTCAAGCAGGGGGATCGCATCATTTTCTGTTCGGTCGGCGCCGGGCTCACCTTCGCGGGTGGCCTGCTCGTCTGGTAAGTCCGCTCCGGCGCGGGCGACTCGCCGGGGTGAGCGCTCTCGTGCGGTGAGTGTCCCGCGGGGCCTTGGCGAGACGCGGGCCAAAGATCTAGCCAAGCCCCAGATCCAGCCCGCCATCCGTGTCTTCGTCGCGCGCGGCCAGACCGTGCACCGCGGGGCGAATGCAGTCCGGCGAATCGAAATCGAGGCGGTTCATTCGTGGGCTGACCGGGGTGGCGTGCATGTCGGCGGCGTTGAGCGGGGTGAGCAGCCCTTGGAGCGCGGGCTCGTCCGTGCGCGGGTCGAGCCAGGCGCGGCAGGATTTGGCGTCGGTGAGCAGCACCGGCATGCGGTCGTGGATCCGCGCGAGCAGGGTGTTGGCCGCGGTGGTGACGATCACCGCGCCGGCGCCCTCCTCCGCGTCCGGTTCCCACAGCCCGGCGAAGGCGAAGGGCGCCGCGTCGACGCGGCGGAAGAGCCAGGGCAGGCGCGCGCGGCCCCGTTTTTCCCACTCGTAGAAGCCGGTCGCGGGGATCAGGCAGCGGCGGCGGCGCCACGCTTCGCGAAAACTCGGCTTCTGCGCGGCCGTCTCGCCGCGGGCGTTGAGGAGGAGCGTGGTGGAAGCGGCGGGCGAGGACCCGGTGTGGGCGGCGCCGCCGGAAGCGGGGAAGCCCCAACGCGGGGCAAAGACGCGCGCCGTGCCGGGCTGCTCACCGGCGCGCAGCGCCACGAGTTCGGCGGCGGGCCCGATGTTGAAGCGATCCATCGCGCGCGCCACCGCGTTCGCCAGCGCGTCGAGGCCGAGCCGCTTGTAACCGGCCGCGGCGGCCGCGCCTTCGAGAATGTAGCGGGTGCACACTGTTCTACGAGGAGACGCGGCGGCGCGGAGTGGCGGAGGGGCGGCGCGAAGGAGCAAAATGCCGTTCAGGCCTTGGCGAGCGCCTGCTCGAGGTCGGCGCGCAGGTCGGCGAAATCCTCGCAGCCGAGGCTGAGGCGGATGTAGTCGGGCTGCACGCCGCTCGACACCTGCTGCTCGGGCGTGAGCTGGCTGTGCGTCGTGCTCGCGGGATGGATGGCGAGGCTCTTCGCGTCGCCGATGTTGGCGAGGTGGCTGAAGAGCTTGAGGCCGTTGATGGTGCGCTTGGCGCCCTCGAAGCCGGCCTTCACGCCAAAGCCGAGCAGACCGCCGTATCCACCGGTCAAATACTTGTTGGCCGCGGCGTGATACTTGGAGCCGGGCAGGCCGGGATAGTTGACCCAGGCGACCTTGGGATGGTCCTGGAGGAAATGCGCGGCGGCGAGGGCGTTGGCGCAGATGCGCTCCATGCGCAGGTGGAGCGTCTCCAGGCCGATGAGCGACTGCCACGCGTTGAAGGGGGAGATGCAGGCGCCGATGTCGCGCAAGAGCTGGAGGCGCATCTTCATCACGAAGGCGATGTTGGCGCCGCCGGCGGGCGGGAAGGCCTTGAAGACGTCCCAGTGGACGAGGCCGTGGTAGGAGGCGTCGGGCGTGGTGAAGCCGGGGAAGCGGCCGGAGCCCCAGTCAAAGTTGCCGCCGTCGACGACGATGCCGCCGATCGAGGTGCCGTGGCCGGCGAGATACTTGGTGGTCGAGTGGACGACGATGTTGGCGCCCCACTCGAAGGAGCGGTGCAGGATCGGGCTGAGGCAGGTGTTGTCGAGGATGAGCGGCACGCCGGCCTCGCGGGCGATCTTGGCGACCTCCTCGACCGGGAAGATGTTGAGCGCGGGGTTGCCGAGGCCCTCGCCGTAGAAGGCCTTGGTGTTGGGGCGGAGGGCGCGGCGGAAGGACTCGGGATCGTCGGCGTCGACGAAGGTGATCTCGAGGCCGAGCTTGGGCAGCGTGTGGTGGAAGAGGTTGTAGGTGCCGCCGTAGAGTTGGGAGACGGAGACGATGTGGTCGCCGGCGCCGGCAAGGTTAAGGATGGCGTCGGTGATGGCGGCCTGGCCGGAGGAGTGGGCGAGCGCGGCCGTGCCGCCCTCGAGCGCGGCGATGCGTTGCTCGAAGACGTCGGTCGTGGGGTTCATGATCCGCGTGTAGATGTTCCCGAGTTCCTTCAGCGCGAAGAGGTTCGCGGCGTGCTCGGTGTCGCGGAAGACGTAGCTGGTTGTCTGGTAGAGGGGCACGGCGCGCGAGCCGGTGGCGGGATCGGGAGACTGGCCCGCGTGGAGGGACTTGGTGCCGAGGCCGGTGGGATAGGGCTTGAGGGAGGACATGGTGAGGAGAGGGTGAGGACGAATGACCCATGACCAATGCCCAATGACCGAGGGCAGGCGAATTCCGATTTGCGGCCGGGCGTGGGTAGAACAGGCATGCGGATGTGTTTGAGGATTTTCTGATATTCCTGGCGGGACTGGGGCTGCTGGCGGCGGCGCGATTCTGCGTGCGGCCGGCGCGGACCTATCGCGCGTGGTGGGTGGCGCTCTTCGCGACCGAACTCGGGCACCTGTGGTGTTTGCTCGCGCTGGGGCTGGCGCTTGGCGCGGGCCTCGGGGCAGGAGCGTGGTGGGCGGGGCTGCCCGCCGCGGTGGCGGCGTTGCTCTTCGCGCGTCCGACTGGGAGCGCGTGGCGAATGAGCCGCGAGGTCGAGGCGCTGCTGCGCGAGGTGTTTGGCGGCGCGGGCGGACCGCCCCTGTGGTCGTGGCGGAGGCTCTGGCGCTGGCCCACCTTGGCCGAGGCCGTGGAGGTGGAGCGGCATGACGCCGAGGGGAGGGCGCTGGATTTTTATCCGGCCAAGCCTCCGGCCAATTGTCACCAGATTGGTGACAAATCCAGGGCAGGCGTCGCGCCGTGTGTGGTGCTCATCCACGGCGGCGGCTGGGATGGCGGCAGCCGCACGGAGCTCGCCGGGCTCAACCGCTGGCTCGCGGCGCGGGGCGTGGCGGTGGCGGCCTTCGACTACCGGCTTGCGCCGGCGCATCCATGGCCCGCCCAGGCGGAGGATTTGCGTGTCGTGGTGAAATGGATACGCGAGCATGCGGCCGGCCTCGGCGTGGACGCGGAGCGGATCACGCTCGTGGGACGCAGCGCGGGCGGACAGATCGCGGTGGCCACGGCCTACGGGGAGGCTTTGCCCGGCGTGCGGGCGGTGGTGTCGCTCTACGGCTGCCACGATATGGAGTTCGTCTGGTCAATCCGCTCCGAGCACGACGCGCTCAACTCGCACAAGCTGATGAGCCAGTTCCTCGGCGGCGGCCCCGAGGGCGAGGCGCAGGCGGCGCGCTATCGCAGCGCGAGCGGGGAAAAGCTGGCGCACCCCCGCGCGCCCAAGACCCTGCTCATCCACGGCGCGCTCGACGAGCTCGTGTGGTGCCGGCACAGCGAGCGGCTGGCGGCGGCGCTGGCGCGCGAAGGCGTGCCGCACGTGTTCGTGAAGCTCCCCTGGGCCACGCACGCCGGCGAGGCCAACCTGCACGGGCCGGCGGGGCAGCTCATCACCGGCGCGATCCTGCGGGTGGCGCGAGGGGAAAACTAAAAGCCGGGCTGGGGCTCGGCGCTCCCGGGAACGCCGAGCCCCAGCTCGGCCTCATCAGCCGAGCGCCGCCCGCCACTCCGACTCCTTGAAACCCACCAGCCCCAACGGGGGCTTGGCCCGGAGCAAAAAGGGCCGCTTCACCAGATTTCCATTCGCCGCCAGCTTCTCGAGAAACTCCGTCTCGGGCAGCGTATTCAGCACCTCGCCGAGCTTGCTCGCGCGGTAGTCGCCGCCCGAGGTGTTGCAAAGCCGCCGCCGCTCGCCGCCGAGATGGTCGAGCATCGTGCGCAGCTCGGCTACGCTCGGAGGCGTGTCGCGGATCGGGCGCTCCTCGAAAGTGACGCCCTGCGCGGCAAGCCATTTTACCGCTTTGCGGCAGCTGTCGCAGTTTTTGTAGGTGTAGACGGTGAGCGAGGCGGCGGACATGGGCGCGGCTCCGATTGATCAGCCAAGCAGGTTCTTCAAGGCCTGGAGGTATTTGTCCCTCGTGCGTTCGATCACGGCAGCCGGGAGCTTCGGCGCGGGCGGCTTCTGGTCCCACTTGATCGCGAGCAGGTGGTCGCGGACGAATTGTTTGTCGTAACTGGGCGGCGAGCAGTCGACGCGATACTCGGCGGCGGGCCAGTAGCGGGAGGAGTCGGGGGTGAGCACTTCGTCGATCAGGACGAGTTTGCCCGAGGCGTCGGTGCCGAACTCGAACTTCGTGTCGGCCAGGATCATGCCCGCCTTGGCCGCGGTGTCGTGGCCGAGTGAATACAACGCGAGGCTCACGCGCTTCACCTGCTCGTAGAGCGCCGCCCCCACGATCGCCGCGCCCTGGGCGTCGTCGATCGGCTCGTCGTGCTGGCCCTTGGGCGCCTTGGTCGTCGGCGTGAAGAGCGGCGCGGGCAGACGATCCGCCTGACGCAGCCCCGCCGGGAGGCGATGGCCGCAGACGACGCCGGTTTTCTGGTAGGAGGACCAGCCGCTGCCGACGAGGTAGCCGCGCACCACGCATTCGATGGCGAGGGGCTTGAGTTTTCGCACGATCATCGAGCGGAGCTGGAGATCGCGGTCCGTGATGCCGCGTCGGGCAAACTCGCCCGCTTGGTCGGGCAGGAGGTGGTTCTCGATGAGCCCGGCCGTGCGGGCGAACCACCAGTGGCTCATTTGCGTGAGCAGGATACCCTTGCCCGGAATGCCGTCGGGCAGGATCACGTCGAAGGCCGAGAGGCGGTCCGTCGCGACCAGGAGCAGCGCGTCGCCGAGGTCGAAGATTTCGCGCACCTTGCCGGAGGCGATCTTCGGGAAGGGCAGACCCTCGATGGACGTGCGGGCTTGGGGGGGCAGGGCGGCGGCGATCTCGGCTGAGGTGAGCATGGCGGAACCGGCGAGTGGGGCGAAAAAGCCGCCGCCGCGCACCACGAAAATCATCCCGACCACCGGCCCTTCCGCGCCGCTCGTCGGGAAAGGGTCATTACCGGACGGCGGGGCGCCATAAATTTTCCTTTCGTCCGCCTTCGTGCTTTCCCTAGCTTGCGCCCGTTCCCGTCCTGATTCTGGTGTCCCACATGAAGATCAAAGCCTATCTCAAGCCGCACTGCGGTTGGTCCAACGGCGTCCGTGCCATCATGCGCAAGCACGGCCTCGCCTTCGAAGACATTGATATCATCAACAATCGCGACAACTACGCCGAGATGGTCGCGAAGTCCGGCCAGCCCCTTTCCCCCTGCGTCGAGATCGACGGCGTCATGCTCGCCGACGTCTCCGGTGAGGAGGTGGAAAACTATCTCTTGGCCAACGATTTAATCCGCCCGGTCGACAAGCCGGCCGACGCTCCCACCAACGCCGGTTGCTCCGACGAGGAGCACGCCCGCATGGCGACCAAGACCGTTCGGTTTTTCTAAAACCGCCAGGCTTTCGCTCTTCATTTGCGCCGCCCCGCCGACTTCTCGGCGGGGTTTTTTGTGCCCGGAAACCCGGTCTGCTTGGGGCTTTCCGCCGGCAGTAGAGTCCGGTATCGCCCTGCGGTAGTCTTTGCCAATATCTGCGCAAACCTGCTTGTAGCCAGCCCCGCCCCCTTCGCCGCAGCTTTTAGTCTATCCATGTCTTCCGTCGCGCATCTCGCCCGCCCCTCCTCCGTCGCGCCCGCTTCCCCCGCCACCGCGTCCGTCTCCCGGCGCCCCGGCCGCCCCGCCAAACAGGGCCTCTACGACCCGTGGTTCGAGCACGACGCTTGCGGCGTCGGCTTCATCGCCGATCTCCATGGTCGTGCCTCGCACGACCTCGTGCGCAAGGGCATCCAGATCCTCGAAAATCTCGACCACCGCGGCGCCGCCGGCAGCGAGCCCAATACCGGCGACGGCGCCGGCATCCTCATCCAGGTCCCGCACGCCTTCTGCGCCGAGGTCGCCAAGAAAGCCCGCATCACGCTCCCCGCCGCCGGCCACTACGGCACCGGCCTCGTCTTCCTCCCGAAAAACGCGACCCAACGCCGCAAGGTCGAGGAGAAGATCGCCGCCGTCGTGCAGAGCGAGGGCCTCCAGTTCCTCGGCTGGCGCAGCGTCCCCACCGACAACTCCGACCTTGGCGAAACCGCCAAAGCCAGCGAGCCCGCCATCCGCCAGATCTTCATCGGCCGCCCCGCCGAGCTCACCAGCGAGCTCGCCTTTGAGCGCAAGCTCTACGTCGTGCGCAAGCGCGCCGGCGCCGAAGTCCGTAGCGAGGGTCTCCTCGGCGCCGACATCGTCTACTTCCCGAGCCTCTCGTCGCGCACCCTCGTCTACAAGGGCATGCTGCTCACCACTCAGCTCTCGAAATATTTCCCCGACCTGCAAACCCCGCGAAGAGCACCGCCATCGCGCTGGTGCACTCGCGCTACTCGACCAACACCTTCCCGTCCTGGGACCGAGCGCATCCCTACCGCTACGTCGCGCACAACGGCGAAATCAACACCCTCCGCGGCAACATCAACTGGATGCACGCCCGCCAGGCGCACTTCGTCTCCGACGCCTTCGGCGACGACATCAAAAAAATCCTCCCCGTCATCAACCCCAACGGCTCCGACTCGGCGATGTTCGACAACACGCTCGAGCTCCTCCACCTCGCCGGCCGCTCCCTGCCGCACGCGGTCATGATGATGATCCCCGAGCCCTGGTCC
>JAUVVA010000213.1 GCA_030604905.1 Verrucomicrobiota bacterium | reverse complement strand
GTAGTAGCGCCCTTCCTCGGGTCGCTCGCGGCGCGGGATGCATTGCTCAGCCGATGTAGCTCAGTGGTAGAGCAGCGGTATCGTAAACCGCTGGTCGTCGGTTCGATCCCGACCATCGGCTCCAGTGTTTCAGCGGGGCCCCGACGCCCATGCGGTCGGGCCGAATCCTCGGGGAAAAGGCCGCGGACTCGGCGCTGCGAATTCCAAGCGGGCGAAGCTCGGGCGACGCCGCGGCGGCTTATTGATCGGGGTGCACCACTCCGACCATGCGGGCGGGCTCCGGGCGGCCTTCGCCAGCGACATAGTTGCAGAGCCGCCAGGCGTGGTAACCGATCCGGTCGAGCCAGCGCATCGCGTCCAGCGCGTCGAGCGCGGGGGCGGGGCCGGAGGCGCCGTCGGCGGTTTGTTGCAGAAGCTGGCGGCGACCGTCGCGCCGTTGTTGCGAGAGCTCGAGGGAGCGGCGTTCCACCTCATCGATCCAGCCCTCGTCGGCCTGGCCCCGCAGACCGCGGGCCGCGAGCTGCACCAAGGCGTGGCTGGCCTCGGCTTGTTCACGGATCAGCGGGTGCTTCATCGTCGCCAGCCAGGAGGGGGGCGGAACGGTGCGCGGCAGCAAACGGGTGAGGTGGTCGAGGGCGTGGAAGAGGCTGACGCGGCCGGCCGTCATCGGCTCGGTTTCGCGGGCGGGCGGGACCTGGGCGACGAAGTCCTGGATGCGTTGCACGCCTTGCGCGAGATCCTCGGCGCGGGTGGCGGAGGCGGGCGGGTGAGCGGCGGGCTGGAGCTGCGTGGCGACGCGGTCGAGGGCGTCGGCCGCGGCCTCGCGCACGGCGCGCAGGCTGGCCTCGATGGCCACGCTGGGCACGGTGAGCAGGCTGGGGTCGAGGTGGCGGGTGAGGGTGGGGCCGCGGTCGGGCAGGACGCGCTCGATGGCGCGCGCGAAGCGGTTTACGAAGGGCAGGAAGATCACCACGCCCAGCGCGATGAAGGCGGTGTGGAAGGCGGCGAGGCTGGTGGCGCCGGCCTCGAGGCCGAGGTTTTCCTGCGCCCAGGTGATGCCGGCGAGCAATACGGGCAACAGCACCACGGCAATCAGACCGGTGGCGAGGTTGAAGCCGATGTGGGCGAGGGCGGTGCGCTTCGCGGGGACGGTGCCGCCGATGGCCGCGAGCGCGCCGGTGATGGTGGTGCCGACCGCGGCGCCGATGACGAGCGAGGCGGCCTGCTCGAAGGAGATCGAGCCGGTGTGGAGCGCGGTCAGCGTGGTGGCCACCGCCGCGCTCGAGGACTGCATGACGACCGTCATGAAGGCGCCGATCACCATCATGAGGAGGTGGGCGAAAAAGCCTTCCGCGGGCAGCGCGGCGAGGTCGACGCGGCCCTGGAGTCCCTGCATGCCGGCCTGCAGGGTGTCGATGCCCAGAAAGATGAGGCCGAAACCGCCGAGGGCGGGGCCGAGGGCCTGCCAGCGTCCGCGCCCGAGCAGGCGGATGAAGGCGCCGATGCCGACGAGAGGCAGGGCGTAGAGGCCGATGCTGATCTTGAGGCCGAGCACGGAGACGATCCAGCCGGTGCCGGTCGTCCCCAGGCTGGCGCCGAGCACGACGCCGACGGCCTGGGGGAAGGTGAGCAGGCCGGCGCTGACGAAGCCGATCACCGTGACGGTGGTCGCGCTGGAGGACTGCACGAGCACGGTGACGAGCGCGCCGGAGCCGAAGGCCTTGAGCGGGGTGCCGGTGAAGCGCACGAGCGCCTGGCGGAGCGCCTCGCCGGCGAAAGCCTTGAGCCCATCGGTGAGCAGCACCATGCCGAGCAGAAACAGGCCGATGCCTCCGATGAGTTGGAAGAGCGTGCTGGTCATGCGGAAAGAACGAAACACGCCGGCCACGCAGGTCGAAACGAAAGCGTGGCAAACCGCGGCGCGGGGCGCAGGTCGGGGCGGACTCCGATGCGCGGGGCGGGGTGGACGCGGATGAGGCGCGGTCGTTACCCGAAGCTCTGCTTACGCGCTACGGGGGAGCGGGAAACGATGCCGGGCCGGCGTTGCCCGTTTCCGGAGCCTCGGCTTATCTCGAAGACAGCGCCTGGCGTCAGAGCAGCGGCGTGAGCAGGCGGCTGAGGTCCTCGAGCAGATTGGCCGGGAAGCGGCGGCGCTTCAGGTCGCCCAGGAGCACGGGCTGGGAGTGGCGGGCCAGCTCGCCGGCCCAGCGGCGCAGGGCGTGCACGTCGGCGCCGCTGTGGAGCATGACGCCGATCTCGAAATTCACGAAGAGGCTGCGCATGTCGACATTGGCCGAGCCGATCAGGCCGAGGGCGTCGTCGACGATCACGGTCTTCGCGTGGAGCATGCGCGGCTGGTAGGCGAGCACGCGGGCGCCGGCGCGCACGAGCTGGCGCAGGTAGGCGCGGCGGGCGAGGTCGGTGACGGGGTGGTTGGAGCGCGCGGGCAGGATGAGGGTGACGTCGCGCCCGGCGCGGGCCTTCACCACGAGCGAGCGAAGCAGCACCTCGTCGGGGATGAAGTAGGGCGTGACGATCCAGATGCTCTGCTTGGCCTCCTGGATCATGGCGAGCAGGCCCTCGTAGAGCGGATCACCGGTCACGTCGGGGCCGCTGGCCACGACTTGCAGCTCGGAGGTGGCGGAGGGATCCGCGGTAAAATCGGGCGCGGGCGCGAGGGTCTCGGGCTCGACGGGGCTCCCGGTCGCAAAGGTCCAGTCGGCGAGGAAGACGTCGTCGAGCTGCGCCGCGGCCGGGCCCTCGATGACCGCGCCGAGATCGGTCCAGCGTTTGCGCCAAGGCTGGGGGCCGAGGTATTCGCGGGCGAGGTTGTGCCCGCCGACGATGGCCACGGCGTGATCGAAGACGGCGATCTTGCGGTGGTTTCGCAGATTGGCGGAGCCGCGGCTGGTCAGCGGGATGACGGGAAGAAAGGTGGCGACCTCGCCGCCGGCGCGGCGCAGGGGATCGACGAAGCGGCGGCTGGAGAAGAGGCAGCCGAGGGCATCGAGTTGCAGGCGCACTTTTACGCCTTCGCGCGCGCGGCGGGCGAGCAACTGCACGATGCGCCGGCCGGTGGGATCGCGCCCGAGGATGAAGGTGGCGATGTGGATGGTGTGCTTGGCGGCGAGGATGCACCGCTCGAGCTCGGCAAAGGCGTCCTCCCCGTCACGCAGCAGGCGCACTCGGTTGCCGCCGACGGGCTCGCCGGCGCCGTTGGTGGAGATGGATTGCGAGACGGGGTGGGCGAGGGTGGCGGCGGAGGCGCGGGCCTCGGGCGGCACGGGCAGTCGGATGCGGCGCTTGCGCGCGGCCAGGCGGCGAATCTTGCGGCCGCCAAAAATGAGGTAGAGCGGCACGCCGACGTAGGGCACGAGGATGATGGCCATAAGCCAGGCGAGGGTGTTGCCGGGCTGGCGGCGCTCGCCGAGCAGGCGGGCGAGGGCAAAGAGGGCCAGCAACACGCCGCCGACCGTGAGCAAGTGCGACCAGAGACTGGTCGTCACCACGTCGGTTTTGATCTCGGGGAGATAAATCTCGGCGAGGAAGGGCATGCGCGCGGCGGGAAGAGGCGCACGAAGCGCGGCAAAGCGCAAAGCAGAACGCGGCGGCGGCCCGGGAACGCCGAGCCCCAGCTCGGCTGCGGCGGCGGAGATGCCGAGCTGGGGCTCGGCGCTCCCGGGGGCTCAGCCGGGATATTTTTCGAGGAGGCGGGCGACGAGGGCGGTCCAGCCGGTTTGGTGGCTGGCGCCGAGGCCGGCGCCGGTGTCGCCATGGAAATACTCGTGGAAGAGCAGGAGATCTTTCCAGTGCGGGTCCTGGGCGAAGCGCGGCTCGGCGGCGAGCGCGGGGCGGGTGCCGTCCTTGCCCGGCAGGAAAAGCGAGGAAAGGCGGCGGGAGAGCTCGCGCGCCACCTTGTCCAGCGTGAGGCGATGGCCCGAGCCGGTGGGGAACTCGACCGTGAACTGGTCGCCGTAGAATTCGTGGTAACGCTCCAGCGCCTCGATAAGGAGGTGGTTGAGCGGGAACCAGACTGGGCCGCGCCAGTTGGAGTTGCCGCCGAAAAGCCAGGTGTCGGAGTCGCCGGGCACGTAGCGCACGCAGTTTTCCTCGCCGGCCAGGCGGATGGTGTAGGGATTATCCTGATACACATTGGAGAGCGAGCGGATGCCGTGGGGGGAGAGGAACTCGCGTTCGTCGAGCAGGCGGGCGAGCACGCGCTCGAGGCGCTCGCGGGTGGGGATGGCGAGCAGGTGGCGGCCTTTTTCGCAGCCGTCGTGGGTGAGGAAGGCGATCTGCGCGGCGACGTCGCGCCGGTGCTTGAGGAACCAGCGGGTGCGTTTGGCAAAGCCGGGCAGGCGGTCGAGGCGGGCCTGGTCGATGAACTCGACGGCGAAGAGCGGCACCACGCCGACGAGCGAGCGCAGGCGCACGGGCTCGGTGGCGCCGTCGGGGTG
>JAUVVA010000070.1 GCA_030604905.1 Verrucomicrobiota bacterium | reverse complement strand
GGGCCAAGAGCATCCTCTTCAACCCCCGCGCCCGCGACGAGTTCTCCGCCTTCTTCGCCCGGCCCGACACCTTCGCGCTCGGCGTCTGCAACGGCTGCCAGATGATGAGCAACCTGCACTCCATCATTCCCGGCGCCGAGGGCTGGCCGCGCTTCGTGCAAAACCAGAGCGAGCGCTTCGAGGCCCGCGTGGCCTCGCTTCTTATCGAGAAGAGCCCCAGCGTGCTCTTCCGCGGCATGGAGGGCAGCGTGATCCCGATCGCCGTCGCGCACGGCGAGGGCTTCACCGAGTTCCCCTCCGCCGACGCCGCGGCGAAGTTCTCCACCTCCGGCCTCGTCGCCGCGCGCTACGTGGACAACCACCACCGCCCGACCGAGCATTACCCGCTCAACCCGAACGGTAGTCCTTTCGGCACTACGGCGATCACGACCCGCGACGGACGCGTGACGATCCTCATGCCGCACCCCGAGCGGGTCTTCCGCGTGGTGCAGCAGAGCTACGTCCCGCCCGCTTGGCGCGGCCAGGAGGACGCCCCCTGGATGCGCCTCTTCCGCAACGCCCGCGCTTGGGTCGGTTGAGCAGATCGAGCGAACGTTTCGACCACGGATAGCACGGATTTACACGGATAGCAGACAACAGGCTGCCGTGGCTTTGTCCGTGCCCATCTGTGTCATTTGCGGTTAACCCAACGGCATGGACGACGCGCCTGACGAGCCGGTGGAGATCCCCATCAACGGGGAGCTCGACCTGCATACCTTTGCGCCGCGGGAGACGGCCGCCGTGCTTGATGCCTACGTCGAGGCCTGCCTGGAGCGAGGCATCCGTTCGCTCCGCGTGATCCACGGCAAGGGCAGCGGCACGCTGCGCGAGACGGTGCATGCGTGGCTGCGGCGCGATCCGCGGGTGAAGAGCTTTCGCCTCGGCGACGAGACCAGCGGCGCCTGGGGTGCGACGCTCGTGGAGCTGCGGCCGCGCTTGCAGGACTGACAGATTCGGAATGTTTAGCGGGCGTCCTCCTCTTCGAGCGCTTCCTCGTCCTCGCGATCGGCGCTCTCGCTGGTTTCAGGCTCTTCGTCATCGGCTGGGGCGACATCGCTCGCGGCCGTAGGCGTCACGGGCGAGCCCGCCCACTCGGCCTCGGCGCCGAGCTGGATCTCGCCGGCGAGCACGCGGTCGATGAAGCGCTTGATGCGCCGCAAGGCCTCGTCGCGTTTGCCGGCGTGGGGCGGCATGGTGTTGAGCAGGTTGACGACCGTCGTGGCGTAGTCGTGCGCGGTCACGCTCATCAGCTTGCGCAGCTCGAAGGGGTTCATGTCGCCGCGGTGCATCATGCTGCGCGCCTCGCGCTCCAGCTCGGCACCGGTCCCGCCAGGCGCGCCTCCGTCGCCTTTGCTCGAGGGTTTGCCCCCGCCTCCGCCGCCGCCTCCGCCCTCGCCACCCTCGCCTCCGCCCGCGCCGCCACCGCCGCGGTGCACGGCCTTCTCGTCGGTCTGCTCACCGAGTTCGCGCTCGATCTCGGCCGGGTAGTCCTTGCCGTCGCGCCCGACGACGCGCTGCGGGCGCTCGATCTTGCCGGCCTGCTCGAGCTCTTTGCGGCAGGTGCGCACGAGGTCGGTGGAGACGCGGCAGATCTCGGCGAGCACCGGGTTGGCGAGGCCGGGCCACTCCTCGAGGGCGATGGCGGCGGCGTTGCGCTTGTCGGCGTTGGTGCGGTAGACGCCGTTGGTGGCGTTGGCGCCGAGGGCGTGTTTGAGGGCTTCGATGCGACCGCCGGGTTTCACCTCGGCCTCGATGGCGGGCAGGCCGGCGCGCTTGGTGGCGAGGTAGCGGTGGAAGCCGTCGGCGAGCCAGTGGGTGGCGCCGTCGAAGTAGAGCGTGATGGGCGGGAAGACCGTGCCCCGGCCCATCTCCTCGGCGTAGCTCTCGATCGCCTCTTCGTTGGTCTTTACGCGGGTCTGGGTGCCGCCGTGGATGTCGATTTGCTCGAGCGCGATCTTCCGGGTCTGCATGAAAAAGGCGCGGTTTCTCGGGCCCGCCGGAGCGAGCGGCAAGGGCAAAGGCGGGTCGCGGGCGATCAAGCCGCGCTCACCGCGGAGGCGTGTGCTACAACACGCGTCTCAGCTCGAGCAGGTTGTGACGGGTGCCCTCGGTGAGGGCGGGCAAGTTGGTGCTCTTGCCGAGCCAGCCGTTGAGCAGGCGGTCGGCGACGTCGCCGCTGCTCGCCTCGTGGTAGAGTGTGCGGAGCGAGAGTTTGAGGCGCATGGCGATCAGATCCTCGTCGGCACCTTCCAGGTAGCGGGCGAGGTTGAGCTTCACCAAGCCCAACAGGCGCGGGCGCCAGGTGAACTTGCCGGGGTCGCGAAACTCCATGGGCCCTTTTTCGTCGAACAAGACCTCGCGCGGGGTGGCGGCTTGTTGCACGAGGACGGTGGAGCGTTGAGCGGGATCGGCCCGGTCGCGGGCGAGATCGAGGGCGCAGGCGCGGGTGAAGTCGAGGGGCACGCCGAGGCGCCGCGCCTCGCCGAGGGCGGCGCTGACCTCGCGCACGTCTCCGCCGGCGAGGTGGTGCCCGCCGAGCTCGGCCACCGCGACGTCATGACCGAGTTCCAGAAGCTGTTTTCTCACCTCCACGATCGGCGCCACGGGCACCCGAAGCAGCCAGAGCGAGAGTCGCTGCGAGAGGGTGATGAGTTTGGGCGCTTTTTTCATGGAGGCTTCGTCAGCCGCACAATCGCACGCGCTCCACGTTTAGGGAATCGTCAAGGATACGTGAGCCACGCTCCGCAAACCACCCGGGGTCATCCGTCGTGGCAAAACGCCGAAGGCCTCCGCGTCCGAGCCTTTTTTCCTCCTCGGGGTGACGCCGGAGCCAGTCGGCGAGGCGCTCGGCGACGATGTCGCCCTGCGCCAGAATCTCGGTTTCGGGTGGCGTCAGACGACTGAGCAGGGGCAGGAGAAGCGGGTAGTGGGTGCAGCCGAGGAGCAGGCGGGAGGGCCATTCCCCGCCCGCGCTGGCCCGCATCGCCTCCAGGTCCTTGCGCAGAAAATACTCGGCTCCGGCGCCCTCCAGTTCCCCGGCCTCGACCAAGGGGACCCAGAGCGGGCAGGCCTGCTGGACGAGGCGCAGGCGCGGGGCGAGTTTGCGCAGCTCGATGCCGTAGGAATCGGAGGCGATGGTGGCGGGCGTGCCGAGCACGGCGACGAGGCCGCTCGCGTCGGAGGGGGCGCTGTGGTCGGGGTGCGCGACGGTGCCCACGGGGATGCCGGCGAGCGCCTCGACCGAGGGGCGCACCACGCCGAGGATGCGGCGGTCGGGGCGGCGGGCGGGCAGGTGGCGTTGCTGGAGGTTGCGCAGGGCGCGCGCCGAGGCGGTGTTGCAGGCGAGGACGACGAGGGGGCAGCTCTGCTCGAAGAGCCACTCGACGGCTTCGAGCGTGAACTCGTTGACCGCCTCGGCGCTGCGGGCGCCGTAGGGGGCGCGGGCGCTGTCAGCGAGGTAGAGGTAGTCGTAGGCCGGCAACGCGCGGAGGAGCGCGGAGAGCACGGTGAGCCCGCCAAAGCCGGAATCGAAGACGCCGATCATGTTTGCCCGCACGCCTAGCTTCCCCCGCCAGCGACGCAAGGCCGCTTGCCAAAGAGCGCAGGCGCGGCCCCTTGGGAATAAGGGCACCAGACGCGTTTCGCGTTGTCGGTGCATTCTCACCCCACCTTATTTGCAACGCCATGCGGCAGCCCGCCTTCTTTTTCCCCGGCTTCGTTTGCTTTCTCTGCCTGTTGCTGTCCGCCGCCTGTTCCCGCCCGCCCTCGCCGCTCGCCGAGCTGCCCGTCGTGCCGCTTTCGGAGGACGCCGAGACGGTGCCCTTCCCGCCCGGCCAGCATGGCGCGCTCTTCGTCAGCACCATGCCCGGCGACATCGCGACGCTCAATCCCCTCATCTCCGAGGACGCCTCCTCGGGCGCCGCCATCTCGCGCTTCCTCGAGGGCCTCACGACCCTCGACCCCGAGACCGGTGAGATCATCCCGCGCCTCGCCCGCTCCTGGGACATCTCGCCCGACGGGCTCCAGTTCACCTTCCATCTGCGCCGCGGCCTCGTCTGGAGTGACGGGCATCCCTTCACGTCGGCCGACGTGGTGTTCACGTGGCGCGACGCCTTCTACACGAAGCAGCTCGACCCCGCCACCGGCCAACCCGTCATCGATCCCTCCACCGGCCGCCCGCGGCTGCGTTTCCCCTCGCGCCCGGCGTTTTTCCAGATGATCGAGGGCGAGGAGGTGCAGGTGGAGGCGCTCGACGAGCACACGGTGCGCTTCACGCTGCCGCAGGTCTACGCGCCTTTCCTGCTCTTCGGCGGCGGCCAGGACATCCTGCCGCGCCACATCCTGGAGCGCCACGTCGCCGACGGCACCCTGCTCGACGCCTGGAGCATCAACACCGCCATCCACCGCCCGCGCGAGCTGGTGGGCATGGGCGCCTTTCTCCTCGAGTCCTACCGTCCCGGTGAGCGCGTCGTGTTTCGCCGCAACCCCAACTACTGGCGGCGCGACAGCGAGGGACAGCGCCTGCCCTACATCGAGCGCATCATCACCCGCATCGTCGGCGACTCCAACGCGAGCAACGTGGCCTTCGCCCAAGGCCTGACCGACGCCGAGGGCCTGCAGCCGGACAACATCACCTGGATCTCGCGCGCCGCCGCCACCCACGACTTCACGATCCACGAGCTCGGGCCCTCCAACTCGACCAGCTTCGTGTGGTTCAACCTCAACCCCGGCTCCTCGCCCGAGGGCCGCCCCTTCGTCGCGCCGCACAAGATGCGCTGGTTCTCCGACGTGCGTTTCCGGCAAGCCGTCTCCTACGCCGTCAACCGTCAGGGCGTCGTCGACGGCGTCTTCGCCGGCCGGGCCACCGCGCTGCACGGCTACGTGACCCCGAAGAACCGCAACTGGCACAACCCCGACGTGCGTCGCTTCGACTACGATCCGGCCCGCGCGCGCGCCCTGCTGGCCGAGGCGGGCTTCGTGATGCGCGGCAATCGCCTGCACGACGCGCAGGGCAACCCGGTGGAATTTTCGTTGATGACCAACAACAACAACAATCTCCGCACCGAGATGGCCACGGTCTTCGCCGAAAACATGGCCGCCCTCGGCATCCGCGTGGAGCTGCAGTTCATCGACTTCAACACCATCATCCGCCGCACCTCCGAGTCCTTCAACTACGAGGCCGCCCTCCTCGGTCTCGCCGGCGGCGCGCCCGATCCCTACGCCTCCAAGGACATCCTGATGAGCGACGGCCGCCTCCACTTCTGGAACCCCCAGCAGGCCTCGCCCGCCACCGAGTGGGAGGCGCGCATCGACGAGCTCATGCGCCTGATCGGCCGCGAGCTCGACAACGACAAGCGCCGCGCCGCCTTCTTCGAGGTGCAGGAGATCATGGCCGAGCAGCAGCCGCTCATCTTTCTCGTGACGCCCAACGAATACGTCGGCCTGCGCAACCGCTGGCAAAACGTGCAGCCCACGCCCCTCGGCGGCGTGCTCTGGAACTTCGACGCCCTCTGGGCCCGGCCCAACTAAACCCGCCCCGCCGCCGCCTAGCTCCGCAGCCCCGCGCCGCCCACGCCATGTTCGCCTTCATCCTTCGCCGCCTGCTCACCCTCATCCCGATGCTGCTCGGGGTGACCTTTCTCGTCTTTGTCCTCATGTCGCTCGCGCCGGGCGACTTTCTCACCCCGATCAAGATGCAGCGCGACGTGCCCGCGGAGCTGATCGCCGAGCTCGAGCGCGAGTTCGGCCTCGATCGCCCCTGGTATGTGCAATATGGATACTGGCTCGGCAACGTGCTCCAGCTCAACCTCGGCTACTCCTGGAGCTTCAAGGTGCCCGTGACCGACCTGATCGGCTCGCGCCTCTTCGCCACCTTCCTGCTCTCGCTCACCTCGCTGCTCTTCGCCTGGTGCATCGCCATCCCGCTCGGCGTGCTGGCCGCGATCTACAAGGACTCGATCTTCGACCGCGTGAGCTCCTTCCTCGCCTACGCCGCGCTCTCGATCCCGGAGTTTTTCCTCGCGCTGCTCGCGGTGTGGTTTGCCGCCGTGACCGGCCTCTTCCCGATCGGCGGCGCGACCTCGATCGAGCATGATTTTCTCTCCGCCGGCGGGCGGATCGCGGACCGCCTGTATCACCTCGTGCTGCCGACCATCGTGCTCGGCATCGGCGGCATCGCGGGCCTCATGCGCATCATGCGGGCCAACTTCCTCGACGCGATCCGCTCCGACTACGTGCAGACCGCCCGCGCCAAGGGCGTCCCCGAGGGCTGGGTGATGTTCAAGCACGTCCTGCGCAACGCCATCAACCCGCTCGTGAGCGCCTTTGGCTTCTCCTTCTCCAGCCTGCTCAGCGGCGCGCTCATCGTGGAGATCGTGATGAACTACCCCGGCCTCGGGACCCTCATCTACCATTCCCTGCTGCGCGAGGACCAGTTCGTGGTCCTGGCCGCGATCATGCTCTCCTGCACCATGCTCGTGCTCGGCAACCTGCTCGCCGATATCTGCCTCGCCTGGTCCGATCCCCGCATCCGCCTCGAAAGCCGCGACTGAGCACCGACCCATGAAGTCCATTTTTCGCGAAGTTCTCCGTCGTCGGCTCGGGCAGATCTCCCTCTTCACCCGGCTCGCGCTCTACCTCACCGCGCTCTTCGCCGGCTTCCTCGCCACGCAGCCGGTCAACCAGCAAAACCTCGACGCCACCTTCCACCCGCCGACCCGCGTCACCTGGCACGATGGCGGCCTCGCCGTGCGCGCCTACCGCCTCGTCGACCGCAGCGGCCCGCACTACGAGGTCATCCCGGGCGAGTTTCACCGCGTGCGCCTTTTCGCGCCGGGCTTTGACTACAAGCTCCTCGGCCTCGTGCCGATGAAGCGCCATCTGCTCCAGGCGGAGAGCCCCGAGGCGCGCCTCTACCTGCTCGGCAGCGACTCCACCGGGCGCTGCGTCTTTTCGCGCCTCGTCTACGGCTCGCGCGTCTCGCTCACCATCGGCCTCATCGGCATCACGATCACGCTTTTCCTCGGCCTCTTGGTCGGCGGCCTGAGCGGCTACTTCGGCGGGCGGATCGATTTCTTCGCCATGCGCGGCGTCGAGTTTTTGATGGCGATCCCCTCGCTCTACCTGCTGCTCGCGCTGCGCTCGGTCCTCGCGCCGCGCTTCAGCTCGGACCAGATGTTCATCGTCATCGTGATCATCCTTTCGCTGATCGGCTGGGCGGGCGCGGCGCGCGTGCTCCGCGGCATGTCGCTCTCGCTGCGCCGCCGCCAGTTCGTGCTCGCCGCCGAGAGCATGGGCCAGTCGCCGCTGCGCATCCTGCGCCTGCACATCCTGCCCAACCTCGCGTCCTACCTCCTGGTCGCGGCGACGCTCAGCATCCCCGGCTACATCCTCGGCGAGGCGGCGCTCAGCTTCCTCGGCCTCGGTATCGCCGAGCCGGCCTCCTCGTGGGGCCTGATGCTCTCGCAGGCGCAGAACATCAAGATCTTCATGCTCAACTTCTGGTGGCTGCTCACGCCGGGCGCGGCGATTTTTGTCACCGTGATCGCCTTTAACCTCCTCGGCGACGTGCTCCGCGACGTCGTCGACCCGCGGATGAAAACCCAGTGACCCCGCCCGCCATGCCGCTGCTCTCCGTTGAAAATCTCCGCATCGCCTTCCACGGCCGCGAACGCGTCACCGAGGCGGTGAAGGGCATCTCCTTCTCCCTCGAGGCCGGGCGCACCCTCGCCATCGTGGGCGAGAGCGGCTCGGGCAAATCCGTGACCGCCCTCTCCCTCACGCGCCTCCTCCCCGAGCCGCCGACCTGCCAGGTCACGGGCGCGATCCGTTACCGCGACCGCAACATCCTCGATCTCGACCGTCGCGGCTTGCAGGCGCTGCGGGGCAAGGAGATCGCCTACATCTTCCAGGAGCCCTCCTCCTCGCTCAACCCCGTCTTCACGGTGGGCAACCAGATCGCCGAGGCCGTGCGCCTGCACCTGCCCGAGGTGAAAGACGTGCAGGGCCGCGTGGTCGAGGCGCTGCGCCAGGTGGGTATCGCCGACCCCGAGCGCCGCCACAGCGCCTATCCGCACGAACTCTCCGGCGGCATGCAGCAACGCGTGATGATCGCCATGGCCCTCGCCTGCCGCCCCCGCATCCTCGTGGCCGACGAGCCCACCACCGCGCTCGATGTGACGATCCAGAAGCAGATCATCGACCTCCTGCGCGAGCTGCGCGGCTCCGCCGGCATGAGCGTGATCCTCATCACCCACAACTTCGGGATCGTGCAGGGCTTCGCCGACGAGGTGGCCGTGATGTATCGCGGCCAGATCGTCGAGACCGGCCCCACCGACGAGGTTTTGCGGCGCCCGCGCCACCCCTACACCCGCGCGCTCATCGGCTGCATCCCGCGTCTCGGCGCGCGCCAGCACCGCCTCTCCACCATCGACCACGCCGCCATCGCCCGCGAGATGGCGGCTCAGGAATAGCCGCAAGAAGGCGCAGAAGTCGCAAAAACGAAGCAGCTCCCGATCGTTTCATCCGCCGGTTTTGCGCCTCTTGCGCCGTTTTGCGGCCAACACGCCCCCTTCAATCTTCTTTGGTTTATGACCGCTCCCGCCACCCCCGCCGCCGCCCCGCTCCTCGAGGTCAAGAACCTCAAGGTCCACTACCCGCTGCGTGGCGGCTTCCTCAAACGCGTGGTCGACCACGTGCGCGCGGTGGACGACGTGTCCTTCACCGTCGCGCGCGGGCGCACCACCGGGCTCGTCGGCGAGAGCGGCTCGGGCAAGACCACCATCGGCCGCGCCCTCATCAAGCTCGCGCCCATCAGCGGCGGCTCGATCCGCTACGACGGCTCCGAGCTCGTGGGCCTCTCCAACCGAGCTTTTCTGCCCTTCCGGAAGCGCGTGCAGATGATTTTTCAGGATCCCTTCAACTCGCTCAATCCGCGCATGACGATCGACGGCATCATCCGCGAGCCGCTCGACCTGCATTTCCCGGCGATGAGCCGCGCGGACAAACGCGACCGCGTGGCGGCCCTGCTCAAGCGCGTGGGCCTCGAGCCCGAGCACATGCACCGCTACCCGCACGAGTTTTCCGGCGGCCAGCGGCAGCGCATCGGCATCGCGCGCGCGCTCGCGGTCGAGCCCGAGTTCATCATCTGCGACGAGGCGGTGAGCGCGCTCGACGTCTCGGTGCAGGCGCAGATCGTCAACCTGCTCCAGGACCTGCAGGCCGAGCTGGGCCTCACCTACCTCTTCATCGCGCACGATCTCGCGGTGGTGGAGCACATCAGCGACCACGTGCTCGTGATGCACCAGGGCAAGCTGGTGGAGTCGGCTCCCGCCGAGGAGATCTACCGCGAGCCGAAAGACGCCTACACCCGCCGCCTGCTCGACGCCGTGCCGAAGCTCGCGGTGTAGCCGGACGAGGCGGGGTGGGGGAGGGGGAACGATCACAGCAACGGAACCGACCCCAAAAAACACTTTGACATGAAACGAAAAGATGCTTTGATGTGGAATCATCTGATTTGTCTGTCATGCCCACCGCCCATCAAGGTTCCTCCGCCGAAGTCGCCGCGCTCGACGCCTACATCAAGCTCATGCGGGCCGCCGAGACCGTGACTTCGCGCGTGCATGGCCCGCTGCTTGGCGAGCTCACGGTCACCCAGTTCGGGGTGCTCGAGGTCCTGCATCATCGCGGGGCGCTCAGCGCCGGCGAGATCGCCGAGAAGGTTTTGAAGAGCGCGGGCAATCTCACCTTGGTCCTGGCGAATCTGGAACGCGACGGCCTGATCTCCCGGGAGCGCGACCGCAGCGACGGGCGTCGCTGGATCATCTCGCTCACGGCCGCCGGCCGGAAACGCGTCTCGGCGCTCTTCCCGAAGGTGGCCGCCGCCATCACCGCCGAGTTCGCCCATCTCTCCCGCGCGGAGCAGGCCATGCTCGGCGAACTCTGCAAAAAGCTGGGTCGAGGCGGACGATCCACGTCAGAGGCCTGACTCCTTCGCGCCTTTTATTTCCACATCAAACCAAAACCAGCCACCGCTCCAGTCCCTAATCATGAACGCACTCCTCGCCCGCTTCTTTCGCACCGACGCCTCCTCGGCCGCTCCGCTCGCCCTCCGTCTCGCGCTTGGCTCCGTCTTCATCGGTCACGGCGCGCAAAAGCTCTTCGGCTGGTGGGGTGGCCACGGCTTCCAGGCCACGGCCAATCATTTCGAATCCAACCTCGGTCTCGCGCCCGGCGCGCTCCATGCCGCCCTGGCCGGCGGCGGGCAGTTCTTCGGCGGCATTCTCCTGCTGCTGGGGCTCGGCACCCGATTCGCCGCCGCCCAAGGCGCGGTGATCATGGCCGTCGCCACCTGGACCGTCCACCGCTCGGCTTTCTTCCTCCAGAACAACGGCATGGAGTTCGCCCTCACGCTCCTGCTCGTCGCCGTGGCCCTCGTCTTCAGCGGCGGCGGCGCCCTCTCCCTCGACGCCCATCTCGCCAAGCGCAAGGCGGTCTGATCGGCCGCTTTCACCTCCCGTTTTTATGAAAATCCTCGGACTCCACCACATCACCGCGATGGCCGGCGACGTCGCCGCCAACGTGCAGTTCTACACCCAGGTGCTCGGCCTGCGCCTCATCAAGCGCACCGTCAACTTCGACGACCCCTCCACCTACCACCTCTACTTTGGCGACACCGTCGGCACGCCCGGCTCCGCCCTCACCTTCTTCTACTGGGCCGGCCAGCCCCGCGGTCGCCCCGGCCCGGGCCAGGCCACCGACACCGCTTGGTCGGTGCCGGCGTCCTCGCTCGATTTCTGGCGCGAGCGCCTCGCCTCCCGTGGCCTTGAGTTCGCCGAGGAGCGCCGCTTCGGCGACACCGTGCTCCGCTTCTCCGATCCCGACGGACTCGGTTTGGAGATCGTCGCCACCTCCGAGGCCGACCCTCGTCAGCCTTGGGCGCACCCGGAGGTTCCCGTGGCGCACGGCTTGCGCGGTTTCCACTCCACCACGCTGACCCACGCCGACTCCGCCCGCACCGCGCGACTGCTCGTCGACATCATGGGCTGGCGCGAGATCGCGCGTGAGCCCGCCTCCGGAGGCGGCGAGCGGGTGCGCTACGCGGCCGGCGCGGGCGGACCGGGCGCCTACGTCGACTTGGTTTCGGCACCCGAGGCTCCCCGCGGCCGCCCGGGCGCCGGCACGGTTCACCACGTCGCTTTCCGCGTCGCCGACGACGCCGAGGAGATCGTGGCCCTGGCCGAGTGGCGCGCCGCCGGCCTGCAACCCAGTCCGCAGGTGGACCGCAACTACTTCCACTCCATCTACGCCCGCGAGCCCGGCGGCGTGCTCTTCGAGATCGCGACCGATCAGCCCGGTTTCCTGATCGACGAGACGCGCGAGAGCCTCGGGTCCCGTTTGCTTTTGCCCCCGCAATACGAGCCGCATCGAGCGGCGATCGAGGCCCGTCTCGATCCGCTCCCGGTCTGAAAGGGGCGGCGCCACCCTCAAGCTCAACCTTCCCATCCGCACCACCATGAAAAACATCCTCCTCCTCACCGCCAGCGTTCGCCAAGACGGCTCCGCCTCGCGCTCCGCCGCCCGGCACTTCGTGCAAAAGCTCCGCGACGCCGCGCCCGATCTGCGCGTCGTGGAGCGCGACCTCGGCGCCCGTCCGCCCGCCCACGTGGACGGCAAATGGGTGCTCGCCCAGCACACGCCGGCCGCCAGCCGCGGTCCCGAACAGAAAGCCGCGCTCGCCGTCTCCGACGAGATGATCGCCGAGCTCAAGGCCGCCGACGCCGTCGTGATCGCCACGCCGATGTATAACTTCGCCGTTCCCTCGCCCCTCAAGGCTTGGATCGATGCCGTCGCGCGCAGCGGAGAGACCTTCACCTACGACGCCGCGAGCGGAGGCTTCAAGGGATTGCTCGGTGGCAAACGCGCGCTCGTGCTTGTCGCCTCCGCCGGCGACTACGCGCCCGGTGGTCCGGCGGCCGCGGCCGACTTCGCGACGCCCTACCTGCGCTTCATCCTCCAGTTCCTCGGCATCACCGAGGTGGCCGCCGTGGCTTTGCCCAATCAAGCGGGCGAAGGCCGGGATGCCGCGAGCCTGGCCGCCCGCGCCAAGCTCGACGAGCTGGCCCGCGCCTGGAGCGCGTGAGCCGGCCACCCGCATGCAGCTCAAGCCCTCCTCCTCGTCTCGTCATGCACCTTCCTGATTGGCCCCACTACCACCGTCCCGCCGCGGACCCCGCCGCGCCCGGCCTTCTCCTGCTTCACGGGACCGGCGGCTCGGAGCACGATCTCGTGGGCCTCGCCGACCGCATCGCGCCCGGCGCGGCCCTCCTCGCACCGCGCGGTCGGGTGAACGAGCAGGGGGCGGCGCGCTTTTTCCCGCGTCTGGCCGAGGGCGTCTTCGACCCGGCGCAGATCATCCCGCGGATCGACGAGCTCGCAGCCTTCCTCGCGGGTGCATTGCGTCATTACCAGATGGATACGCCCGGGCGCCTTTTCGCGTTGGGCTTTTCCAACGGGGCCAACACGGCCGCGGCCCTGCTCCAGCTCCATCCCGCGCTGCCCCTCGCGGGCGCCGTGCTGCTCCGGGCCATGGTGGTGCTTGATCGACCCGCCGCGCCAGGCTCGCTCGCCGGCCGGAGCGTGCTCTTGCTCAACGGCGCGCGAGATCCGATCGTGCCGCCGGAGCACGCGCCCCGCCTCGCCGGGCTCCTGCGCGCGGGCGGCGCGGCGACCGAGCTGGCGCTCCACCCGGAGGCCGGCCACGGACTCGTCCCCGGTGACCTGAGCGCGGCGCGCGAGTTTCTCCAGCGAGCCCCTTGAACGTCGGCGGGCTACAGGCGCTCCGCCGCCGGCAGCCCGTAAAACTCCACCACGCGGCGCGTCGCCTCCTCCAGGCCCGCCGCGTCGAGCACGAGCCGTTGCAGGGAGCGCCCGGGCATGAACTCCACCCGGTGCACCCCGCCCTCGGCCGGCGCGCGGAGGGCCTCGGCCAGATCGGCAAGCGTGGCGATGCGGCGCCCGTTCACCTGATCGACGATCAACATCATCGCGTCTTGGTAACCGAGGTTGATCGGGTCGGGCAGCACACCCGAGAGCACGACCAGCGAGGGCCGCTCGTCGCGTCCCCGCTCGAACTGCGCGAACTGCAGGCGGAAGGGCGCGAACTTCCGCCATTCTTCGCCCCAACCGCGCAGGAAGGGCTGCGACAGCGGCTGGAACACCAGGCCGCCGGCCACCAGATACTGCGGCGGCCCGGCGAACATCTCGCGCGGCACCCGCTCGTTGGCGAAATCGGCGCGCGGGACCACGTAGTCGAGCGTCACTTCACGCCCCTCGCGCCACACCTTGATCGGCAGGCGCCCGCCGGCGAATTGCGCGCGGTTGGCCAGGTTCTCCAGCATCAGGTGACCGTAGTCGGGGTCGAGGTAGTCGCCCTCCACGTCGATCGGAAAGCCGCCCACCTCGAGGATGATGTCGCGCGGCTGTGGCGCGCGCGCCGGGTCCTTTTCGCGTCCCGGGGCGTGCACCACCGCTCCGCGCGGCTGACCTTCGAGGCCGAGCGCCTTGAGCAGATAGGGGTTGGAGCCCGGCTGCCAGGTGAAGTCGAAATAGCCCAGCCCCTCGAAGGCGCCCGCGCGCTGCGCGTCCAGCACGCGCCGGATGAAGCCTGCCGGCAGCGCGCCGCAGACCCGTCCGCTGGAGTAGGTGGTGAGGCCCGCGATGGCGCCGTCGCGCACGATCAGTTCGGTCCAGCCCAGGCCGCCGAGATCCGTGCTCACCTCCAGCTGCACGTGCGGGGCGAAGCCGAGGGCGCCCTCCGACACGGTGAACTTGCCGAACTCCACCCGGCGCGTCTCCAGGTTGCCGTCGCGCCAGCGCACCAGCTCGAAGTCCGGCCCGCGCGAGACGTTGCGCGCCAGCGTCGCCGGCACCAGCCCCTCCCAGAAGGCCGCGTCGTCGGTCTCGAGCAGCGCGAGGTTCGACTGCGCGTCCCACCACTTCACCCGCGCGTCGTGCCAGCGCCCGCGGCCGCCCTTTTGCAGGCGCACCAGCGTGTGCGTGGGCAGATACTGCGCGGTGGTGAGCACCTCGCCCGGCCCGATCACCACGCCGTGCTTGCGGATCGCCCGCGCCGGCTCGTTCCAAGGCTGGAAGGCGTCGTGCAGCTTAAACGTCACCTCGATCGTCACGAGCGAGCGCTCCCAGTTCGGCCGCGCCAGCAGTTGCGCCTGCGCCGAGGGCGTCGCCGGCGCGACGAGCCCGAGCGCGAGGACGGAGAAAACGAGACGGAGAAGAAAAGATTTCGGCATGACGGGCGTCCTCAGAGGCGGTGGTCGGAAACGATGTTGTAGTTGCGCAGGATCTCCGCGTGCGCCGCGGCGGCCCGCTCGCGGTCGATCGCCTCGAGCGGCCCCTCGTGTTCGCCGACAAACTCCAGCAGATGCTGCGCGCCCCGGTGCTCGGCGAAGGCGCGGCGCACGTCTTCGAGGCGCTCGATGCGCACGCCGTTGATGCGGTGCACCAGCGCGCGCCCGCGCACCCCGAGGTCGGCGTTGACCGCGTGCGGCAGGATGCCCGCCAGCACCACCGGCTCGGGCCGCGCGGCCGCCGGATCCTCCGCGGGCAGGTGGTGCAGGGTGTGCAGGAGCCGCGCCCAGCCTTCCCACACCCGGTCGCGCCCGAGCACGCCGACGGTGTCGAGGTAGTTCGCGCTCAGCGAGGTGAAGACCAGGCCGGCGTGGATCGTGTAGCGCGGCAGCACGTCGTGCTGGCGCCCCGCGAGCCGGTCCCCGTCGAAGGCCTCCATCTCCACCTCCACGTTCATCTCCGCGCCGTCGCGCCAGATCGTGAGCGGGAGGCGCTGCCCCGCCTGCGTGAGCTGGAAGGGCACGCTCGCCGCCACGCGGTTGCCGCGATACGGGATCATGCCGTCGGCGCCGACCGGGAAGCCCCCGGCCGCGAGCAGCACGTCGTCCGGCCGCAGGACGCGCGAGGCCGGGCCGCCGGCGCGCAGGTTGTCCACCCGCGCCCCTCGCCCGTCGTCGGCCAGGCCGAGCAGCCGGCGATAGGCCGGGTTGTGTAGTTGTTCAAAGGATACGCCGGCCATCGGGATGCCGTCGTAGCGCCCGTCGGCCACGTCCTCGAGGAAGTGCTTCACCACCTCGGGCGGGATGAAGAAGCCCGCGTTTTGCAGGCCGGGCATGCCCTGGAAGGCCACGCCCACCACCTTGTCGCCCTGGAAAACGGGGCCGCCGCTGTTGCCGGGGTTGATCGCCGCGTCCGTCTGCACCGCGAGCAGGGCGCGGTTGCCCGGGTGCGCGTAGGGCTGCACCTCGATCCGGGAGACGACGCCGCGGGTGAAGGACATCTGGTCGCCGCCGGTCGGGTAGCCGCAGGTCACCACCGTGGACTGCACCGCCGGCAGCTCGCCGAATTGCAGGGCGACCACGCCGTCCAGGTCGCGCGGGTCGAGCGGCTCGAGCAGGGCGAGGTCGCTCTCGTGCCCGGCGAAGACCACGCGCGCCGGCACGAGGCGCGGGTCCTGGTAGCGGCGGATGAGAATCTGCTTCGCCCAGGCGACCACGTGGGCGTTGGTGAGGATGCGTCCGCCCTCGATCACGAAGCCCGTGCCGGAGGAGCGGCGCACCGGGTGCGAGCGCCAGGGCGCGTCGTAGACCGGCCACTGCGAGGAGACGAGGATCTGCACCACGGCGCGTTCCGGCGCGGCGGCCGCCACCGCCGGAGGCGGTCCTTCCAAGAGACCGGTCTCGGTCTGGGCCCTCGCCCCCGCCACAAAAACCACCGCCCACAAAAGCCAGACCCTGGAGAACACGATCAATCTCATCCCGCCTACCCCACCCAGACCCGCGCCAACCGCAACGCCGCAACGTGAAAAAACGTGGCAGGGCCGTCCCGACCCTTGCGCCTTGCCGTCCCGCCCCGCCTGTCGCTCGCTCCCCTTCGCCCGCGATGAGCGCTCCCAACCCGCAATCCGCCGCCACCTCCGCCGCCCAGGCCGCGTCCGCCGCGCCTGCCTTGCTCTGCATCGACATCGGCAACACCCACACCCACCTGGCTCTTCACCGCGACGGCGTGCTGAGCGGCCAGCGCGACCTCCCCACGCCGCTGCTCGACGACCCCGCCCAGGGCCTCCCCGCCATCCTTGCCGCCCTGCGCAGCCCGTCCGCCCCCGCCTCCTCGACTCCTCGGCCCCTCGACTCCCCGGCTTCCCTTTCCATCGCCTTCTGCTCCGTCGTCCCCGCCGCCACGCCCCGGCTTCGCGCGGTCGCCGCCGCCGCCGGCCTCTCCACCTGGCAACTCACCCCCGAGGTTCGGCTCGGCGTGCCGATCAGCTACCCCCGCCCCTCCGAGATCGGGCAGGACCGCCTCGCCAACGCCGCCGGCGCCCATGCCCTCGCACCCGGACGCCCCGCGGTCGTCATCGATCTCGGCACCGCCGTCACTTTCGATCTCGTCACACCGGCCGGCGGCTACGAGGGCGGCATCATCACGCCCGGTCCCGCCTTGGTGACCCGCTACCTCCACGAGCGCACCGCCCAGCTCCCGCTCGTCACCGATCTGCAGGGCCCGGTCGCCAGCGTGATCGGCAAATCGACCTCCGAGGCCATCCGTATCGGCGCCATCGTGGGTTACGCGGGCATGATCCAAGCGCTGCTCGATGCCGTGCTCGCCGAATACGCCGCCCGCCGTCTGCCCTCGGCCGAGATCTTTCTGTCCGGGGGCGCCGCCCAAGTGGTGCAAGGGCGCCTGCGCCTGCCCGCGCGCGTGGTGCCCGATCTCGCCCTGCTCGGCCTGGCCGCCGCCCATGCGCTCAACCAGCCCGCCTCCGCCGCCTGATTTTCGTGCCGAAAGCGTGCAACATTGGTCATTGGACATGTCAGACCAGCAACCATAACGGTTGCTAGAGGTCCTTGGTCCTTCCCTCCTTTTCCCTTTCCCTGTCGATGCCCGCAGTCGCCCCCGCGCCCTCCGCTCCTCCGCCGCCCCCGTCCGCCGTCTCCGCCACGCCGCCGCCCGCCATCGTCGTCCGCGACCTCGTGAAGACCTACGCCGGCCATCCCGCCGTGCGCGGCGTCAGCTTCGAGGTGGCGCAGGGCGAGATCATCGGCCTGCTCGGGCCCAACGGCGCCGGCAAGTCCACGACGCTCCGCATCCTCACCGGCTACCTGCCCGCCACTTCCGGCCAGGTGACGGTCTGCGGGATCGACGTCGCCTCGCATCCGGCCGAGGTGAAAAATCATCTCGGCTTCATGCCCGAGAACAACCCGCTCCCGGAGGACATGCGGGTGCGCGAATACCTCCACTTCCGCGGCCGCCTCAAGGGCCTCACCCGTCGCCGCCTCGGCCCGCGCCTGGACGAGGTGATCCATCTCTGTGACCTCGGCCGCGTGCGCGACCGGATCATCGGCAAGCTCTCCAAAGGCTATCGCCAGCGCGTGGGCATCGCCGACGCCATCCTCGCCGAGCCGCCGCTCATCATCATGGACGAGCCGACCATCGGCCTCGATCCCCACCAGATCCTCGCCGTGCGCGATCTCATCGCCTCGTTGCGCGGGCGCATGACGGTGCTCATCAGCTCCCACATCCTGCCCGAGATCGAGATGACCTGCGACCGCGTGGTCATCGTCAACCAAGGCCGGGTCGTCGCCGCCGGCGCCCCCGCCGCGCTCCGCCAGGAGTTTTTCGGCTCCGGCCACTACGAGCTCGAGCTCGCGGGCCCGCTCGACGAGTTGCCGGCGGTCCTCGCCGGGATCCATCCCCGGCTGAGCATCGCCTCCCCGGCAACGCCCAATCCCGGCTCGGCCTCCGGCGCGTCGTCCGCCTCCGTCCCCGCCGATCCCTTCACGACCCTCCGCCTGGTCGCCCCGCCCGAGGTGCCCGATCTGCGCGAGGCCTTGGTCAAAGCGCTCGTCGACGAGCCCCGTTTCCGGCTGCGCTCGCTCACCCGCGCCCGCCACACCCTCGAGGAAGTCTTCCTCGCCGCCACCCAGGCCAAAGCCGCCTAGCGAAAAAGCCCGCCCGCCCGCGCCCGCCCGCGCCGCCTCATCGGTCATTCGTCATTGGTCATCGGTCATTTTCAAATGCGTCCCTTCCGTATCCTTCTCGCCCACGAACTCCGCATGCTGCTGGTCAGCCCGGCGACCTACATCGCCGCGACGCTTTTCCTTTTGGTGATGGGCTTCATTTTCGCCGGCATCCTGGAGACCTTCGCCGCCGCGCCCCAGCAGGGCTCGCCCGCGGCCGTGTTTTTCCAGCTCTTCTGGCTCCCGGTCTTTTTCATGGTGCCGCTGCTGACCATGAAGTCGCTCGCCGAGGAGCGTCGCCTCGGCACCCTCGAGACGCTGCTCACCACGCCGGTGACCACGGCGCAGGTGGTTTTGGCCAAGTTCTTCGCCGCCTACAGCCTTTACCTCGCGCTCTGGGCCGCGACCGGAGGCTTCTTCTACATCCTGCAGCGTTTCGCCGGCGCCGCGCAGACGCTGGACTACGGTCCGCTGATCGGCGGCTACCTCTTTATCGCCGTCTCGGGCCTGCTTTTCGTCTCGGTCGGCATCCTCGCCAGCGCCCTCACGCGCAACCAAGCCGTCGCCGGCATCCTCGCCTTTGTGCTGCTCCTCATGCTCGTCGTCGGCACCCGCTTCGCCGGCACGCTCGAGGTCCTCAAGCTCGACCACCTCACCGCCCTGCGCGCCGCGGTGGACTACCTCCAGGTCTTCACCCACCTCGAAGACTTCACGCGTGGCGTGGTGGATACCCGTCAGGTCCTCTACTACGTCAGCGGCAGCGTCCTGGCCCTCATCCTCGGCATCCTCGGCGTCGAAGCCAAACTGCTGCACAGCTGATCGCGCCGCGCGCTGGGCGTGCGACAGAGGACCGGGTGGGCCACGGAGGCCACGGAGCGCAGACACGGAGACCACGGAGCGGCGAGCCGGCCTCAAGGGAGTGCATCTGCTCCTCCGTGAGCTCCGTGTCGGCGCTCCGTGAGCTCCGTGGCCGCTTGGGGATCCACGCATAAAAAAGGCGGGCCCGGTGTGGGCCCGCCTTGGTGGCTGAGCAAAGCAGGAAGGTTCTCGTGAGAACCAGGGCTGGCGCGCTTACAGGCTCTGCGCGGCGGCGACGACGGCCTCGGCGGTGATGCCGAGCTCCTTCATCACGGTGCCACCCGGGGCGCTCATGCCGAAGCGGTCGATGCCGACCACCTTGCCGTCGAGGCCCACGAATTGATACCAGAGGCCGGTGACGCCCGCCTCGATCGCGACGCGCTTGCGGCAGGAGGACGGGAGAACGTTCTCGCGATACTCGGCCGACTGGCGCTTGAAGCGCTCGAAGGAGGGCATCGAGACGACGCGCGCGCCCGCGCCGAGCTGCTTGGCGGCGGCGACGGCGAGCGAGAGCTCGGAGCCGGTGGCGAGGAGGATGTGGGTGAGCTCGGCGGTCTCGCGCACGGCGACGTAGCCACCCTGCAGCACGCCGTTGCGGCGGGTCTCGACCGGGATCTCGTTGAGGATCGGCATGGCCTGGCGGGAGAGCGCGAGGAGGGTCGGGCCGTCGGCGCGGCTGAGGGCGGCGGCGAAGGCGCCGGCGGTCTCCTCGGGGTCGCCGGGGCGGATGACGTCGAGGCCGGGGATGACGCGCAGGCCGGAGACGGTCTCGACCGGCTGGTGCGTCGGACCGTCCTCGCCCACGCCCACGGAGTCGTGGGTGTAGATGTAGGTGACGGGCAGCTTGCAGAGCGCGGCGAGGCGCATGGCCGGGCGCGAGTAATCGGCGAAGACGAGGAAGGTGGCGACCGAGGGCTTGAAGACGCCGTCGTAGGCGATGCCGTTGGCGATGGCGGCCATGGCGTGCTCGCGGATGCCGAAGCGGATGTTACGGCCGGCGGGGTTGCTGGCGTCGAAATCCTTGTCGCTCGCGATGTAGTTGAGGGTGGAGCCGTAGAGGTCGGCCGAGCCGCCGACGAGGAGGGGCAGCTTGGCGGCGAGGGGCTGGAGCACCTGCTGACCGGCGGCGCGCGAGGCGAGCTTCACGTCGGGCGCGAAGGCGGGCACGGCG
>JAUVVA010000021.1 GCA_030604905.1 Verrucomicrobiota bacterium | reverse complement strand
CTCGGCTCCTGGAAACGCAAGCTCGACGACGCCAACCGCCCGCTCACCTACCGCGAGCTCGCCCCCGCGCTCGCCGACTACTGCCTCGAACTCGGCTTCACGCACATCGAGATCATGCCCGTCGCCGAGCACCCCTTCGACGGCTCCTGGGGTTACCAAGTCACCGGCTTCTTCGCGCCGACCCACCGCTTCGGCTCGCCCGAGGATTTCGCGTGGTTCGTGGATCATCTTCACCAGCGCGGCCTCGGCGTCATCCTCGACTGGGTGCCGGCCCACTTCCCGCGCGACAGCTTCGCGCTCGCCGAGTTCGACGGCTCGCACCTCTACGAGCACAGCGACCCGCGCCAGGGCGCCCACATGGACTGGGGCACGCTGATCTTCAACTACGGCCGCCACGAGGTGCGCTGCTTCCTCGTCGCCAACGCCCTCGCCTGGCTCGACCGCTACCACCTCGACGGCCTGCGCGTGGACGCCGTCGCCTCGATGCTCTACCTCGACTACTCCCGCAAGGAGGGCGAGTGGATCCCCAACCAATACGGCGGCCGCGAAAACCTCGAGGCCATCGCCTTCCTCCGCGAGACCAACCGCCTCGTCCACCACTACTACCCCGGCGTGCTCATGATCGCCGAGGAGAGCACCGCCTTCGCCGGTATCTCCAAGCCCGTCGCCGAGGGCGGCATCGGCTTCGACTTCAAGTGGAACATGGGCTGGATGCACGACACCCTGAAGTTTTTCCAGAAGGAGCCCGTCCATCGCCGCTGGCACCTCAACGACTTCACCTACGGCGCGCTCTACCAGTGGTCGGAAAACTTCATCAGCGTCTTCAGCCACGACGAGGTCGTGCACGGCAAGGGCTCGATGTTGATGAAGATGCCCGCGCTCGAGATCCGCGACCGCGCCGCGCACCTCCGCTCCCTCTACGCCCACATGTGGGCCTGGCCGGGCAAGAAGCTGCTCTTCATGGGCTGCGAGTTCGGCCAGTCGCGCGAGTGGGCCTACGCCGGCACCCTCGACTGGCACCTGCTGCAATACCTCGACCACGAGGGCATCCGCCTGCTCGTGCGCGATCTCAACCACCTCTACAAGACCGAGCCCGTGCTCGGCCAAAACGACCTCGACGGGCGGAACTTCCGCTGGATCAACTGCACCGACGCCGACAACACCGTCGTCAGCTACCTGCGCAACGACCAGAACCAGCGCAGCTTCATCGCCTGCATCGGCAACTACACGCCGGTGCGGCGCGAAGGCTACCGCGTCGGCGTGCCGCGCGCCGGTTGGTGGCGCGAGTTGATCAACACCGACAGTCACTACTACGGCGGCAGCGGTGCGGGCAACGGCGGCGGCGTGACGGCCGAGGCGGTGCCTTGGGACGGGTTTGAGCACAGCATCAAGCTCACGCTGCCCCCGGTGTCGGTGGTGCTCTTCAAGTGGACCCAGTCCGAGGCTTGAGCTTCGACCGCAGGGAGATGCGTCGCCCGCGCTGCCGTTGAGTCAGCGCATTCCAATCAAGCTGTAGCCGGCTTGGAGTGGCATGGGCGTCCCGTCCCGGTTCCGAACCCACGGGCGAGGCGCCCGTGCCACCTTGCGCCGAAGGCCGCTCTATTCTTTACTTTCTAGCCCAATTCACTCAGGATTTGGCGTATGAGTAGTGTGTCCGCTCCTGCCGCGCCGATCGCGGCGCCCCTCGCCGTGCCTGATCTGTCCGCCCGGTCGGCGGAGGCTCGCATCCGCTGGGCGCTGGAGGAGTTTGGCGACAAGCTGATCGTTTCCACCAGCTTCGGTATTCAGTCGGCGGTCATGTTGCACCTCGCGACGCGGGTTTCGGCCGACATCCCGGTCGTGTTTATCGACACCGGTTACCACTTTTCGGAGACCTACCGTTTCGCGGACGAGTTGACCAAGCGGCTAAAGCTCAACCTCAAGGTCTATTCGCCCCGCCGGAGCGCCGCCCACCAGGAGGCGATCGACGGGAAACGTTGGGAGCAGGGGCTCGACGGGCTGAAGGCCTACAATTTTGAAAACAAGGTCGAGCCGATGGACCGCGCCGTGCGCGAACTCGGCGCGAGCGCCTGGCTCGCCGGGCTGCGCCGCGTGCAGGCCTCGACCCGCGAGTCGCTGCAAATCGTGCAGGTGCAAAACAAGATCACGAAGATCCACCCGATCCTCGATTGGGACAATCGCATGGTGCACCGCTACCTCACCGAGCACGAGTTGCCCTACCATCCGCTTTGGGAACAGGGCTACGTCTCGATCGGCGACTGGCACAGCAGCGCGCCGCTTCAGCCTGGCCAGACCGAGGAGCAGACGCGTTTCAACGGGCTCAAGCGCGAGTGCGGCCTGCACGAGCTGAGCGGCAAGAGCGACTTTTCGATCTGAGCGCCGAGGCGCCGCGGGACGGCCCCGCCGCGACCTGTGGGCCCGGGGGCGCTTGCGCGAGGACGGTCGGGCGATCATGCTCGAGCCGAATCGCAGGTGACCACGCTTCCCTCCATCACCGCCCATCGCGGCGCCTCCGCCGACGCGCCGGAAAACACGCTCGCCGCGCTGCGTCTCGGCTTCGCGCAAGGGGCCGAGGCCGGCGAGTGCGACGTGCGCCTGACGCGGGACGGTCACATCGTGCTCCTGCACGATCCCGGCACCCGTCGCACCGGCGACCGTGGTCTTGTCGCGTCCGCCGCGACGCTCGCCGAATTGCGCGCGGTGGATGTCGGGCTTTGGAAAGGCGCCGCGTGGACGGGCGAGCGCATCCCGACGCTCGCCGAGGTCGTCGCGATGCTGCCCGTGGGGCGGCGCTTGCTGGTCGAGGTGAAGTGTGGCCGGGAGATTTTGCCGGAGTTGGCGCGCGTGCTGCGGGCGGCGCCACGGGGGGCGGAGGCTTTTGTGGTGATGAGTTTCGATTTCGCGCTCGTGGCCGAGATGAAGGCGCGGTGCCCGGAGTTCGAGGCGCACTGGATCGTGGAGGCGGCGCGGCCGCGACCCTCGGTGGCGGACATGGTCGCGCGCGCGCGCGGCGCCGGCCTGGATGGTCTGAACCTGGATCGCCGTTTCGACATCGACCGCGACTTCGTGCGTGCGGTCCACGCGGCGGATTTGCGCCTGCACGTATGGACGGTGGATGACGCGGGCGAGGCGGAGCGCCTGGCGGAGGCCGGGGTGGACTCGATCACCACCAACCGACCGGGTGAACTGCGAGCCGCCTTGGCGCGGCGAGTAAACACGAAGTGACGGCTTTGGGGGCGGCATGGCCCCGGGGCCGGGTGGAGGAGGAGGCGGGTCAGGCCAAGGCCTGCGCGCGCTGGGCGGCGGCGGCGGCGAAGTAGTGCTGCGCGGAGAAGGCGGGGGCGTCGTCGGCGCGGACCACGGGCAGGTAGCCGCCGCTGGCGGTGAGCACGCGCGCGCTCTCGTTGTCCTGGAGTTCGCTCGCGAAGAGTTCGTCGACGACCCAGCGCCGCAGCGCGGGGTCGAGCAGGGGGAAGACGACCTCGATGCGGCGGAAAAAGTTGCGCGGCATCCAGTCGGCGCTGCCGGCGTAGATCTCGGGCTCGCCGCCGTCGTTGTGGAAGTAGAAGGCGCGGACGTGCTCGAGGAAGCGGCCCACGATGCTGCGCACGCGGATGTTTTCGGAGAGGCCGGGCAGGCCGGGCACGAGGCAGCAGACGCCGCGCACCACGAGGTCGACCTGCACGCCGGCGCGCGAGGCCTCGTAGAGGGCGTCGATCACGGCCTGGTCGACGAGCGAGTTCATCTTGGCCATGATGCGGGCGGGACGGCCGGCGGCGGCGTGCTCGGTCTCGCGGCGGATGAGCTCCACGATGCGGCGGTGCAGGGTGTAGGGCGCGACGAGTAAACGCTGGAACTCGGGCGCGCGCCCGAAGCCGGTGAGGGCGTTGAAGAGCGCGGAGGCGTCGGCCGTGAGGTCGTCGCGCGAGGTGAAGCAGCTCAGGTCGGTGTAGATCCGGGCGGTGCGCGGGTTGTAGTTGCCGGTGCCGAGGTGGGCGTAGCGGCGCAGGCGGCCGTCGGGCTCGCGGCGGACGACGAGGGCGACCTTGCAGTGGGTCTTGTGCCCGACCAGGCCGTAGACCACGTGGACGCCGGCCTCCTCGAGCTGGCGGGCCCACTGGATGTTGTTGGCCTCGTCGAAACGGGCCTTCAGCTCCACGAGCGCGGTGACCTGCTTGCCGTTGCGCGAGGCCTCGATGAGGGCGCGCACGAAGGGCGAGTCGCCGGAGGTGCGGTAGAGGGTCTGCTTGATCGCGAGCACGCGGGGATCGCGCGCGGCCTGCTCGACGAAATCGACGACGGGCTGGAAGGAGTCGTAGGGGTGGTGGAGGAGGACGTCGCGGTCGCGCAGGGTGTCGAAGATGAGCGCGGGCTCGCGCAGCGGGGAGACGTTGACCGGCTGGAAGGGCGGATACTTCAGGTCGGGGCGGTCGATGTCGGCGAGCGCGGTGAGGCGCAGGAGGTTGATCGGGCCGTCGAGGCGGAAGACGTATTCGTGCGAGAGGGAGAGGTGGTCGCAGAGGGTGGCGAAGATCTGGTCGTCGACGCCGTCCTCGATCTCGAGGCGCACGGCGGCGCCGCGGCGGAGGTTGCGCAGCTCCTCCTCGATGCGCTTGAGCAGATTTTCCGCCTCCTCCTCGTCGATGTAGAGGTCGCTGTTGCGGGTGACGCGAAAGGCGTGCGCGCCGTGGATCGCGTAGCCGGGGAAAAAGTCGGCGGCGCAGAGCTTGATGATGTCGGAGAGGAAGATGAAGCGGCGCTCGCGGCGCTCGGGCTCGGCCGAGTCGATGGCGATGATGCGCGGCAGCACGCGCGGCACGGGCAGGATGGCGAAGTGCCGGTCGATGTGCTCGGTGGCGGGGTCGTCGAGCGAGACGACGAGGTTGAGGGTCTTGTTGCCGAGCTGGGGAAAGGGGTGCGACTGGTCGATCGCGAGCGGCGTGAGGACGGGGAAAATCTGTTCCTCGAAGTAGGTGCGCACCCAGGCGAGCTCGGAGGCGGAGAGGTTGGCGGGGTTGGCGAAGGTGATGCCTTCCTCGGCGAGGGCGGGCAGGAGCGACTCGCGCCAGCAGCGATACTGGTCCTCGACGAGCGAGGCGACGACGCTGTGGATGCGGCGGAGCTGCTCGCGCGGGCCGATGTTGTCGATGCCGCCGCTGGCCGCGACGTCGTTGTCGACCTGCTGGATGAGGCCGGCGACGCGGATCTCGAAAAACTCGTCGAGATTGCTCGAGACGATGGCGAGGAAGCGCACGCGCTCGAGGAGGGGGTGGCGGCCGTTCTGCGCCTGCTCGAGGACGCGGCGGTTGAAGGCGAGCCAGCTGAGCTCGCGATTGAAGTAGGCGGAGCGGGCGAAGCCGTCGCTACGGCGGATGGGCGCGGGGTGGTTGTGGGGCTCGAAGACGGCGCCGTTGCCGTCCGCCGGGGCGGAGGGCGGGGGCGGGGTCGGGGTGGCCCCGGCGGGGGCGAGGGGTTTTCCGGGTGCGGCGGGCTTGGCGATGCCGCGGGTGCGTGGACGCGCGGGCGCCCCGTCGGCGGCGGTGCCGTCGGGTGAGGGTGCCGAGGTGGTGGCGGAGCGTTTACGCGGCGAGGCCATCGAGTTGCGGAAAAGAAGAGCGCACCGGGAAGGTGCGCCGAAGACGAGAATAATGCGGCGCGACACGCGCTTGTCACGCGTCGCCGGGCGATTCCGGGAAGCGGTCGGAAGTCCGCCGTGGGGAAAGCCCGCTCCGGGCGCTCAGGCCACCCAGATGGTCTTGGGATTGGTGAAGGCGAGCACGCCGGGGCGGCCCAGCTCGCGGCCGAGGCCGGAGGCCTTGCTGCCGCCGAAGGGCACGGCGACGTGCGAGCGCACGGCGTGGTTGACGAAGACCATGCCGGCCTGGAGGCGGGGCACGTAGTCGGCGCGCGCGCGGCGAAGGTCGCGGGTGAAGATCGCGCCGCCGAGGCCGTAGACGCTGCGGTTGGCGGCGGTGAACATCGCGTCGACATCGCGGGCGATCTCGACGGCGGCCACCGGGCCGAAAAGCTCCTCGTCGGCGGCGGGCATGCCCGGGGCGACATCGGCTAGCAGGGTGGGGGGATAGAAAAAGCCCGGGCACTCGGGCAGTTCGCCGCCCATCACCTGGCGGGCGCCGCGGCGGACCGAGTTGATCACCTGGGCATGCAGTTCCTCGCGCAGGTCGGCGCGGGCGAGGGGGCCGAGGCGGGTGTCGGGCGCGAGCGGATCGCCGACCCGGTGGGCGGCCATGGCGACGGCGAGCAGGCGGATGAACTCGTCGGCGACGCGGGCGTGCACGATGAAGCGCTTCGCGGCGACGCAGCTCTGGCCGTTGTTGACGAGGCGGGCGGCGGCGCAGGCCTCGGCGGCGGCGGGCAGATCGGCGTCGGGGAAGATCAGGTAGGGATCGCTGCCGCCGAGTTCGCCGACGAAGGGTTTGAGCGCGGCCCCGCTGAGGGCGGCGACGCGGCGGCCGGCGGCGGTGCTGCCGGTGAGGGTGACCCCGCGCACGCGCGGATCGGCGATGAGCGGTTCGAGACCCGCGCCGCCGGGGATGAGCACGCAGTCGAGCACCCCCGCGGGCAGGCCGGCGCGGCGGGCGATCTCGCAGAGGGCGAGGGCGGAGCCGGTGACGTTGGAGGCGTGTTTGAGGAGGAGGACGTTGCCGGCGATGAGGGCGGGGGCGGCGGCGCGGATCACCTGCCAGAGCGGGTAGTTCCAGGGCATGATCGCGAGGATCACGCCGAGGGGCTCGGAGAGCACGGAGACGCCGCGCGGGGCGGCGGGCGGGATCTCGGGCTTGAGAAAGGAGGCTCCGTGGCGCGCGTAGTGGAGGAGCCCGTCGCGGCACTTGGCGATCTCGGCGAGCGAATCGGCGAGGGGCTTGCCCATCTCGGCGGTGACGAGCGCGGCGAGGGCGGAGCGCCCGGCGTGGAGCGCGGCCGCGAAGGCGCGCAGGTGCCGGGCCCGGGCGACAGGCGGCGTGGCGCGCCAGGTGGCGGCGGCTCCGTGGGCGGCGGCGACTCGCGCCTCGACTTCGCGTTTGGTGTGGGCGCGGTGGCGGGCGATGACCTTGCCGGTGGCGGGATTGAGGGAGACGAGCGCCATAAGCTCCGAGGCTGGCGCGCCGCGGGGCGTGGCGGCAACGGCGAAGCGCGGCGGCGCGCGGGTTTCTCTCCGGCGGTTTAGCGGACTACGTCCACGGGCCGGTCGTAGCCGGTCAGCTCCATGTAGGCGGAGCCCAGCTCGGTGCGGCCGTCGGCCGAGAGGATGCGGCAGGCGCCCTCCCAGTAGGTGACGCCGCCGACCTCGCCGAGCAGCTCCTGGGCGGCGTGGAAGGGCTCGACGAGGAAGACCGCCTCGGCGCCGCTCGCGGGATCGGTAGTCGTGAGGCGGATACGCTGCGGGTAGACGGCTCCGGTGCGCGGGCTGCGCCAGAAGGTGAGCGGCTCCCAGCGCCAGGGCGCGGTCGCGGTGCGGCCCTCGCGGTCGATCCAGGTGAGGGTGGAGACGGGGTCGATGGAGCCGTCGCGCCGGCGCAGCGCGTAGAACATGATCTCGCGCCCGTCGTGCAGCTGGGCGCTCAGCCAGTCCCAGCCGACCTGGTCCTCGTCGAGTTTGCTGCTGCCAAACTCGTGGTCCATCCAGGCGAGGCCGCCCACCCGCACCGGCGGAGCGGCGCCGAGGACGAGTTCCCCGGAGACCTCGAGGCGGGTGAAGGTGATGTAGTGGCTGGCGGCGGTGGGCGAGGCGCCCTTGCGCGAATAGCCGGCCTCGCCGAAGAGGACGCGGGGCTTGAGGGGCGAGAGCGCGAGGGTGAAGCGGGCCTCGGCGCGCACTCCCCCGCGCAGCTCCATGCGCTCGGCGGCGGGATCGAGGAAGCGGAGCGACCAGTCGCCGTTGCGCAGGTCGAGGGTCTCGGTGGAGGCGGCGGCGTCCCAGCCGGCGCGGTTGAGGCGTTCCTGGTAGATGAAGCGGCCGGTCCCGATGTCGACCAGCGCCATGTGGGCGAGGTAGATCTGGTCGTGGCCAAAGGCGGCCGGCGCGGGGCGCGCGGCGGCCTCGAGCGGCGAGGCGGAGCGGAAGAAGGTGGCCTGGAACCCGAAGCGGCGAGGGCGCGGCTCCTCGGTGAAGAGGTGCCCGGTGAGATACCACCACTCGATGCGGTAGTCGGGGTGCGAGCCGTGGTCGCGCGGGAAGACAAACTCCCGCCCCGGCTGCGGCACGCGAAAGCCGTCGGCGGTAAGAAGTGGAACTTCCGAGGAGCGGAGGGATTGGCCGCAAAAAACGCAAAGAGCGCAAAAAACGGAAAGGAGGCGGCGTAATGGAGCGCTCATGTCATTGGTCATTGGACATTGGTCATTCCTGCCGGTCCGCCGGCAGGCTCGTGGCCCAGCGGCCGACGAGGTGGCTGACGAGGGCGCCGGTGCCGACGACGAGGGCGGCGAGGGTGGCGAGCTGCGCGACGGGAACCGAGAAGGCGAGGGTCCAGCCGAAGCTCTGTTTGTTGATCACGTGGATGAGCAGCCAACCGAGGGCGAGGCTGAGGGCGAGGCCGGTCGCGGTGGCGCAGAGGGCGAGCGCGGCGCCTTCGAGGGCGGTGGCGCGGGCGATCTCGGTGGGGCGAAAGCCGAGGGCGCGCAGCGTGGTCAGTTCGTCACGGCGGTCGAGAAGCACGCTGGCGAGGCTGAGCGCGAGGCCGCCGACCGCCACGGCGAGGCCGATGAACTTCAGCGCGTAGGTGATGGAAAAGGTCTGGCGAAAGATGCGCAGCACCTCGGCGCGGAGGCCGGAGTTGGTGAAGACGGCCAGGCCGGGAAACCCCTCCAGCAGGGCGGCGCGCACCGAGTCGGCGTCGGCCTCCGGCGTGAGGTCGAGCGCGAGGCTGGTGGCGTGGTCGTCGGCAAACCAGCGCGTGGTGTGGACGCGGTCGACGAGGAGGGTGCCGCGCTCGTTGCCGTAGTCGGCGTAGAGGGCGACGATGCGCAGGGTGCGGGGCCCGGAGGGCGTGGGCACGCCGAGCGTATCCCCGCGGCGGATACGGAAGCGCCCGGCGAAGCTCTCGCTGGCGAGGGCGAGGCCCTCGTTGCGCGCGGGGTCGAGCGCCTCGGGCGGCGGGGGCGGGCCGATCCAGAGAAAGCCGCCGCGCGCGGCCTGGGCCGCGAGGTCTCCGCCACCGAGCGTGGTGGGCAGGCCGTCGAGCACGAGCGGGTGGGCGGTGAAGACGGAGGCGCGGGCGACGGCGGGGTGGGCGGCGAGGGCGCGCCAGGTCTCGGGCGAGAGGCGGTTGTCGGAGCCGGCGGACTGGGCGCCGAGGCTGGAGACATAGAGGTCGGCCTGGAGGCTGGAGTTTATCCAGCCGCGCACGGAGCGCTCGAAGCTGGCGACGAGGATCGCCATGCCGGCGGCCATGCCGATGGCGCAGACCAGCGCGGCGGCGGCGAGGCGATGGCGGCCGGTGGGTCGGGCGACGTGGCCGAGCGCGACCCTCCACGGGGCGGAGCGCGCCGCGAGCGGGCGCAGGGCGCGCCCGAGGGCGGGCAGGGCGAGCGAGGCGAGCACGCCGCCGCCGAGGATGCCGCAAAAGGCGGCGAGATGCCCGGCCAGCGGGAAGCGGGCGCCGCCGCCCAGGTCGAGCGGCGGCAGGCGGGAGAGCAGGAGGCCGAGGGCGAGCGCCCCGAGGGCGAGCGCCGGGCTGCGCAGCCAAGGGCCGCCGATGGCGCCGGGGGCGGAGCGCACGAGCACCTGGGCGGGCGGGGTGGCGGCGGCGGCGCGGGCCGGGGCCCAGCCGGCCACGAGGCTGGCGAGCAGGCCGGCGGCGAGGCCGAGGAGGGCTTCGCCGAGGCTGGGGTGGGCGGCCGCGACACTGGTCGAGAAGTAGAGGGCGTTGACCGTCTGGCCGACGGCGCGCACGGCGAATTGCGCGCCGGCCCAGCCGAGCAGGAGTCCGAGCACGGAGCCGGCGAGGCCGAGCAGGGCGGCCTCGGCGAGCCAGGCGCGGCGGATGGTCGCGGCGTCGACCCCGAGGGAGCGGAGAATGGCGATCTCGGCGCGGCGCCGGACGACGGCGCCGTCGAGCGCCTGGAAAACGAGGTAGAGCCCGACGAGCAGGGCGATGAGCGAGAGGACGGTGAGATTGAGCCGGAAGGCGGCGGTCATGGTCGCGGCGGTCTCGCGACGGGCGCCCGGGGTGGTGACGAACCAGCGCGGGGAGCCGGATTCGGCGGAGGCGAGGGCGAGTTGCTCGAGGCGCCGGGCGAGGGCGGCGCGGCGCTCGTCGATGGCGGGGCCGGGCTCGAGGATAAACTCGACGCGATCGATGCGGCCTTCGCGGCCGACGAGGCCTTGCAGGCGCGGCAGGTCGAGGACGATGAGATTGGCCGGGGCGGGCGGCGCCTCGGGCGGGCGCGGGATCGGGCCGGCGACGCGCAGGCGGACCGGCCGATCGTTGAGGATCAACTCGAGGTGGCCGGGAAGCGGGGAGGCGAAGGCGGGGCTCAGCCACACGAGCGGCTCCTCGGCGAAGAGATCGAAGAAGGTGGGCGGGGGTGGGCCGAGCTGGGGCTCGGCGCTCCCGGGGGCGGGGTCGGCGCCGCCGAAGAAGCGGTTTTCGGCTTGTTGTTGGCCGGCGAGGTTGGCGGCGGCGACGAGGTCAACGCCGAGCAGCGTGAAGCTGCGGCGGCCGAAGCGCGGCGCCTCGGGTCCGGCGGGCTCGGCGGCGCTGCTCTCCACCACCGGGTGGATCTGCACGGCGAGGTCGGCGAGGGCTTGACGCAACTCGGGCAGGACCGCCTCGGGCAGGGGGCCGGCCGGGGCCTGGATGATGAAATCGGAGCTGCCGGTGAGCGTGTCGGTGAAGTGAGTGAAGGACAAGACGGCGGCGCGGTTGGCGAGGCGCACGGCGGTAAAGACCGCCACGCCGAGCGCGAGGATGAGCACGAGGAGGGCGGTCTGGCCCGGGGCGAGGCGGGCGTGACGCAGGCTCAGTCGGCGGAGAAGGAGGAGCATCGCGGGGCGAAATGACCAATGTCCAATGACCAATGACCAATGATGGCAGACAGGCGGCTTTACGACTGGGCGGGTTTGGACTCTCCCTCCTTCGCTCTATCGCTCTGTCCTTCCGGTTCCACCACGCGGCCGTCGCGGAGGCGGACGCGGCGCTGGCAGATGGCGGCGGCCTCCTCGCTGTGGGTGACGAGCACGAGGGCGGTGCGGGTCTCGTCGGTGAGCTCTCGGAGGAGGGCGAGCACGGTGTCGCCGTTGGCGGAGTCGAGGTTGCCGGTGGGCTCGTCGGCGAGGAGCAGGGCGGGGCGGTGGATCAGGGCGCGGGCGATGGCGACGCGTTGCTGTTCGCCGCCGGAGAGCTGGGAGGGGAGGGCGGAGGCGCGCTCGCGCAGGCCGACGCGCCCGAGCAGGGCGTCGACGCGGGCCGCGCGCTCGGCGGCCGGGACGTGGAGGAGCTGCAAGGGCAGCTCGATGTTTTCCGCGGCGCTGAGGGTGGGGAGGAGATGGAAGAACTGGAAAATGGTGCCCACGCGCTCGCGCCGCAGGGTGTTGAGGGCCTCGGCGGAGAGGCTGTCGAGGCGCTCGCCGAGGAGGCGGATCTCGCCGGAGTCGGGCCGGTCGACGCCGCCGAGGCAGTTGAGCAGGGTGGTCTTGCCCGAGCCGGAGGGGCCGGTGAGGGCGACGCGTTCGCCGGGGGCGACGGTGAAGGAGACGGCGTCGAGGACGCGGCGGGAGCCGTAGGCCTTGGTGACGGCGGAGACGGCGAGGGAGGGGGCTTGGGCGGACGGAGCGGTGGCGGCGGCGGGCATGGACGCGGCGGAAGCAACGCAGGCGGAGCGAGTTTGCCAGCGACTGCGTGTTTTCCGGGACGTTGACCGGCGGGCATGGCGTGTGCAGCGTGCGCAGCCATGTCCGACGCCAAAGCCCCCATGATCCTGGTCATCGATGACGACGCCGAAGTGCGCTACTCGCTGGGTCGAGTGCTCTCATCCAAGAAATATCAGGTCACCGAGGCGGGCAGCGGCGAGGCGGGCGTGGCGGCGGTGAAGAAGGGCCCGGCGCCCGACCTGATCTTTCTCGACGTGCGCATGGGCGGCATGAGCGGCATCGAGGCGCTGCAGCACATCCGCGCGGCCAACCCCAAGCAGCTTGTCATCCTGATGACCGCCTTTGGCACGGCGCAGACCGCGATCGAGGCCATGAAGTATGGCGCCTTCGATTACATCATGAAGCCCTTCGACCCGGCGAAGGTGCTCACGCTGGCGGAGAACGCGCTGAAGGCCCACGCCGACATGCGCTCGGCCGGCGACTACAAGCCGACCATCAACGCCGACGACTACCGCGAGGGCATCGTGGGCGCCTCGCCGGTGATGCAGGACGTCTTTAAGGTCATCGGCCAGGTGACGGCGAGCGACGTCACGGTGATGATCACGGGCGAGAGCGGCACGGGCAAGGAGCTCGTCGCGCGCTCGATCTGGAAGCACTCGCACCGGGCCAAGGGCAACTTCATCGCGGTGACCTGCGCCGCCATCCCGGACAATCTGATCGAGAGCGAACTCTTCGGCCACGAGAAGGGCTCCTTCACGGGCGCGACCAACCAGCGCATCGGCAAGTTCGAGCTTTGCGACCGGGGCACGATCTTCCTCGACGAAATCGGCGACATGGCGCTCGCCACCCAGACGAAGATCCTGCGCGTGCTCCAGCAGGGCGAGATCCAGCGCGTGGGCGGCACCGACACGATCAAGGTCGACGTGCGCATCATCGCCGCGACCAACAAGGACCTTGAGGCGATGGTGAAGGCCAAGACCTTCCGCGAGGACCTCTACTACCGGCTCAACGTGGTGCGGATCAAGATGCCGCCCCTGCGCGAGCGCCGGGAGGACATCCCGCAGATCGTGGATTTCTGCCTCCAGAATCTCGTGAAGCAAAAGAAGGCGCGCGTGGCCAAGGTCTCGCCGGAAGCGATGGCCATGCTCTGCCGTTACGACTGGCCGGGCAACGTGCGCGAGCTGGAGAACCTGGTCTATCGCGCGGCGGTGATCGCGCAGGGCGACGCGATCCTGGTCAAGGATCTGCCCCCCGAGGTGCTGGCCAGCGCGGGCGCGGCTCCGGTGGTCGCGGGCGGGGGCCTGGGGGTCGTGGCGGGGGGGACGGCGCAGGCCCCGGCCGCCTCCGAGTCCGCGGGCTCGGGCCCGGTGCCGATCAACCTCACGGTGGCCCCGATGCTCCGGCCGACGGCGGCCGAGCCTGCCGCCGCGCCCGCCTCGGCGGCCTCGCCGGAGGCGGGGGCGCCCGCGTGGACGGTCGAGCAGGCGTTGGATTTCCTCCACGCCGAGCTTTGCAAGGAGGCGGAGCCGATCCTGGAGCGCTTCGAGCGCGAGATGATCGTGCGCACCCTCAAGGCCTACGAGGGCAACCTGGCGCGCACCTCTGAACGCCTGGGGATGACGCGGGCGACTCTGCGCAAGCGCGTCGAGGAGCTTGGCTTGCAGCAGGGTTGAGCCGCGCAAGCCGGCCGCCCGCCTGGCCGCGCCTTTTCGTATCCACCGCGCCGATACGCGGGCGGGCGGCCGCCCGCGTCACCTGGCGGGTTTGCCTTCGTTTGCCTGGCGGGCGGCTTTGTCGGCCCAGGCTTTGAAGATGGCTCCGGCCACGGGCGCGGCGAAGCGGCCGCCGGCGACGTCCTCGCCGGGGGTGTCACCCTCGATGATGACCGCCACCGCGACCTGCGGGTCCTCGACCGGGACGAAGCCGACAAACCAGGCGAAATTGATCGTGCCCTCGGGGGTGCGTTTTTGGGCGGTGCCGGTTTTGCCGGCGAGCCGTAGGCCGGGCACGCGGAAGCGCGGGGTTTGGAGGATGCGGCCGGTGCCGGTGTTGGTCACCGCCTCCATGCCGGCGATGAGGGCGGCGCGCTCGGCGGGCGTGAGGCCGTCGGGCTCGCTGCGCTGGCGCGGGGCCTCGGGATTGTGGAGCAGGGTGGGGCGGGTGATGGTCTCGCCGCGGGCGAGCGAGGCGGTGAAGGCCGCCATCTGAAGCGGGGTGAGCGAGAGGTCGCCCTGGCCGATGGAGACGTTGGCGGTGTCGCCGGGGAACCAGCGCTCGCCGCGGCGGCGTTGTTTCCATTCGGGGTCGGGCACGAGCATGCCGCGCGTCTCGTGGGGGAGCTCGATGCCGGTGGGTTGGTGCAGGCCGTGGCGGCGGGCCTCGGCGGCGATGGTCTCGATGCCGGTGCGCAGGCCGAACTCGTAGTAGAAGACGTTGCAGCTCTTCGCGACCGACTGGGCGAGGGGGATGGGGCCGCGGTCGCGGTGGTTGTTGCAGACGAAGGTGCGGCCGCCGACGCGGTAGGTGCCGGTGCACTCGGAAACGGAGTGCGAGTCGATGTGACCGCTGCGCAGGCCGGCGATGGCGGTGAGGAGCTTGAAGGTGGAGCCGGGCGGGTAGAGGCCCTGGGTCGCGCGGTTGAGCCAGGCGCCGCGGGCGTTGATGTCGGCGGCCTTGGCCCGGGAGAGCCGCGGGGTGAAGGCGTTGAGGTCGTAGTCGGGTTTGCTGACCAGGGCCAGAACCTCTCCGGTGCGCACGTCGAGGGCGACGGCGGCGCCGGCGAGGCCGATCTCGGTCATCTGCGCGTCGGCGGCGCGTTGGAGGTCGAGGTCGAGGCTGACGATGACGTCCTCGCCCTGCACGGGGCGGCGCTTCTCGAGCGGGGGCTGGAGGCGGTAGCCGGCGGGGTCGACGCGGTAGATGGCGCCGCCGGCGATGCCCTGGAGGCGGTCGTCGAGGGAGGCTTCGAGACCGTTCCGGCCCACGGAGCCGCGCATGCGGAAGGTGGTGAGCTCGGCGCCGGGCATGCTCTCGTCGACCTCGATGTTGTCGTCGGCGGCGGTGTAGCCGAGCACGTGGGCGGCGAGGCGGCCGTGGGGGTAGAAGCGCGTGCTGGAGGTGTAGACCTGGAGGGGCGAGCGGACGGGGAGCTGTTCGAGCAGCTTGGCGTAGTCGGCGGCGGAGAGGTCTTCCAAGAGGAGGAAGGGGAGGATGCGAGACTGGCGGTAGTGGCGCTCGAGCTTGGCCTCGTCGACTCGATGCTGGGCGCCCAGGATGCGGTTGACGACGTGGAGGTGGCGCTGGACGACGGCGACGCGGGCGATGCGGTCGAGCTGGGCGGCGGTGGGGATGTCCTGGTCGCCGCTCTCGCGGTAATTGCGGCGGATGCGGAGGAACTCGCGGCGAAACTCGGAGCGGAGCTCGTCGAGGTTGAGGGTGACGGCGAAGCGGGGGCGGTTGCCGACGAGGAGGCGGCCCTCGCGGTCGAAGATGTTGCCGCGGGGGCCGGGAACGACGACGCGGCGCTGGCTTTGCACGGTCTCGCGTTCGCGGTGGATGTCGGCGCGGCCGAGCTGCTGGTAGCCGAGGCCCGCGGCGAGCACGATCAGCATGAGCACGATGATGCCGTGGAAGAGCCAGAGGCGGGGGTCGTAGCCGCGGTGCGACTCGACGAGGGCGCCGGAGCGGTCCTGGAGTTCGGGAAGGCGGGACGGCATCGCGGGCTCAGGCGTAGCGGCTCACGATCTGCGCGGGGGGCGCGCCGACGAGACGGAGGGAGGCGGTCTGGAGCGCGAAATACCAGGGGCCGAGGAGGACGGTGAGGAGCTGGGAGACGAGCAGGTCGGCGAGCAGGCGAAGGCCGCCGGCGGCGGGATCGGGCAGGGCGCCGAGGTCGAGGAAGGCGAGGGCGACGAAGAGGGCGAGGTTGACGAAGAGGGCGACCACGACGAGGACGACGGTCTCGGTGCGGGGCAGGCGGTCGCGGATGCGGTGCACGAAGCAGAAGGCGAGGCCGAGGAGGAGTGCCTGGCGGCCGAAGGGGAGGGGGGAGGCGGCGTCGAGCCAGAGCCCCGCGAGGAGGGCGCAGGCGAGGCCGGTGCGAAGCGGCAGGCGGAGGGCGGGCAGGGTGACGAAGAGGCCGGCGACCGAGAAGGAGAGCGCCCAGGGAGCGGCGTAGTGATTGATTTGATACACGATCGCCGCCAGCACGGCCGCGCAGGCGAGCAGCGCGAGGACTTGGCGGAGGGCGTGGGGCATGGCGGGCTAGGAGCTAGTTGCTAGGAGCTAGTGGCTAGATGCTAGGGCGTGGCGGAGGGGACGTGGAAGGCGGGGTCGAGCGGGACCAGGATGGTGACCTCGCTGATGCGGCCGAGGCGCGGGTCGAGGCGGGCGCGACCGCTTTTGAACAGGCCGTCGGTGCTGGGTTCCAGTTGATAGACCTCTCCTACGTGAAGGCCGGGAGGGAAGACGCCGCCAATGCCGGAGGTGACGAGGCGGCGCGGGGCGGAGGGGGTGGCGAAAACATCGAGCGGGACAAACTCAATCACGGCCTCGGGGGGGCGCATGGGCGCGTTGATGCCACCTTGGAAACTCACCGGCCGGTCGTCGCCTTCAAACACGGCGGCGAGGCGGACGCCGGGGCTGCTGATCAGCTCGATGACGGAGGTGGTGGCATGGACCTCGACGACGCGGCCGACGAGGCCGCCGACGTAGATGACGGGGGAGCCGACGCGGATGTTGTGGTTGGCGCCCTTGCGCACGACGAGGCGTTGCCACCAGACGTTGAAATCGCGCCGGACGACGCGGGCCGGCTCGGGGCGAAACTCGGGGTAGGAGGGCAGGCGGAGCAGGCTTTCGAGGCGGGTGATCTCGGCCCGGAGGCGGGCGTCTTCCTGGAGGCGAAGCTCGTAGGAGGCGTTGAGGCGCTGGAGGTCGCGCGCCGCGCTCAGGAGCTCGGCGTTGGAGCGGGTGCGGTCGGCCCAGAAGCCCTGGAGTTCGCGACCGTAGGAGGCGGCGACATCGAGCGGGGCCTGGAACTCGTAGAAGCTGAGGCGGGCGAAGCGCTTGATGACCGTGGGGACGATCATCCAGGCGAGCAGCACGAGGCCCAGGGTAAGAAAGGGGCGGGCCTGGTCGAAACGACGCACGACGAAATTTATGATTTAGGATTGATGACTTATGATTGGCGGCGTCCCGGACGAGACGGGCGGGCGGCGGGCTCAGGCCCTTCAATCATCAATCACAATTGTTAAATCATAAATCGCTCAGACGTTCTGGAGCACCCAGTTAAGGTCGTCCAAGACGGAGCCGGTGCCGTTGGCGACGGCGGAGAGCGGGTCGTCGGCGACGGTGACGGGGAGGCCGGTCTTTTCGGAGAGCAGGCGGTCGATGCCGCGGATGAGGGCGCCGCCGCCGGCCATCACAAAGCCGCGGTCGACGAGGTCGGCGGAGAGTTCGGGCGGGCAGCGCTCGAGGGTGGAGCGCACGGCGTCGACGATGGACGAGATGGGGTCGCTGAGGGCCTCGCGGATCTCTTGCGAGGTGATGTGGATGGTCTTGGGCAGGCCGGCCACCGAGTCGCGGCCCTTGACCTCCATGGTGAGCTCCTCGTCCAAGGGGTAGGCGGAGCCGACGCGCAGCTTGATCTCCTCGGCCGTGCGTTCGCCGATGAGGAGATTGTAGGCGCGCTTCATGTAATTGACGATGGAGCTGTCGAGCTCGTCGCCGGCCACGCGGATCGATTTGCTAAAAACGATGCCGGAGAGGGAGATGATGGCGATCTCCGTGGTGCCGCCGCCGATGTCGACGATCATGTTGGCGGCCGGTTCGTCGATGGGCAGGCCGACGCCGATGGCCGCGGCCATGGGCTCGGGAATGGTGATGACTTCGCGGGCGCCGGCGTGGGTGGCGGAGTCTTTGACCGCGCGCTTCTCGACCTCGGTGATGCCGGAGGGGATGGCGATGACGACGCGGGGATTCACGCGCAGGGCGTTGTTGTGCACCTTGCGGATGAAGTAGCGGAGCATCGCCTCGGTGACGTCGAAGTCGGCGATGACGCCGTCCTTCATGGGGCGGATGGCGGTGATATTCCCCGGGGTTCTTCCCAGCATGCGCTTGGCCTCGTCGCCGACGGCGCGGACCTTGCGGGTCTGGGTATCGAGCGCGACGACCGAGGGTTCGCGCAGGACGATGCCCTTGTCCTTGACATAAACGAGCGTGTTGGCGGTGCCGAGGTCGATACCGATATCGCTGGAGAAGTAGCCGAGGATGGAGGACATGTGTGACTGGGGGCGGCTCCGGGAGTGGGCGGCGCCGGGGAGAATTTTGCGGAAAGGCAATTGGCGTGCCAGAGGGGTGTCAAAATGTAAAGGGCGCCGCCGTGGGAATGGCGGCGTCCGGTATTCGCCCGAGGATTACACGGAAGCACGGAAGACTTTTTTAGCAAATTTAGGGAGAATGCCCCGCGGCTGGCACGGCAGATGCGACAGGGGTGGGCGTATGAACGCCATCATCGGCAGCAAGTTTACCCAGGCCATGAACAACCCAACGGTCCAGCAGATCATGCAGGCGCCGAACGTCATCGGATATGTGCAGTGCTCGGAGTCCGGCGACGTGATCGTCCAGGAGGGCAACGAAGTCGATGTCCTCGCCAACGTGCTCGTCTATTTCCAGCAGGTCGCCGGTCTGATCGGTGAATCCTTCGGGCTGGAGGATTTTCAGGAGGCCCAGATCCAAGGCAAGTCGCTCACGGTAATTTGCCTCCCCCACCAAGGTGGCGCGGTCGGGGTGATCTTGAACTCCCGCACCCGTCTCAACGAAGCCGTCACGGCCGTGCGGCAGGCCTTGGCCGCCGCTTGAGGCGACCGGCTGATCTCGCGGCCTTCCTCCCGTCCGTTCCACACGCGACTCCCCCTCCCACCATGGAAATCTCCAAACTTTTCGACAATATCCTCGATCTGCCGGGCATCGAGGGCGTCTGCCTCTTCAGCGCCGAAGGCCAGATGTATGTGAACCGCCTGCCGGCTTTTCTCTCGAACGAGCTCTTCGCGGATGCGCAACGCCGCATCGTCGCGATGTATGAGACGATGGACGAGAACTTCCTGCCCTGCGACGACTACATGCTGAAGTTCAGCGAGCGTTGGCTGCTGCTGCGTCGCACGGAGAAACAGGTCTTGCTCGTGCTCGGGGGCGAGAAGGCCAATCTGGCCTCCACGCGCATGGTCACGAACATGACGCTCAAGCACCTCACGCCGGCGGTGATCGAGGAACTCGCGACCGCGGCGCGCGGCGGCAAACCCGCGCCGGTGGCCGCGCCGGCTCCCGCTCCCGCGGCGGTGGCGCCGACGCCGAAGACTGCGACCGCGGCCGCCCCCGTCCCGGCGCCCGCGGTCGCCGTGCCGGCCGAGCCCGCGCTCGCGGCGGCTCCGGCGGACGCGGCCCCGGCGCCTAAGGTCCGGATGTATCGAGGCCGGCCCTACTGAGCCCAACGATGCAGCCACAGGGTCGCATCGCGGCGATCTGACGGCCGTCTTTCGGTGGCTCGCTCCCGGCGAACTACCCTTCGGTTATTCCTTGGTCGCTCGCCTCTGAGATACGTTGGCCACTTCGCTCCGCTGCTTCGCCGTCCAACCGAACGATCCCGACTGAGTCCGCGGCTTCCTCCCGGGACTCTTCGGCCTCCCTCCCTCAAACCAGCTTCTTCGCTTCACTTTCGCTCCTGTGTTTCGCGGCGCCGGACCCTCTCACGAGGGCCGGCGCTTTCCGTAAACATCCCTTTCCGCCAGATGACTCTTCATGCCGCCGTCTGCATTCCGGACGCACGCCTCCGCAGTTTGTTTTCGCTCCTGCTCACTGACGCAGGCGCGACCGTGGCCGCCTGCCCGGACGCCGAGGAGGCGCTCCGGGTCGTGGGTTCGCGCTTCTGTCAGTTGCTCGTTTTCGCTCAAGGGGCGGTGGGGGTGTCCTCCGAGTTCTTGGCCAAGGCCCGGCAGATATCGCCGGACACGCGTTTCCTCCTCATCGCGAACCGGGAGGAGGTGGACGAGGTGTTGCCGCTCTTCGCGGCGGGCTTGGGCGACGCCTTGTTGCAGCCGATCAATCCGAAGCGGGCGGTGAGCGCCCTGCATCGGCTGCTCGGGGTGGAGCGCGCGGGCTCCGCGACTCGCGCGGCCGCCGCCGTCGCGGAGCGGAGGGATCCGGGCTCGCGGTCGCCGTTCACCTCGGAGGCGGACTATTGGCCGATCCATCTGGTGACGCGCTCGGGCGCGATGCGCAGGGTGCTGCGCGAACTGTGGAACGCGAACAACGACCCCGTCGGCGTGATTCTGCGGGGCGAGCCCGGGGTGGAGTTCGAGCTGGCCGCGCGCGAATACCAGGCGATGGGCGGGGATCCGCATGGCGGCCTGGTGGTGCTCGGGGCGCAGGAGCTTGAGGTGGAGACCTTGGCGACGCAGGTTTCGCTCGATCGGCTAAAGGAGGGGATGCCGCGCACCTATTTCGTGCCCGACGTGGATCGCATGGCCAAAGACCAGGAGAAGCCCTTGCTGGAGTTTTTGCGGCGGGCGCGGCGTCAGCGCGAGCGGGAGAAGCCGCTGCGGATCGTTTTCGCGGCTCCGCTGCGCGGAGAGACCGGAGCGCCGGCGGACGGCGAGTTTTTGGAGGAACTTCAGTTTATCGTGCCGGCGGTGGTGCAGTTGCCCCCGCTGCGCGAGAGGCGCGACGACATCGAGTTGATCGTCCGGCGTGTGATCACGGATCTGACGGCGATCTTTCCCCACTACCGCACCCGCTCGGTGCATCCGGCGGCGATGCAGTGGCTGTCCGCCCGGATGTGGCGCGGCAATCACCAGGAGTTGGTGGCGGTGCTGCGCCAGGCGGTGGCGGACTGCCCGAACCGGGAGTTGAGCACGACGCACTTCGGCAAGTTGACGGAAGCGCGGGTGGACCCGGAGGAGGCGGCCGCGGCACGGGTGATCGCGGCGATGGAGCGGACGCGTCCGTCGGCTCTCTAGAGCGTTTCAACCGGGCCACAAAAAGCGCAAAGACCCGGTTCGAGCCGGTCTGAGGAGCGCCCGCGTCTCGCGGGCTGCGCTCCCCGGACCTCGGTAAGCACGCCTCCTTCCGCCGGGCTGCTCGACTCCATCGATAATCGGTCTTCTTCTTCAGCTCAGCCTTGCGTCGTCCCGGCTTTCGGGTTTCGAGGCGGCTGCACCTCAAGCGCATGCCCGGCACCGACTTCATCCAAGACCTCGCGATCATCCTGGCTTCGGCGGCGGTCTTGGGCTGGCTCTGTCAGCGGATGGGTTTGTCCGCGGTGGTCGGCTATCTGGTGGCCGGCATGGTGGTGGGACCTTACACGCCGCCCTTCAAGCTGGTGCACGACGAGGCGAGCATCGCCACGGCGGCGCAGGTGGGCCTGGTGTTTTTGATGTTCTCGATCGGTCTGCGGCTGAGTCTGCGCCGCTTGCAGCGCTTGGGCGCGGGCCTGCTGCTCGGGGTGTTTCTCGGCGCGGTGTTCACCTATTTCGGCGTCCGCGCGCTGGGCGCCGGCCTCGGTCTGGATGGCACCCAGACCTTGTTCCTGGCGGGCATGTTGATGATCTCGTCCTCGGCGATCATCGGCAAGGTCCTGCAGGAAACCGGCAGCGCCCACGAGCGGCCGGGGCAGCTCGCGATGGGTGTGACGGTGCTCGAGGACGTGGTGGCGGTGGTGATGTTGACCGTGCTCAACTCCGTCGTGGCCTTTTCCGCGGCCGGCGGGGCGGCGGGGGAGGACGGGGCGGCCGCCGGCAGCCTTAGCTCCACGATCGGGGGCTTCGGCGCCTTCGTGGTCTTCGCGGGCATCATCGGCCTGCTCATCGTGCCGTGGCTGCTGCGCAAGCTGAGCGTGAAGGCCGACGAGGAGCTGCAGACGCTGGCGACGGCCGCGATGCTCTTCGGCCTCGCGATCCTGGCCCATCGGGCGGGTTACTCGCTCGCCTTGGGCGCGTTTTTGCTCGGCACGATCGTGGCCGAGACGCCGCACCGCCATCAGGTGGAACGGATCTTCGAGGGTATGCGCGATGTTTTCAGCGCGGTCTTTTTCGTGGGTATCGGCCTGCAGATCGACGTGGGCCAACTGAGGGAGGCGTGGTGGATCGTGCTTCTGCTTTCGGCCTTCACCTTGGTGCTGCGGGTGGTGGCCACGACCACGGCGCTGACCTTGATCGGGACGGCGCAGCGGGACGCGCTGCGGGCGGGCTTGATCGCGACCCCGATCGGCGAGTTCTCCTTCATCATCGCGCAGCTGGGCGTGGCCGCGATGGTGGTGCCCGACAGATACTACCCGCTGGCCGTGGGGCTCTCGCTCGTCACCTCGCTGACCGCCCCCGTCCTCACCCGGCGTTCCGCGCCCATCGCGGACGCCTTGCTTCGGCTGCGGCCGCGCTGGCTGGTGGGGGTGCTCGACGCCTACCAGGACTGGCTGGAGCGGCTGGGGGAGCGGCGCGCGGGCAACCTGCTTTGGAAGCTGAGCCGCAAGCGCGTCATCCAGATCGTGGTCGAGCTGCTGTTCGTGGCCGGTCTCCTGGTTTTCGCCGAGCCCCTGCAGCGTCTGCTGCTCGACTGGGTCGGCACGGATTGGCTCTTCCCGGGCGGGCCCAGCTTTTTGTTCTGGACGGCATTGGTGATCGTGGCGCTGGTGCCGCTTTTCGCGGTCTGGCGAAATGTCGGCGCGCTCGGTCTCATCGTCGCGGAGTTTGCCACGCGCACGCAGCCGCAGGCCAAGCGCGAGCGTTTGCGTCTGCTGATCTCCAACGGGGTGCGGCTGGTCTCGCTGGTGATGCTCGTGGTGTGGGTGGGCTCCTTCGCGCCGGCGGGCGCGGCGGGCTGGACGATCCTCGCGGGCGCGCTGGTGGCGGTGACGGCCCTGGCCCTGTTGCGGCGGCGGATGATCTACTGGCACAGCGAGCTCGAGGTGGGCTTGCAGGACGTGCTTTCCGACAGCGGCTCGGGCCGCATGAGCGGCACTTCCATGCCTTGGTTGGCACGGCATGAGGAGTGGAAGCTGAGCGTCTCCGAGTGCGTGATCCCCGACCTCGCCTCGTGCTCGGGTTACACCCTGGCTCAGCTCAATCTGCGCGCGCGCTTCGGGTGCACGGTGGTGGGCATCGAGCGGCAGGGCTGCATCATCTCCCTTCCCGGGCCGGACAGCGCGCTCTTCCCGCGCGACAAGGTCCTATTCCTGGGCACGCCGGAACAGGTCGCGGAGGCCAAGGCGTTCCTCGGCGCGGTGGCCCTGGCGGCCGACGATGGCGCGGATTTCGACGCGGTGGGCCTCGAGACGGTGACGGTGCCGGCGGGCAGCCGCGCGGCCGGCGCGACCTTGTTGGAGATCGCTCCCGCGGCGCGCCACGGCGTGCAAATCGCCGGCGTGCGTCGCGGGCTCTTGCGGACCCTCAGTCCGGGGGCGGACGAGCGGATCGCGGAGGGCGACGAACTGCTCGTCCTGGGCACTCCGGTGAAGTTGCGCGAATTCAAGGTCTGGGTGCGCGAGGTCGGGACGGACTGACCAGCGGGCGGATCGCGGAGCGGAGATTGGCCCGCTGGGTGGTCTGCGTAGTTGCACTGCGGTAAGGCGCCCGACCCCGGCTTCGGGGGGCGCTTGGGCGGGCGTTTCTTGCGGGTGCCGCACTCGCAGGTCCTTCTAACCAACCCTCATAATTCCGCTCCCGCGGCTCATTTCCGAGCCCTGCCGCGGCGCGTGTTCCCCCGGTATCCATTCTCCGTCTTTTCGGCCCGCCCTTTCCCTTTTCCATCCAATGTCCGTCCCCATCAAAAACGACGTCTGCACGACCGGCATCGCCGGCTTGGATGAGATTCTCCGAGGCGGACTGCCCCGCAATCGGCTTTACCTGATCAAGGGCAACCCCGGAGTGGGAAAAACCACCCTCGCGCTGCAGTTTCTTCTGGAGGGGGTGCGCCAAGGGGAAAAGGCGCTCTACATCACGCTTTCGGAAACGCGCGAGGAGATCCAGGCGGTGGCGCAGTCGCACGCCTGGGACCTGGATGGCCTGGGGGTGTTCGAGCTTTCCGCGCTCGAGCATCAGCTGGCGCAGGAGTCGCAGAACACGGTGTTTCATCCGGCCGAGATCGAGCTCAACCGCACGACGGACATCCTGCTCAAGCGGATCGAGGACGAGAAACCGGCCCGCTTGGTGATCGATTCGTTGTCCGAACTGCGCCTGCTCTCCGACACCGCGCTGCGCTACCGTCGGCAGATGCTTTCGCTCAAACAATTCCTGAGCGGGCGCGACATCACGGTGGTGATGCTGGACGATCACGCGACGGGCGGGGGCGATCTGCACGTGCAGAGCATCGCGCACGGGGTGCTCACCCTGGAGCAGATCGAGTCGGACTACGGTCTGGAGCGGCGCCGTCTCAAGGTGAACAAGCTCCGCGGGGTGAACTTTTCCAGCGGCTTTCACGACGCGGTGATCCTCGCCGGAGGCCTGCGCGTGTTTCCGCGTCTGGTCGCCTCCGAGCATTCCTCCTCCTGGGATCCGGGGGCGGTCCAGACCGGGGTGCCGGCGCTTGACGATATGCTTGGCGGCGGTCTGGAGCGCGGCACCAGTTGCCTGCTGCTGGGCCCGGCCGGCACCGGCAAGTCCACCATCGCGCTGCAATTCGCCGTCGCGGCGGCCGAACGGGGCGAGCGCGCGCTCTTCTGTCTTTTCGAGGAGAGCCTTTCCACCCTCCTGCTTCGCGCCGAGTCGGTTTCCCTTCCGGCGAAGAAGCACATCGATTCGGGGCTCATCACGGTGCTCGCCATCGATCCGGTGGAGCTGGCCCCGGGGGAGTTCGTGCACCGGGTCCGCGAGCGCGTGCAGAAGGAGCGGGTTCGTTTCCTCGTGGTCGACAGCCTCAACGGCTACCTGCAGGCGATGCCCGGGGTGAAGTTTCTCAACATCCAGCTGCACGAACTGCTCGCTTTGCTCAACCGCTACGGCGTCGTCACCGCCATGACCATGGCGCAACATGGTATCGTGGGCCAGATGAGCACGCCCATCGACCTCACCTATCTCGCCGACACCGTGCTCCTGCTCCGCTACTTCGAGCAGAACGGCCGCATCCGGAAGGCGCTCTCGGTGGTGAAAAAGCGCACCGGCCTGCACGAGGACGCGATCCGCGAGCTCAAGTTCGGCCGCAGCGGCCTGCGCGTCGGCGAACCGCTGACCAATTTCCATGGCGTCCTCACCGGCGTGCCCCTTTTCCGGGGCGAGGCGACGGAGATGCTGCCCGAAGCCTGAGGCGGACCCGACGTGCCTGATCCCGGTCAACGCGTGCTCGTGCTCGCCCCGCTCGGGGCGGACGCGGCCAACATCAACCAAGTCCTGCTCGCCGAGGGGCTGGAGACGGAGGTCTGCCGCGATCTCGCCGATCTCGCGCAGCGGTTCACCGGCGGATGCGGGGCGCTTCTGCTCACCGAGGAGGCCCTGGGCGCGCGCGAGCACTCCCTTCTCTCGGCGCGTCTGGCCGAGCAAGCGCCCTGGTCGGACGCGCCGATCATCTTGATCACCACCGGAGGACACCTCGCCGTCCGGAGCGGGCAGGCCGTGGCGCGGCTCGGCGACCGGGCCAACATCACCCTGATCGAGCGTCCGCTGCGCACGCTCACGCTGGTCGCGGCGGTGCACGCGGCGCTCCGCGCCCGCCGTCGCCAATACCAGGTGCGGGACCTGCTCGACGACCGCGAGCGGCTGCTCGCCACGCTGGAGGAGCGGGTGGCGGAGCGCACCGCCAGCCTCAGCCAGATGGTGGAGGAGTTGGAGGCGTTCTCCTACAGCGTCTCGCACGACCTCCGCTCGCCGCTGCGCGTGCTCGAGGGCTACGCCAATGTATTGTTGGAGGACTACGCCGCGGCGCTCCCGCCCCCGGCGCAGGACATGCTCGACCGCATCGCCCGCGCCTCGCGGCGCATGGACCGGCTCACCCAGGAGGTGCTCGCCTACACCCGGGTGAGCCGAGCGGAGATCACGCTGGAGAGCCTCGACCTCGACCTCGTGCTCCGCGCCGTGATCGAGCAATACCCGGCCATCCTCGCCTCCCGGCATCTCATCCGCCTGCGCAGTCCGCTGGGGCGGGTGAAGGGACACCTGCCCTCGCTGATCCAGTGCTTTTCCAATCTGATCGAGAACGCGCTCAAGTTCGTGCGCGAGGGCGAGCAACCTGAAATCGAGGTGTTCTCGGAGACGGTCGGCGAGCGGGTGCGCATCTCGGTGCGCGATCACGGCGTGGGCATCGATCCGGCGCAGCAGAAACGCATCTTCGGGATCTTCGAGCGCGCGGCCAATCCCCACGTGCCCGGCACCGGGATCGGCCTCGCGATCGTGAAAAAAGCCGCCGAGCGCATGGGCGGGAAGGTCGGTGTGGAGTCGGCGCCGGGACGCGGCGCTCGATTCTGGCTGGAATTTGCCGCGACGGACTCGGCCGAGCCCGTCGCTCCCCCGCGCGCGGACGAGAACGGCCAAACCTGCGCCGCGGGCGCGATGATCTAAAGCCCCCTTCGAAGCATGAACCTCTTTTCCCCCACCGTCCTCATCGCCGAGGACAACGAAGACGACCTTTTCCTCTCCGCCCGCGTCCTCGCCAAGGCGGGGCTGCCGATCCCGCATCACGTGGGCGACGGTCGCCAGGCGGTCGCCTACCTGGCGGGCGAGGGCGTGTTCGCCGACCGGGAGGCGCACCCTCTGCCCGACATCCTCCTGCTCGACCTGAAGATGCCGGGGCTGACCGGGCACGAGGTGCTCGAGTGGATGCGCCGCGACGGGCGCTTCGAGGGCGTGCGCGTGTGCGTGCTCACTTCCTCGGACGAGCCGCGGGACCGCAAGCGGGTGGCGCTGGCGGGCGCGCGGGGCTACCTCGTCAAACCACTGCGGCCGGGTGACGTCGCGGAGATCCTGGCCGCCTGATTCGGAGTCGAAACCGGCCCGGCGAAACCCCAGCCTGGGTCGGTCGCCGAACCTCCGACGCCCCCGAATGCCTCGCGAAAAACTCCTCTTTCTTTGCTCCCGCAACCGGTGGCGCAGCCCGGCGGCCGAGGCCCTGTTCAAGGGCCACCCGCGCTACGACGCGCGCTCGGCCGGCACCGAAAACGGCGCGCGGATCAAGGTCACCGCCTGTCATCTCGGCTGGGCGGACCGCGTGTTTTGCATGGAGCGCAAGCACGCCGAGCGCATCCGCGAGCGCTTCCCGGAGGAATGCGCCGGCAAGTCCCTCGTCGTGCTGCGCATCCCCGACGACTACCCTTCCAAGGACGATCCCGCCTTGATCGAGCGTCTGCGCGCCGAGCTCGCGGCGCATGTGCCCGGGATGTGACAAAGCCGCGTCGCGATATATTCCGCTTGCGGTATATATCCGCGAGCGCATGTCTGCGCGGATGCGCCTCGCGAAGCTGCACCGGTTGCTGGCCGATCCGACGCGCCTGCGCATCCTCCGGGTCCTGCAGGCGGGGCCGCTTTGCGTGTGCCATTTCCAGGCGGTGCTGCGCGAGCCGCAGGTGAAGGTCTCGAAGCATCTGGCCGCGCTGCGCGCGGCGAAGCTGGTGGTGGCCACGCGCTCCGGGCAGTGGGTTTGCTACGCGCTGCCGGAGCGGCCCGAGCCCGCGGCGGCTGCGCTGCTCGCGGGCCTCGAGGCCTGCGCCGGGACCGAGGCGGTTTTCCGGCAAGACGCGGCGCGCCTCGCCAAGCTGGATCTCGGCTGTTCGCCCGCGGCGGGCGCGCGCCGCGGTTGCTGTTGATTTTTTGCCCATGAAGAAAACCCGCATCGCCATCAATGGTTTCGGCCGCATCGGCCGCCTCGTGTTTCGCGCCGCCGCGCTCCGGCCGGAGCTGGACTGGGTGTTGGTCAACGATCCCAAGGCCGACGCCGAGACCTGCGCGCACCTGCTCAACTTCGACTCCGTGCAGGGCCGCTGGGCGCAGGAGGCGGTGGCCGAGGCCGACGGCTCGGCGTTCCGGGTCGGGGAGCGGCGCATCGCGGTGAGCGGCGTCTCCAAGCCCGGCGAGGTGGACTGGGCGGGGCAGGGGATCGACCTCGTGCTCGAGTGCTCGGGCAAGTTTCGCACGCCCGAGGCGCTCGCGCCCTATTTCGAGCGCGGCGTGAAGAAGGTGATCGTGGCCGCGCCGGTGAAGGGCGGCGACGCGCTCAACATCGTGATGGGCGTGAACGACGGCCTCTACGAGCCGGCGAAGCACCGCCTGCTCACCGCCGCCTCCTGCACGACCAACTGCCTCGCGCCGGTGGTGAAGGTGATCCACGAGGGGCTCGGCATCGAGCACGGCGCCATCACCACGGTGCACGACGCCACCAACACGCAGGTGATCATCGACGCGCCGCACAAGGACCTCCGCCGCGCCCGCGCGGCCGGCCTCTCGCTCATCCCCACGACGACCGGCTCGGCCACCGCCATCGGGCTCATCTACCCGGAGCTGCTGGGCAAGCTCAACGGCCACGCGGTGCGCGTGCCCCTGCTCACCGGCTCGCTCACCGACTGCGTTTTCCAGGTGAAGCGCGATACGAGCGTCGAGGAGGTCAACGCGCTGCTCAAGGCGGCGAGCGAGACCGCGCCGCTCAAGGGCATCCTCGGCTACGAGACGCGCCCGCTCGTCTCGATCGATTTCAAGGGCAACCCCGCCTCGGCCACGGTGGACGCGCTCTCGACCATGGTGGTGAACAAGCGCCTGGTGAAGATCTACGCCTGGTATGACAACGAGTGGGGCTACTCGAACCGCATGGCCGAGCTGGCCCTGAAGGTGGCTCATTCCCTCTAGGGCCGAGGCTCGCGCCGACCGTCGCCGCGTCTCGTCTCCGCGCCGCTCGCATGAACCTGCGCAACTACGGCATCGTCACCGCCGCCTACTGGGGCTTCACGCTCACGGACGGCGCGCTGCGCATGCTCGTGTTGCTCGAGTTTGCGCGTCGCGGCTTCTCGCCCTTCACGCTCGCGCTGCTCTTCGCGCTCTACGAGTTGTGCGGCGTCGTCACCAACCTCACCGGCGGTTGGCTCGCCTCGCGGCTCGGGCTGCGCTTCACGCTCACGACCGGTCTCGCCTTGCAGGTGATCGCGCTCGGCGCCCTGGCCCTGCTCGGGCCGGACTGGCCGGAGTGGGTGGCGCTGGCCTACGTGATGGGCGCGCAGGCGCTCTCGGGCGTGGCGAAGGATCTCACCAAGATGAGCGCGAAGAGCGCGATCAAGGTGCTGGTGCCCGCGGATGCGAAGGGCTCGCTCTTCAAGTGGGTGGCGGTGCTCACCGGCTCGAAAAACGCGCTCAAGGGCGTGGGCTTTTTCCTCGGCGGGGTGCTTCTGGGCGCGGCCGGTTTTGGCGGCGCGCTGGCCTGGATGGCGGGAGGGCTCGCGGCGCTGTGGATCGCGGTGTCCCTCGCGCTGCCCGGCGATCTCGGCGGCAAGGCCAAGACCAAGGGCTTCCGCTCGCTCTTCGCGAAGAGCAGGCCGATCAACCTGCTGTGCGTGGCGCGCTTTTTCCTCTTCGGGGCGCGCGACATCTGGTTCGTCGTCGGCGTGCCGGTGTTTTTGCGCGAGGGGCTGGGCTGGAGCTTCGCGCAGGTGGGCAGCTTCATGGCCCTCTGGGTGATCGGCTACGGCTTTGTGCAGGGCTCGGCGCCGGCGCTGCTGCGCGGACGCGCGCCGGCCGGGGGCACGGCGGCCGGCTGGGCCTTCGCGCTGGCGGCCACGGCCGGGGCGATCCCGCTCGGCTTGATGGCGGGCGCGCCGGCGGGCGCGGCGATCACGACCGGGCTGGCGGTGTTTGGCGCGGTGTTCGCGATCAACTCCGCGGTGCACTCGTATCTGATCCTCGACTACACGGACGGGGACAAGGTGGCGCTGGACGTGGGCTTCTACTACATGGCCAACGCCGGCGGGCGCCTCGTGGGCTGCCTGCTCTCCGGCGCGCTGTATCAGGCCGCGGGCCTGGCCGGCTGCCTCTGGGGCGCGGCGTTGTTTGCGCTCGCCTCGGCGACGGCGGCCCTGGCCTTGCCGCGCGCGGCCCTGCACGCGGAGAAGCTCGCGACCGCGAACGTAAAGGCGACGGGGGAGTGAGCCGGGAACCTCATGAAGACGGAATCGATCACGGGGCGCCTGTCGTTTCTGGACCGTTGGCTGACGGTCTGGATCTTTTCGGCGATGCTCATCGGGGTGGCCTTGGGACGCTTCGCGCCGGGGCTGGGCGAGGCGCTTACCGGCTGGAGCGTCGGCACGACCTCAATCCCGATCGCGATCGGCTTGATCGTGATGATGTATCCGCCGCTCGCGAAGGTGCGCTACGAGGAGCTGGGCGACGTGTTTCACGACAAGCGCGTGCTGGCGATCTCGCTGCTGCAAAACTGGCTGGTGGGGCCGCTGCTGATGTTTGGCCTGGCGGCGGTGTTTTTGCGCGGTCACCCCGAGTATTTCATCGGTCTGGTGCTGGTCGGGATCGCGCGCTGCATCGCGATGGTGATCGTGTGGAACGATCTCGCCGGCGGGAGTCGCGAGTATTGCGCGGGGCTGGTGGCGGCGAACGCGATTTTCCAGGTGATCGCCTTCGCGCCGCTGGCCTGGTTTTACCTCACCGTGCTGCCTCCGCTGCTCGGGATGGACCTGGGGGCGCTTGATCTCTCGACGGTCACGATGGGCGGCATCGCGAAAAGCGTGGCGATCTACCTCGGCTTGCCCTTCGCGGGCGGCTGGCTGACGCGGGCGCTCCTGCGGCGCGGCGAGCGAAAGGCGTGGTTTGACGAGAAGTTCCTGCCGGCGATCAGCCCGCTCACCCTGTGGGCGCTGCTTTTCACGATCGTGGTGATGTTTAGCCTGCAAGGGGAGCAGGTCCTGGCGCGACCGGGAGACGTGTTGAGAATCGCGCTTCCGTTGGCGCTCTATTTCGCGCTGATGTTTGCCGCCACCTTCTGGCTCGGGGTGCGGGCCGGGGCGGACTATCGGCGGGCGGCGACGCTGGGATTCACCGCGGCGGGCAACAACTTCGAGCTCGCGATCGCGGTGGCGGTGGGGGTCTTCGGGTTGAGCTCGGGCGCGGCCTTCGCGGCGGTGGTGGGGCCGCTGGTGGAGGTGCCGGCCTTGATCCTGCTCGTGGGCGTGGCGCTGCGCTGGCGCGGACGCGTGGTGGCCCGCGGAGCGCGGGGCTGAGCGAGGGCGCGGGGCGGCCGAGGGGGCGGCGCGGAGTGAGGGGCGGGAGGTCCCGCGGTCGTGTCGTCAGGCGCGGGTCTCGCGGCGGACGCGTTCCTTCTCCTCGTCGCGCTCCTCCTCGAGGCGGATCTTTTCGCGGGCGAGCTGGGTGCGGACTTGCTCGGCCGCCTCGGCGTCGCCGGAGGACAGGGCTTTTTCCAACTGGCCGCGGAGGAAGACCTCGCGCTCGGCCCACTTGCCCTTGTAGAGGGTGTCGATCTCGGCGAGACGCGCCTTCTGCGCGGGGCTGAGGGGCTTTTCGGCGGGCTCGGACTTGGCGAGCCGTTCCATGGCGAGTTCGTAGGCGCTTTTCATGGCGGGGAGGGAAAAGGATTCCGCGCGGCGGCTCAAGGCGCGGGCGCGAGGAGTTTGTCGACCAGGGCGGGAATCACGGCGTCGAGGTCGGTGGAGTTGGCGACGTGGCGCACGCGCGTGGCGGTGGCGAAGGGGCGGCGTTGACCGGGGTCGTGCAGGTCGAGGCGCAGGTGGGTCATGTGGGCGCCAAAGTCCCAGGTCCAGCGGTCCTCGTAGTGCAGCACGGCCTCGGCCGAGGGCGGGAGCAGGGTGAGGGGCCCGCTCTCGGCGCGCAGTCCGCGCTCGCGGAGGGCGGCGGTGATGCGCTCGGCGAGGCGGTGGTTGTCCGAGAGGTTGCGCGCGACGAAGATCTCGCGGAGCTCGGCGGGATTTCGCCCCGGCTGGACCGTGCGGTCGAGGTGGGTGCAGCCGGCAAGGAAGAACAGGAGGAGGCTGCCGAGGAGAAGACGGAGGGATGGGCTCACGGGCGCGGGACCGGGAGGCAAGCCCGGCCGAGCCGCCCCGGCAAGCGCGGGCGGGCGCGGGGGTAGGGGCTTTTGCGCTTTTCGCCTTTCGGACGGGCGGGACTCGCGTTGACTGGGGCGCATGTTTGATCCTGTCGAAGCCCTCAAGGAGTTCATCCGTCACCCCAGTGTCTCGGCCGATCCGGCCTTCAAAGCCGGCATGGCCGGCGCGCGGGACCACATCGCGGGCTTGCTCGGGCGCCTGGGCTTCAAGGTCGAGGTGGTGGCCACGCCGTTGCATCCGGTGATCCTCGCCGAGCGCGAGGGGCCGGATTCGTGGCCGCACGTCATCATCTACGGCCACTACGACGTGCAGCCGGCCGATCCGCTCCACCTCTGGACGAGCCCGGCCTTCGAGCCGGAGATCCGCGGCGACCGCCTCTACGGTCGCGGGGCGGCGGACAACAAGGGCCCGCTGCTCGTGCACGTGGCGGCGGTGGCGCGCCTGCTGGAGCGCCGGCCCGACCTGCCCCTGCGCATCACCTTCATGATCGAGGGCGAAGAGGAGATGGGCAGCCCGAGCTTCCCCGCCTTTCTCGACGCCTACGCGCCGCGGCTGAAGCGGGCCGACTTTGTGCTGCTCTCGGACACGGGCAGCCCGCGCCCGGAGCAGATCGTCATCACCTGCGGGCTGCGCGGGCTCGTGTTGCTCGATGTGGAGGTCACCGGTCCGCGCACCGACCTGCACTCCGGGCTGCACGGCGGCGTCTTGCGCAATCCCATCCAGGCGGTGGCCGAGCTCTGCGCCTCGCTGCACGACGCGGAGGGGCGGGTCAATGTGCCCGGCTTTTACGACGACGTGCTGCCGGTCGAGGATTGGGAGCGGGAGCAGCTCGCGCGGCTCGGCCAGAGCGAGGAGCAGTATCGCCGGTTCCTCGGCATCCCGGCTTTTCACCCGCACAAGGGCTACACGCCCTTCGAGGCGACGCGTTTCCTGCCGACGCTCGAGTTCAACGGCATCGGCGGTGGCTACCAGGGCGAGGGCACGAAGACCGTGATCCCGAGCAAGGCCTTCGTGAAGATCAGCTGCCGCCTCGTGCCCAACCAGCAGCCCGAAAAAATCCGCGCCTTGCTGCATCGCACGATCGCCGAGCGCATGCCCAAGGACGTCACCTACCGCATCGTCGACCAGCACAGCGGCACGCCCTACGTGGTGGTGCCGCCGGATCGTCCGAACACGCCGCGCGAGCAATCGCCGGTGCTGGCGCGCGCCTTTCGCTCGGCCGACGCGGCGATCGCGGAGGTGTTTGGCGCTGCGCCGCTCTACCTGCGCGAGGGCGGCAGCGTGCCGATCATCGCCGACATCAAGCGCGTGCTCGGGCTCGATTCGGTGATGATGGGGCTCTTCCTGCCGGAGGACAACCTGCACGCGCCGGACGAAAGTTTTCACCTCGGCGTGATGAACAAGGGCATCGCGGCCTCCGAGCGCATCCTCGAGGGCGTGGCGGCGGGCGGGCGTTGAGGCGCGAGCCGGGCGCGCGGCGTCCGGGCGGAAAAACACCATGGCAACCACGCGTCGGGTCTTCGAGGTTCGCGGCTTGGGCAAGACCTACGGGTCCGGTCCGGCCGCGGTGCACGCGCTCAAGGGCGTGGACCTCGACCTGCACTCGGGCGAGCTGGTCGTGCTGCTCGGCGCCTCGGGCTCGGGGAAGTCGACCTTGCTCAACCTGCTCGGCGGGCTCGATCTGCCGAGCCGCGGGCGGCTGGTCTATCGCGGCTGGGATCTCGCGCGGGCGGACGAGACCGGCCTGACTCGCTACCGGCGCGACGTGGTGGGCTTTGTTTTCCAGTTCTACAACCTGATCCCGAGCCTGACGGCGCGGGAGAACGTGGCGCTGATCACCGAGATCGCGCGCGAGCCGATGGCGCCGGAGGAGGCGCTGCGTCTGGTGGGGTTGGAGTCGCGGATGGATCATTTCCCGGCGCAGCTCTCGGGCGGGGAGCAGCAGCGGGTGGCGATCGCGCGCGCCATCGCCAAGCGTCCGCAGGTGCTGCTCTGCGACGAGCCCACGGGGGCGCTGGATTTGAAGACCGGCCTGGTGGTCCTGGAGGCGCTGGAGCGCATCAACCGCGAACTGGGCACGCTGACGGTGGTGATCACCCACAACGCGGTGATCGCCGACATGGCCGACCGGGTGCTGCACCTGAGCGACGGCTGCATCGACCGCACCCACGTGAACCCGCGCCGGGCGCCGGTGGACGCGCTGGCCTGGTGAGGCGAGGGGATCGCCGGGTTAGAGCGGCCTGGTGTTGCGCCCATGTTCCGAGCCCACGAGCGCCACGGGCGGGACGCCCGTGGCTCGACGATCCGCCCGGATCCTCGGCCATGACTCGATTTGAAACAAACGGTCTGGACTAGCTGCAGGCCGCGTCCGGGAGCAAGTCGGAGATCCGCACCGGCGCTTCGGTGGCGAGGGAGCGGTTCGCCGCCGCGCCGGTGAGGACGGAAAGCGCGCCGTCGACGTGTCCGGCCGCCCTGCCTAGTGGATCGGGCGCGGGAGCCGGGCGGAAGAGATCGTCGAGCAGCCGCTTGTCGCCTCCACCGTGGCCGCCGCCTTCCTGCGGCACCTCGATTTTCACCGGGGGTCGCCAGTGTGGACGGAACAGCAGGGAAGCCGGCTCGGTGACCGCGTGGGGCGCGGCGCCGGCGATGTTCTTGATCAGGTTGTGATCGGGCTCGCCGGGACCGACGTGGGCTTTTTCGGTGACGTCCAGCTCCAGCCGGCCCTTGGTGCCGGTGAAGGCGACGCGGTAGCCCTCCCAAGGGGAGAAGGCCACAAGGTGGTAGCTCATGACGGCGCGGCTTCGGTAGCGCACGAGCAGGCTCATCTCGTCCTCGATGCTGATGCCGTCGGCGAAGACGTTTTGATCGCGCTGGTAGCCGTCGGCCGCCTCGCATTCGAGATAGAGCCGCCGGTAGTCGTCGCTGTCGCGCAGGTTCAACGCGAAGGGATCGCCGGCGGCGGCGGGGTGGGTGCCGCGCGGATACGCGCGAGCTTCGCCGCGGGCCTCGGCGTTTTCGCGCCCGTAGAAGCGCAGGCCGCCCATCGCCATCACGGTCTCGGGGCGCGAGTCGAGCCACCAGTTCACGAGGTCGAAATGGTGGGTGGACTTGTGGACGAGCAGGCCGCCGCCGTTGCGTTTATCGCGGTGCCAGCGGCGGAAATAGTCGGCGCCGTGGGCGGTATCGAGCACCCACTCGAAATGCACGGATGTGACCTCTCCGATGAGGCCGGAGCGGAGAAGCTCCTTCACCTTGGAGTTGCGCGGCGAGTAGCGGTAGTTGAACGCCACGGTGAGTCGCCGGCCGGTGCGCCGGCGGGTCTCGAGGATCTGTCGGCACTTGTCGGCATCGATCGTCATGGGCTTTTCAGTGATGGCGTCGCAACCGGCCTCCATCGCGCGGCAGATGAAATCGTGGTGCGTGCGGTCGATGCTGGTGACGATCAGGGCGTCCACCCGGTGCTCGCGGAGCATTCTTTCGAGTTCGGCGGGCGAGTAGGCCGGCAGGGAAAGGCCAGCCTCCGCCTGCCAGGCGGCGATGCGCAGCGGATTGAGGTCGCAGAGCGCGACCAGCTCGGCGTGCGCCGCGTAATCACGGAGCAGGGCGTCGCGATACATGCGGGAGCGGATGCCGGTGCCGACGAGGGCGTAGCGTTTTCGGGAGGACATGGGTGAGGGGGAGGAGGGCTGCAGTTTGCCCCAAGCCCCGCGAAAGCACCATTGCGTGAGTGTGCGGAAACATGACAGAAACGCGCATGCAAGGCGTCTCGCATAATCTCGGTTACCTCGCGCGCGGGCTGCGCACCTACGGCCGGCGCCCCGTGCTTCCGCGAATGCGCGGGGCCTGGGAGCTGCAATGGGTGCTTCGGGGCGGCGCGCGGCCGTTTCGGGCGGACCATGCTTTTCCTCAGGGGGCGGCGCCCAGGCTCTACATCTCGCACCCGGCCTCGCCGCATGGCTGGACGGACGAGGGCGGGCGGGTCGCGGAGGTTTTTGTGCTGCACGCGGGGCGGGTGCCGGAGGAGCTGGCCGCGTGGGTGAAGCCGGCCGAAACGCGCACGATAGACCTGACCGAGCGGGAGCTGCGGGCGCAGGCTGCGAGGCAGGAGGAGCTGTGGTCGCTGTGGACGGCGGGCGACGCCCGGCTGGGCTTGAAGCTGGAGCAGATGCTGGTGGAGACGGCTTTGCTCGTGTTGGAACGGGAGTCGCCCTCTCCGCCGCCCCTGTCGCCGCTGAGCCGGGTGGAGCGGGCGCTTCACTGGTTTGCGGAGAATCTGGGGGAACATCCGGACGTCGGGGACGTGGCCGCCGCGACCGGCGTCTCGGCCGCGCATTTGCGGCGCGTCTTCGCCGAGGCCGGCCGCGCCTCGCCGCGGCGGGAGCTGGCCCGCCTGCGGATGGAGGCGGCGCGGCGTTGCCTGCTCGAGGGCTGGAAGTTGGAGCGGGTGGCGGAGTATCTCGGCTTCAGCGAGGCGAGCGCTTTTTCCCGCGCCTTCGCGGCCGAGACCGGGTGCTCGCCGCGGGAGTGGCGCAAGGGGGCGGAGACCGGTCGCGGGGCGGGACTCCGGGGCGCCCCGAGGATTTGATGCCGCGACGACGCGAGGTCGCGGCGGAATCAGACGCGGAAGATGGCCCCGAGCTTCTTGCCGAGCACGAGGCTGAGGCCGACGATGCAGATGCCGAGGAAGACCATGGCCCAGACGCCGAGGGCGCTGGCGATGAACTGGCCGTCGCCGAGGAGCTGGAAGAGCTCGAGGATGGCCTTGGTGATGGGGTAGTAGGCCTGCTTTTGCGCGAGTATCAGCGAATCGGATACCTCGAGCATGGCGAAGGCGAAGGCGAGCAGGCCGCCCGCGATGAGGTTGGCCGCGATGAGCGGCAGCGTGATCTTGCGCAGGGCGCGCAGGGGGTGGCAGCCGAGGTTTTGCGCCGCCTCCTCGAGCGTCTCGCTCGTCTGCTGGAAACCCGCCACGGCGGAGCGCACCACATAGGGCAGGCGGCGCACCGAGTAGGCGATGATGAGGAGCACGGTCGGGTTTTCGATCGGGTTGATGAAGCTGAAGAAGCGGCCCTCCTGGCTCATGGCGAGGTAGCCGAAGGCGATCACGAGGCCGGGCACGGCCAGCGGGAGCATGGCGAGCACGTCGAGCACGCCGCGGTAGCGCAGCTTGGAGCGCACGACGACGTAGGCGATGGCGATGCCGAGGATGATGTCGACGACGGTGCTGGCGGCGGCGAACTTGATCGAGTTGGAGATGGCCGAGACGGTCAGCGGGTGGCCGAGCGCGAGGGCGAAGTTGTCGAGGGTGTAGGCCTGGGGCAGGATGCTCGCATACCAGTCGCTGGCGAAGGCGGTGAGCACGACGCCGAGGTGGGGGAGCACGGCTAGGGCGGTGACGCCGCCGAAGGCCGCGGTGCAGAGCAGGGCCTGGCCGAGCGGGAGGCGGCGGGCGCCGCCGGCGTGCGAGGCCTTGGCCATCATGGCGTAGGCGTGGCGGCCGAAGAGGCCCTTGCCCAGGATGTAGAGCGTGGTGGTGGCGAGGAGGAGGATGGTGACGAGCGCGTAGGGCGCGGGGTTGCCGCCGATGTCTTTCAGGCCGTAGAAAATCTGCACCGAGGTGATGCGCGGGTAGTCGAAGACGAGCGGCACGCCCAGCTCGGTGAAGCCGGCGATGAAGACGATGGTGCCGCCGGCGAAGAGGCCGGGCTTGATGAGCGGCAGGGTGACCCGCCGGAAGCGGCGAAAGCCGGTGCAGCCGAGGTTTTGCGCGGCCTCCTCCATGGCCGGGTCCACGTTGGCGAGGGCGGCGGCGCAGTTGAGGTAGACGATGGGGTAGAGCGAGAGCGCGCTGACGGCGGCGATGCCCCAGAAGGGCGCGACGGCGAACCAGTCGAAGGTCCAGCCCTCGGGGCGGAGGCCGAGCTGGATGATGAGGGCGTTGAGCGCGCCGTATTGTCCGAAGATCTGCTTGATGCCGATGGCGCCGACGAAGGGCGGGAGAATCATCGGCACGAGGACGACCGAGGCGAGGGCGGCCTTGCCGGGAAATTCGAAGCGGTCGCTGATGAAGGCGAGCGGCAGGCCGATGGCGAAGCAGAGCGCGGTGGTGGCGAGGCCGAGCCAGAAGGCGTTGAGCAGGCCTTCGCGATACATCGGATCGGCGAGCAGGGCGCCGAAGGTGCGCAGGGTGAAGTGGCCGTCGGCGTCGATGAAGCCGCCCCGGAGAATCTGGAAAATCGGCCAAAAGAAGAACGCCGCGAAGAAAAGCAGCGTGAAGATGAAGACGGAGCGCGCGAAGTTCTGCGACATCGGGCGCGACGGTGCAGAAATCGCGCCGCGCCTGACCACGAAAAAGCGGGACGTATCGGGAAACTTACGGATAGTTGTCCTAGGTTAACAAAATTAGCCATGACTAAATTCAAGGTTGCGAAGTGGGTTTGCTCGGGTTGATGGCTTTGCCCATGAAGAGCTTAAATGGATGGCGGCGGTTGTTTCGCGCCTTGGCGCTGGTGTCGTGCGGTCTCGGGGCGTTCGAGGCGCGGGGGCAAGTGACGGAAGGGGTGATGCCGGTCGAGGTGGGGACATGGCGTTTCGACCTGGATTTGTATACCCGGGGCGAGGACCGACGTTTGCCGGCGGGAGCGGGGGTGGGGAGGGTCCGCTCCGAGGCCTGGGCCTGGGTGCAGGTGGGGACCGGCGTGGGCGAGCGGGTGGAGGCGCGGGCGGGCTGGCAGGCGTATCAACGCGAGCGGGTGGATGGCGAGACGAGCGCGGGCGTGGGCGACCTTTGGCTGATGGCGAAGGTGCATTTGTGCGGGGACGAGGCCGAGGGGCCCGCCTGGGCGGTGCTGCCTTACGTGAAGCTGCCGACCGGCGGCTCGCGTTGGGCGGATGACACCGTCGACCTCGGGGCGCTGGTGATCTTTGGCCGGCCGCTCGGCGAGGCGGGGTTTTTTAACGCCCAACTCGGGATCGACGATTATGGCGACGGCGGAGGGGGGCGGGATCGGGGCGTCTCGGGCGCGGCGGTGGCGGGGCGGTCCTTGAGCGAACGTTGGTCGATCTACCTCGAGGGGCTGGGGGGAGTGTATCCATCCACCGGTGACAAGCGGGAGCTTGAGCTGGCTTTGGGCGGAGGCGTGGTGTGGGCGGGCAACGCGGCCGGGACCTGGGGCCTGGATCTCGCCGGCTACGGGGGGCTGACGCGCGCGGCGGTGGACGCGCAGGCGGCGCTGCGCTTCTGGGTGGAGTGGCGCTGAAACCATCGGGCGGGGGCGTCTGTCGCGGCGCGTGGGAGAAGGCCGGGCCGGCGGGGTGGGGACTGCGCCCGAAAGCGGGGAGCGCGCGTGGTTTTGGCGAATCCTCGGCGCGTCGGGGCGGGTCAATGGGCATACCATGCACCTCGGAAACCAATTTGACCTCGCCTCCTCCCGCTCCTCGTCCCCCTCCGCCGCGGCCCAGGCCGGGCCGGAAGGCGTCTCGTCGGCTCCTTCGACGCTGCCGGAGCGTCTGGAGGCCACCGTGCGCCTGTTCGCGACGGAGATCGGGCCGCGCAACATCTACCACTATGAGAATCTCCGCCAGGCGGAGTCCTGCCTGCTGGCGCGCTTCGCCGAGGCGGGTTACGAGCCCGAGCGCCAGATCTACGGTGCCCGCGGGCGTGTCTTTGCCAACATCGAGGCGGAGATCACCGGCACGGAGCGTCCGGAGGAGATCATCCTGATCGGCGCGCACTACGACACCCACAAGGATTCGCCGGGGGCGGATGACAACGGCTCCGCGCTCGCGGTGTTGCTCGAGTTGGCGGAGCGCCTGCGTGATTCGCGGCCGGGGCGCACGATTCGTTTCGTCGCCTTCACCAACGAGGAGTCGCCCTTCACCCATCGTCCGAGCATGGGCAGTCGCGTCTACGTGCGGGCCTGTCGGAGGCGGGGCGACAAGATCATGGGTATGCTTTGCCTGGAGAGCCTCGGCTCCTTCTCGGCCAAGCCGGGCTCGCAGCGCGGCTCGATGGGCGGCCTGGTGCTGCCGCCGACGGGCGATTTCCTCGCGGTGGTGGCCAACTCGCTCTCGCGGCCCCTGCTGGAGCAGACCGAGCGCGTGTTGCGGGAGGAGGCGGACGGTTTTCCCTTCAAGGCGCTGACCGCGCCGACCCACCTGCCGCTCGCCTGGAGCTCCGACCACTGGTCTTTCTGGGTCGAGCATTATCCGGCGATCATGCTCACCGACACCGCGCCGCTGCGGCATCGGCAGTATCATAGCAAGAACGACACGCCCGAGACGCTCGACTATGTGTGGCTGGGCGAGGTGTGCGAGGCGGTGGAGTTGATCGTGCGGCGTCTCTCCAGCACCGCGGTGGCCCTGCCGGAGCCCAAGCCGAGCGCGCCGCTGCGTCGGGTGTCGACCTACCTGCCGGCCCTGGCGGTCCTCGGCATCGTGGCCGCGGCCGTGGTGACTACCCGTATGCTCGGCGGGCGGAGACGATAGGAGGGTCTGGGGAGAGCGCGCGTCTCGCGGGTGGCTTCGGCGTTCCGCCGAAGCGGGCCCGGATACGAAAAAGCCGCGTCGGGAGCGGGCTCCCGGACGCGGCTCGAGCTTGGCGAGCGTTTACAGCTCAGCGGACCACGCGGGCGCCGCCGCCGGAGATCTGTTTCTCGACCTCCTTGCGGGTGGCCATGGAGGTGTCGCCGGGCGTGGTCGAGGCGAGCGCGCCGTGGGCCGCGCCGTAGTCGACGGCCTTCTGCGGGTCGTTGAACTCGAGGAAACCAAACTGGAGGCCGGAGGCGAAGCTGTCGCCGCCGCCCACGCGGTCGAGGATCTCGAGGCGGGGATACTGGCGGCTCTCGAAGAACTTGCCGTCGTGCCAGAGGATGGCGGACCAGTCGTTGACCGTGGCGGTGTGGACGTGGCGCAGCGTGGTGGCGGCGACCTTGAAATTCGGGAACTCCTTCACCGCGGTCTCGATCATGGCCTTGAAGGCGTCGAGCTCGATGGCGCCCTGGTTGTTGGCGTGGTCGACGCCCTTGACCTCGAAGCCGAGCGAGGCGGTGAAGTCCTCCTCGTTG